>NZ_JBFAML010000029.1:0-80979 GCF_040660295.1 Micromonospora sp. NPDC049891
CTGCAACTGCTCTACCAGGGACGTTCCCCCAACTCCGGTGGCGACTACGGCCTGCTGCCCTACCGTCCCGGACTGCTCACCCTGCAACGCTGACGACACGACACAGATCTGGCTCGACGTGTGCCTGACGTTCGCGGTTGAGGGCGCTCACCGAATCGGATGAGGTCCGGCAGACCCCGCGATCGGATCGGGTGGAGCTGGAACGGACGGGCTCGGTATCAGACCGAGCCCGTCCGGTCGTTGTCGGGCGCCGTTTGCCGGAGCCGCCACGGGGAAGTCCGCCCGTGTGGCGGCGGTGACCGTCGCCGGCAGGAGGGGATGCCGACGATGACGAACCACCCGTCCACCGCACCGCCCGTGAGTGCCGTGGACGCGCCGGCGCGGCTGACCATCGGGGTGGAGGAGGAGTTTCTGCTGCTGGACCCGGAAACGGGAGAGAGCCTGCCGGTCGCCGACCGGGTGCTGACCGCCCTGCATGGTGCGGCCCGCGAGCAGAGCCGGCAGGAGTTCCGGCACAGCATGGTGGAGATGGTCACCCCCGTCTGTGCCGACCTGGCCGACCTACGGGCACACCTGGTCAGGCTGCGGCGTGCCGCCGCGGAAGCGGCGCGGTCGGCGGGAGCGCAGCTGGTCGCGGTGGGAGCCACCCCGGTTCACGAGTCGCACCGGACAGTGCCGGATGAGCCTCGCTACCACGCCATGTCCCGCCGGTTCGGTCCGGTCGCACACGATCCAGCCGTCTGCGGCTGCCACGTGCACGTTGGTCTGCCGAACCGGGAACTGGCGGTGCAGGTCAGCAATCACCTGCGGCCGTGGTTGCCGGTGGTGCAGGCGCTCACCACCAACTCACCGCTGCACGACGGCGCGGACACCGGCCACGCCAGCTGGCGTTCGATGCAACTGGAGCGTTGGCCGAGCATCGGTCCCACCCCGTACTTCACCTCCGTCGCCGAGTACGACGCGACGGTGGCGGAACTCGTCGACGCGGGGATCATGCTCGACGCGGCGATGGTCTACTGGTACGCCCGGCCCTCGGCCAGCTATCCCACCGTGGAGATCCGGGTGGGGGACGTCTGCCCGGGGGTGGACGACACGGTGCTGGTGGCGGCCCTGGTGCGGGCGCTGGTCGCCACCATGGTCGACCAGGTGCGTGCCGGCGTTCCGGCACCCCGCCTGCGTAGTTGCCTGCTCGCGGCGGCGCACTGGCGGGCGGCCCATGAGGGGCTGGACGGCCGGCTGATCGACCTGTGCGGTGGCGGTGCCCGCCCGGCGTGGGACCTGGTGGAGGAGCTGTTCACCACTGTGGCACCCGCGCTGGTCCGACACGGGGACCTGTCGTACGTCCTGGAACAGCTGGCCCGGCTGCGCCGGGACGGCACCGGTGCGGCCCGGCAGCGGCGGGTCATCGCGCGCACCGGTGGAGACGTTCGCGCGGTCCTCGACCACCTCGCCGCCGAGACCACCGCAGGCTGAAACCGCAGCCGGCACCCTCAGCGGATGCCGTGGGTCTGTAGCCAGAGTTCCAGCAGGCCCAGCTGCCACAACTTGTTGCTGCCCGCGGCGGCCTGTGCCTGTTCGGGATCGGCGAGCAGCGCGTCCACGTACGCCTGCCGGAACAGTTCCCGCTCGCGCGCGGCCGGCGCCCGCAACGCCGCCACGACGAGGTCGCGGACCGGACCGTCGACGTTGCGCAGCGCCGGCACCGGAAAGTAGCCCTTCGGCCGGTCGATCACCTCGGCGGGCAGCACCTCGCGGGCGACCTCCTTGAGCACACCCTTGCCGCCGTGGGCGACCTTGTGCTGCGGCGGACAGGCTGCGGCGAGAGCGACCAGGTCCTGGTCGAGGAAGGGCGTACGCACCTCCAACCCCCACGCCATGCTCATGCTGTCCACCCGTTTGACCGGGTCGTCGGGAAGCATCAGGTGGGTGTCCAGGCGCAGCACCGCGTCCAGAGCGGTCTCCGCGCCCGGGGCGTTCAGCTCCGCGACGACGAGGTCCCGGCTGGCGTCGACGTCGACGGCGTGAGCCGGACCCACCACCCGGGTCAGCTCGGCGTGGTCCCGGTCGAAGAAGGCGTCGGTGAAGGTCTGCGCCGCGTCGGCGCGGGGCACCCGGGTCAGGGGCTGGTGGTAGCCGTACCCGGCGAACACCTCGTCGGCGCCCTGCCCGGACTGCGCCACCTTGACATGTGCCGCGACCTGCTCGGAGAGCAGGTGGAAGGCGACCACGTCGTGGCTGCCCATCGGCTCGGTCATGGCCTCGATCGTCCGGCGTACGGCGGGTACCAGGTCGTCGTTGGATAGCTGGATGCGGACATGATCGGTGTCGTACGCGCGGGCGACCAGATCCGAGTAGTGAAACTCGTCGCCGGCCTCGCCGTGCCGGCTGTCGAAGCCGATGCTGAAGGTGCGTAGGTGCTGCTGCCCGGCCTCGGCCAGCAGTGCCACGATGAGGCTCGAGTCGAGCCCGCCGGAGAGCAGCACCCCTACCGGCACGTCGGCGACGAGCCGTCGTCGCACCGCGGTGCGCAGGGCGTCACCGATCGCGGCTCGCCAGTCCCGGTCGTTCCAGCCCGCGTGGGCGGGATCCCGGACGTAGCCGGGGCGCCAGTAGACCCGTTCGCGGCTGCGCCCGTCGGCCTCGACCACCCGCACGGTCGCCGGCGGCAGCTTCCGGACACCGCGCAGGATGGTGCGGGGTGCGGGCACGATCGAGTGCCACGACAGATAGTGATGCAGCGCCACCGGGTCGACGCTGGTGTCCACGTCGCCCGCCTTGAGCAGCGCCGGTAGCGTCGAGGCGAACCGCAGCCGGCCCGGCGTCTCGGCGAGGTAGAGGGGCTTGACGCCGAGTCGGTCCCGGGCCAGTACGAGCCGACGTCGGGCACGGTCGATCAGGCCCACGGCGAACATGCCGACCAGGTGGTCGACGAAATCTTCACCCCACTGTGCGTACGCCACCAGGATCACTTCGGTGTCACTTGTCGAGTGGAAGGTGTGCCCGGCGTCGCGTAGCTCTTCGCGCAGCTCCGGGTAGTTGTAGACGCAGCCGTTGAAGACCAGCGCGAGGCCGAGATCCTCGCGCACCATGGGCTGGCCACCCGCGTCGGACAGGTCGATGACTGTCAACCGACGATGCCCGAGGGTCACCCAGCCATCGCTCCACAGGCCCTCGCCGTCCGGTCCCCGGGACCGCATCGCTTCGGTCATCCGGGTCACCGCGTCGGCGTCGGGCGTACTGCCGTCGAACCTCGCTTCACCGCTGATGCCGCACATCACGTTCCGATGTCATGCCTCGCCCCCATGTCTGTCCGGGCGCCACGCCGTGGCACCCGACCGGTACCTCCTACGACGGGTGGCCGTCATTGCCGCTCCAACGACCACCGTCGGCGGGGACGTCCGTGCGGATGGCGGTGTGGTTGCCGTCCAGGTCGTTGTCGAGTACGCGGCAGTCGACGCAGCTGCCGCGATCGGTGACCCAGATCCCGTGGGTCTGGGTGGCCGAGCCGCTGTCGCGGATCAGGTTGCCGCGGATCGTGACAGCGTCGGCGGTGGCGTTGATGGTGATGCCGGCCCGGGCGGCAGGGGCTGCCGGCAACTCGTACGGTGTGCCGGGCAGCGGCGTGTCGGCGCTCCAACTACTGGCGTCGTCGGGCCGGATCGGGGCGAGGGTGAGGGTGGTGGCGTCGTTGGCGGCGACCACGGCGTACCGGCCACCGACGCGGAGCACCTTGCCGCGGTGACCGTCGGCTGGCCAGTCCGCGCCCTGGTCGGTGAGGGTGTTCCGGGTGTAGCGCACGGACTCGCCGCTCCCGGAGGCGGCAGGGGCGCACTGGCGTCCGTTGTTGCGGATCCGGTTGTTGATGATCACGGCGTCACGCAGCGGACGGTCGAACCGGATACCGTCGCGGCTGTTGCCCCAGATGTCGTTGCTCTCGATGACGATCTCTTCGGCTGCGGCCCCGCCGCCGTCACCGAGATCCTGGTGGTGGTAGCCGTGCCGACCGTTCCCGGTGATCCGGTTACCCCGCACCGTGTAGGGGCCGGCGGTGTTGCCGATGTTCACTCCGTCGCGGAGATTGCCGTCGATGACACAGTCGGTGAGCAGGCCGCCCTTGCCGGGCACGCCTGTGGTGCCCTTCGCCGACACCTGGAAGCCGGCCTCCAGGTTTCCGGTCATCGTGCACCCGGTGACGATGAGCCCGTCGGCACCCCAGTCGGAGATGCCGAACCGGTTGCTCTCGGCGTGGCAGCCGGCGATCCTCATGCCCCGTGGCTGGGGTCGGTCTGGGTACTGCATCTCCAGAAAGATGCCGTTTGTCGCGTTGCCGACCGCGACACAGTTGGTGATGGTCAGGCGTTCCATCGGCCCCCACCCGCCGATGCCGACACCGATGCCGGCCCCGCCCATCTCCAGGCCGTTGTCCAGCCGGCCGCATTCCAGCACCCGGACCGCCTCGATCAGGGTGTCCTGGAGGAAGTCGCAGCCGAAGCCGGTGGCGGCGGTGTGGTGAATGAAGAGGTTCCGGAACAGGCCACCGCTCACGTACTGCAACCCGAGCCCTTTGGCCAGCGGGTTGTACTGGGCCGACGCGACGCCTGAACCGTCGATCTCGAAGTCGGCGAAGGTGCAGTACGCCAGCGGCCGGTCCGGGCCTGCCCCGTGTTGATGGGCGGTGTAGAAGGCCAGCGGCACCGCCTGTGACCGGTTGCCCTCGTTGCTCAGGACGAACCGCGTGGCGCCCGGCCCCGCGCCCAACAGCGACACCCCGCTACGCCAGACGGTGCCGGCGTCGCGGATTGCGTACACCCCGGGCGGGCAGTAGATCACTCGTGCCCGTCCGTCGGCGGCGAACGCGTCACCGAGCCGATCCACGAGCGCGGCGAGCGCCGGCTGGTCGTTGGTCGTGCCGTCCCCGGTCAGGCCGTGTTCCCGGGCGTCGCAGAGCAACGGTGATCCGGCCACGGCGTACGGCCGGACACCCGAGGCGGTGACGGTCAGCTGACCTGACACAGGACATCACCCTCCCCGTGACGGCAGGTCGACTGGTCCTCCGTCCCTGACCATCGGGCGTCGTGGGACGGCCGGCCTGCCTCGACGGTACGTGGCCGATGTCCCCGGCGAGGACGGATCGCCGAAGGGGAGCGACAGGTCCCCCGTCAGACGGATCGGACCCGACGGCCGTGGACCCGCAGCGTGCAGGGGGTGGCGCTGATGGGCGCCACCCCCTGCACGAAGGCTGTTACCGGGAGGTGCAGGAAAGGGTTGGTGTGCCGTTGGTGCCGTTCCAGGAACCGTTGAATCCGAAGGTGGCGCTGCTGTTGGCGCTCAAGGAGCCGTTGTGGCCGACGTTCGAGGCGGTGACCGAGGACCCGCTCGTCGTGATCGACGCGTTCCAGGAGTTGGTGATGCTCTGGCCGTTGGGCCAGGTCCAGCTCACCGTCCAACCGGAGATGGCGGTGTTGCCGGCGCGGACGGTGACCTCGCCGCCGAAGCCACCGGGCCATTCACTGGTCTTGCGGTAGGTGGCGGTGCAGGCACCGTTACCGGCCGGCGGCGGAGTGGTGGGCGGCGGGGTGGTCGGCGGGGGCGTGGTGGGCGGTGGGGTGGTCGGCGGCGGAGTGGTGGGCGGCGGGTTGCTGCCCCCGCCGAAGGTCACGTCGCTGCAGATGTAGTACGGCTGGTCCAGGTGGGACGCCTGCCAGATCGTGTAGACGACGTGTCGGCCGGTGCGGTTGCCCGCGTTGACCTGAGCCTCGTAGAGCCCGGTGGTGGGGTACGCGCCGGTGCGGAGCACCAGCTCCAGGCTGTTCCAGGTGAGGGGCTGTGTGGTCGGGTCGAAGCCCTGCTTGGTGATGTAGATGAGCATGTAGTCGGCACCGTGCCGGGCACCGTCGGTGAGCGTCAGGGTGAAGTTGTTGGGCATCGGCTTGGCGGTCCAGGCGCCGACCGTGTCGAGCGAGGCGTACAGCCCGCCCTGGGTACGGCCGCCGCTGCACAGCTGCCCGTCCGGGATGACGGCCTGGTGGTTGCCGCCGACGTTCTCGCGGAACAGGCCGTTCCAGTTCCACATGGTGTTCGGGTTGGCCTGGAAGGCCTGCCAGCACATCGGGTCGCTCTGCGCCATGGCGGGGTTGAGGTGGTCGCCACCCCAGCGCTCCCAGCAGCCGTAGTTGCGGGACGGCGGGTTCGTGACCGACCCGTGCGCCGAGGCCGGGCCGGGCTGGTTGATCACGACCATGGTGAACGCGGCGACGAGCACGGAGGCCGCGCCGACTCCCAGGCGACGTGCTGTTCGTGCGAGTTTCATTGATGCTCCAGTTGATCCGCCGACGCCGGTGTCACTCGCCGGGATGCCCAGTCCCGGGAGGAATGCGTCGATCGACATGACGATCTCAAGACAGGCAGGCAGGTGACTGCGCTGTCTGCCACGGCTTGGCGGCTCCCAACCGCGATGGTACCCATCGTATCCACCCCTGTGAATCTTTTCCGGAAGGGGTCGGGGGCTGTCGGGCCCGTGCCGGTTGAGGTGCGGATACGGACTTACGGTGCAGGAGGCGCAAGGACCGCAGCGGGTAGCCAACCGGTCCTCACCGCCGAAGCGTGATCAGGAGATCAGCCTGCCGCTTCGTCTCGACCGGCGGGCGTGGTCGCGGGCGTAATGGGAAGGCGGTCACCGTCAGCCGGACCGCCGAGGAGGATTGGCCGTGACGGACACCTCGCCCAGCAGGTCGAGCAGCGACCGGACCGACGGCGGCTTCGCCGTCGTGGAGATGTTCACCTCCCAGGGATGCAACAGTTGTCCTCCCGCCGAAGAGGTGCTGTCCGAGATCGACCAGAGCGCTCGGGAACGGGGTCGACCCGTGTACGCGCTGGGCTTCCACGTCGACTACTGGGATCACCTCGGGTGGGCCGACCCGTACGCCGACGGGGCGCACACCCGGCGGCAGGAGGACTACGCCCGGGCCTTCGGTTCCGGCGGCCTGTACACCCCGCAGATGATCGTCAACGGTACGACCGACTTCGTCGGCTCCGACCGCCGGCAGGCGTCCGCGGCGATCGAGTCCGCTCTGGCGACGGCGGCGATCACACCGCTGACCCTGTCGGTGACCGAGACGGACGGCGACGAGACGCACCGGCTCACGGTGGACTACCAGGTCGACCGGGTACCGGCGCTCGGAACGATCAACATGGCGGTCGTGGAGCGCGGTCTGGAGAACGACGTCCCCCGAGGTGAGAACGCCGGGCGGCGGCTGCGCCAGGACGCCGTGGTCCGCGCCTTCACGTCAGAGAGGATCAACGGGGATCTCGGCCAGGTCGAGCTTTCGGTGCCGGCAACTCTCGATCCTCGCCGCGCCATGGTGATCGGGTACGTACAGAATGACGGCCACCGAGCCATCGTCGGCGCTGCCGCCGTCCCGGTGGCGTCATGACGACGAACCTGACGATGCAGCTCCCACCCATCACCGTCGATCGTTGGGTGAACTCGCCGCCGCTGACCCCTGACCTGCTGCGCGGTCGGGTGGTCCTGGTGGACATCTGGGAGTACACCTGCATCAACTGGATACGCACCGCGCCGTTCGTCAGGGCGTGGCACCGCGACTACGCGGACCTGGGCCTGACCGTCATCGGGGTGCACGTGCCCGAGTTCGTTTTCGGCAGGGAACCGGGCAACATCGATCAGGCGGTCCGCGATCATCAGCTCACCCACCCCGTCGCGATCGACAACGACTACACGTTCTGGCGGGCGCTGCGCAACGACGCCTGGCCGGCGAAGTACCTCTTCGACGCGGACGGGCGACTCATCGACCGGTGGGTCGGCGAGGGCGACTACGAACAGGTGGAGTCGGAGATCCGGCGACTGCTGACGATCTGGACGCCGGGCGTCGAGCTGCCGCCGGCCAGTCGGGAGGTCACGGCCTTCGCCGTCGCCGGGGAGCCCTCCTACGTCGGCGTGACACCCGAGACGTACCTGGGCACCGACCGGGGAGTGCCGGGCACCTTCGTCCTGGCCGGCGAGTGGACCGCCAGCGGCGAGTACGTCGAACTGGGCAGCGGTGGCGGCGAACTCGCCCTACCGTTCAACGCCGGCGAGGTGAACCTCGTCGTCGACCCCGGACCGGCCGGGCCGGCCGCCCTGCGGGTGCTGCTCGACGGAAGCCCGATCGGCGACGAGCGTGGTGCGGACGTCGGCGCGGACGCGGTGGCACGAATCGACCGGGCGCGCATGGTCCGGCTCGTCGCCGGGGCGTCCCGGATCGACCACCTGCTGACCCTGACGAGCGACCAGCCGGGGTTGCGGGCGTACGTCTTCACGTTCGGCCCGTAGGGCGTCCCTGAGCTACCGCACGGCTCAGTTGAGCCCGTCCTGGCATGCCCGGGCGAGCCGTCGCTGACGGGTCAGCCGTCGCCACAACCCGAGCGGCGGCGCGAGGGCGGTGCGCGCAGGTGCCGCCGTCACGGCCAGGATGCCGTCGGTCACCTCGCCCCGGGTCGTCCACGGGGTCCACCGTTCGAGGTCGGGGGCGGAGAAGTCGTGCCCCAGCAGCACCGCCGGGCCGTTGGCCGGCAGCCGTCCCGCGAGGCTGCGCACCCGGACCGCCTCGGTCGCCTCGCGGTCGGGCCGGGCCACCGAGTCCACGTGCAGGTGCTTGTCGTCGCGGGCGACCGCCAGCACCTCGCCGACCCCGCCGACGCGGACACCGACGGTGGTCGCCGAGGCGACGTCCAGCGCCACGATCAGTCGGGGCAGGTACCACCAGTGCTCCCGGCGTAGCAGTGGTGAGTCGATAAGCGCCCGGGCCGGCGGGTACTTGCGCAGTTCCTGGTCGAGCAACCGCTCCGCGAACAGCGCGCCGTCGCGATCCTCGGTCAGCCGGGGCCGGCCGGTCACCGCGACCGGCCGCCAGCCACGCCCGGTGAGCCGGTCGTCGGAGACGACAAGCGCCGCGACCGGAGCGGTGGCCAGCCTGCGGGCCAGGCCGACCTCGGCGTACGGGAACGCGACTGCGGGCCGGTCGCCGAGCAGCAGCGGCGTGACCGGCCGGGCCTGTGGTCGGCCGTCCCGGTCGAGCCAGGCCAACTCGCCAACGGTGGCAGCCTGGATCGCGCGGCGAACATCCGTATCCACGTCCATGTGTTCAGAGCCGTTCGGTTGACCTCGGATTGTGATCCCCGTTACATTACCGGCAGGTTTCGGGATCTGCACACGAGCGCCCGCCCAGGTGGGCTGCAAGGAGGCAGCCGTGTGCCCGCCATCGTCGTCGTCATCGCGGTCATGGCGATGTTCGCCCTCGGCTACCGGTACTACTCGCGTTACCTCGCCGACCGGGTGTACGGGTTGGACCCCGCCTACGTCACCCCGGCGCACCGGTTCGCCGACGGAGTCGACTTCGTCCCCACCAACAAGCATGTGCTCTTCGGCCACCACTTCACCTCGATCGCCGGAGCCGCCCCGATCGTCGGCCCGGCGATCGCGGTGTTCTGGGGGTGGGGCCCGGCGTTGGCCTGGGTGGTGTTCGGCACCATCTTCGCGGCCGGCGTGCACGACTTCGGGGCGCTCGCGGTCTCGGTACGACACCGGGCGCGCAACATCGGCACTCTTGCCGCGGACGTGATCAGCAAACGGGCCCGTACGTTGTTTCTGCTGATCATCTTCTTCCTGCTCACACTTGTGAACGCGGTCTTCGCGGTGGTGATCGGCAACCTGCTCGTCGCGTATCCGGGCGCGGTCATCCCGATCTTCGTGGAGATTCCCCTCGCCATCGCGATCGGTCAGTACATCTACCGCACCCGCAGCGCGGCGCTGGTGCCGTCGCTCATCGGCGTGGCCGCGCTCTACTTCCTGATCTGGGTGGGCAACCTCTACCCCATCGAGATCACCGGGTTGGCCGACACGCTGGGCTTCGAGCGGACGCGTGACCTGTGGGTGATCATCCTCTTCGTCTACGCGTTCATCGCCTCGCGCCTGCCGGTCTGGTTGCTGTTGCAGCCGCGCGACTACATCAACTCCCACCAGCTGTTCATCGCCATCGCGGTGATCTTCGCCGGGGTGCTGGTCGGGATGGACCGGATCGTGGCGCCGATGTTCAACGACGTACCGGCCGGTTCACCGAGCATCTTCCCGTTCCTGTTCATCACGGTCGCCTGTGGGGCGATATCCGGGTTCCACTCGCTGGTGGCCTCCGGCACCACCTCCAAACAGCTCGACAAGGAGACCGACGCCAGGTACGTCGGCTACGCCGGGGCGATCGGCGAGGGCAGCCTCGCCCTCGGGTCGATCATCGCGGTCACGGCCGGGGTCGCCGCCACGCGCGCCGAGTGGGAGGGGCTGTACGCCAGCTACGCCGAAGCGTCAGGCGGAGCCACCCGCAACTTCGTCAACGGCATCGCCAGCTTCGCCACGAACCTCGGCATCGAGTTCCAGCTCGCGACCGTCTTCGCGGCGGTGGTGGTGATCTCGTTCGCGGCCACCACGATGGACACCGGCGTCCGGTTGCAGCGCTACATCGTGCAGGAGATCGCCGAGTTGGTCGGGTGGCGGCGGCTGTCCCGTCACCTGACTCTGGCCGGGCTGCTGGCGATCGCCGCACCGCTCACGCTCGCCCTGCTGCCGGGCGGCGGGGACGCCGGCTACACCTTCGGGGTGCTGTGGCGCCTCTTCGGCACCACCAACCAGCTCACCGCCGGGCTCGCCCTGGCTGTCATCGCGGTCTGGGTGCTGCGCCGTCGGCGCAACCCGGTCGCGGTCATCGTGCCGCTGGTCTTCCTGCTGGTGATGACGACCTGGGCACTGATCGTGCAGTTGCGCGAGTTCGTGGCGGCCGACGAGTGGGTGCTGGCACCGCTGGACGCCATCATCTTCGTCCTCGCGCTCTGGCTGATCGTGGAGGCGGTGCTCGCGCTGCGGCGCGCCAGTGGCCAGTCCGTCGAGCCGGACGCGGACGCCGGGCCAGGCCCGGACAGCAGCGGTGCGGGTGCCACCGGACCCGAGCCGGTCGACAAGTCGCAGCAGGCGGTCGGTGCCGAGTCAGCAGCCGGTGCCGGCGCCACCGACGATCGCCGCTGATGGCCCGGCACCGGGTCCTGCTGATCCGACCGTGGGACGCCACCGGGGCCGGCTCCGGCTGCTGCACCGGCGCGGCCGGCATCTGCGTCGAGGGCCGGCACGAGGATCCGGCGCTGGCCCGGCAACGGGCCGACCAGCGCCCGTTGGGCGAGGTCTACCAGGTGGTACGCGCCGGTCTGCCCGCCGAGATCGCAGTGGAGATCGTCGACCCACGTAACACGCTGTTCCTGTTGCCGGCGATCGTGCGCGACGGTCGCCGGCACCGGCGGCCCTGGCGCGCCCTGCTGCGAGACCTGGTCCGGGGTACCGGGTACGCGGCGATCATCGTGGACGGCCGGGTGGTGAGCGAGTCCCGCCTACCCCCGGCGGAGCAGGCCCTGCACATCGTCCGCCGGGCGCTCGACTCGTCGGCCGCCCTCAGCCGCCGCAACAGCCACCGGTCCGGTCGGTAGCCGGCCCGTCGGTGCTGACCAGGTTCAACGGTGCGGTGAGCAGACCGCCGCTGATGCCGGTGGCAAGGCCCTTGCCGGCCGGCTCGGGCACCGGGCCGCAGCAGTCGTCACCGGCGACCGAGTCGGCGGGGTTGCTGTTGCAGACGCCGGTCTCGGGCAGGTCGATCTGGACGTCGCGGGCGGCCTGCCAGTCGCCGGCGAGAGCGGCGACGACGGAGCGGACCTGCTCGTAGCCGGTGGCCATGAGGAAGGTGGGCGCGCGGCCGTAGCTCTTCATGCCGACGGCGTAGCAGCCGGGTTCCGGGTGGGCGAGCTCGTCGACGCCGTGCGGAGGGACGGTGCCGCAGGAGTGCTCGTTGGGGTCGATCAGCGGAGCGGGGGCGCGGGTGGCACCCATGATCGGATCGAGATCCAGGCGCAGCTCGGCGGCGATCGTGTGGTCGGGCCGGAAACCGGTGGCGGCGACGATCCGGTCCACCGTGACCTGCTCCTGGGCGCCGTCGGGGCGTCGGACGATCACCGCGACCCGGCCGTCGGCGGGGTTGATCGCGTGGACGGAGAATCCGGTGAGCAGGCGGATGCGGCCGGCGTCGACGTGCGCGCGCAGCCGGGAGCCGAGTGCGCCGCGAGCGGGTAGCGCGTCCGCGTCGCCGCCACCGTAGGTACGCGTCGGTGACAGCGATCGGATGGCCCACGTGACCTCGGTGCCGGGTGCGATGGCGGCGAGTTCGGCGAGCGAGAGCAGGGTGTTGGCGCCGGCGTTCAAGGCACTCGGCGATCCGGTTCGGCTGCAACTGATGTCGATGACCGCCTCCGCCGAGGGTGGGGAGGTGTCCGTCTGCGACCTGACTCCGGCCTTCGACCTGACCGGGCCGACGATCTCGCATCACCTGCGGACGCTGCGAGAGGCGGGTCTTGTCGACTCCGAACGACGTGGAACCTGGGTCTGCTACCGGGCTCGACCCCAGGTTCTGCGGCAACTCGCCGCCCTGCTGGCGGTCGAGCCGACGCTTCCCGCCGACCGGTAGATCGGGCGGGGAATCCCACCTCGGACGTCGACGTTTTCTCCTGCGTACGAGGTGAGGCCCGAGCCGAGGAGAAACGGACATGAAGGTACGCAGTTCCCTCCGGTCGCTGAAGCGGAAGCCGGGTTCGACAGTGGTGCGCCGACGCGGCCGGGTGGTCGTGGTGAACCGGGTCAACCCGCAGTGGAAGAGCCGCCAGGGCTGAACTGGTCAAGAGACGATCGGCGCCGCTCCCGCTGGCCCACCGGCACCGCGCCGGGCGCGGTCCCGTCGGTGTCCCGGGGTGGCTGCCGGTCGTCATCGGGTGGCTGCGGCGGTGAGATCCAGGTGACAAGCACCACCGAAATGATCATCAGGAGAAACCACGACGCCAGCTTCGTCAGTGACACCGGGTGCCAACCGTCCAGCTGGCTCGGATAGAGCCACGCGTTCGACCAGGTGGCGATGTTCTCCGCGAGCCAGATGAAGAAGGCGACGAGGACGAAGGCCAGCAGCAGCGGCATGCGCCATCGGGCCCGGAATATGCGGAAGTGCATGACACAGCGGCCGAACACGAGCGCGACAACCGCGATGAGCAGCCAGCGCACGTCCGGCAGGTAGTGGTTGGCGAAGAAGTTGAGATAGATCGCGGTCGCCACCAGGGCCGTCAACCAGCGCCGCGGATACCGCCTGAAGCGCAGGTCGAAGAGCCGGTTCACCCGCACCAGGTACGAGCCGACCGCGGCGTACATGAAGCCGCTGAACAGGGGCACCCCGCCGAGCCGGAGCACGCCGTCGGGCTCGTACGTCCACGAGCCGATGTGGGTCTTGAACAGCTCCATGACCGTGCCGACGAGGTGGAACAGGACGATCACCCGTAGCTCGCGCAGGGTCTCCAGACGCCCGGCCACCATGGCGACCTGAATGGCGACGGCCGCGACGGTGAGGACGTCGTTGCGGGCGACGGTGGCGTCGTCCGGGTACCAGAGGTGCGCCGCGCAGATGATCGCCAACATGGCGGCACCGAACACACACGCCCAGGCCTGCTTGAGCCCGAAGACCACGAACTCGGTGAGCCAACCGGCCGGACCGTGACGCGGCAACCGAGCCAGCCCCGCGCGGAAGCGGGCATCGATCGCGCGTTCGGCAGTGGTGAGGGTGGCCCGTCCGTCGGGGGTGTGCTGCATCGCCCCGAGGTTAGTGCCCGCTGCGCGGCGGAGTCCGCACCCGCCGGCGCGAAGAGTCGGCCGGCACCGCGCCGACCTCGCCGTTCAGCGCCGAAGCGGACCCGGCCGGTGGTACGACTGAGGCGCGATCACCGGGGGACGCGGAGGCGAGATGTCCAGTGGGCTGCCGGCGCGGCTGTTGCGGCGGCGCGAGGTCTCCCGGCGGGCGTCGTTCCTGGAACTCTTCTTCGACCTGGCCTTCATCCTGGCGTTGAACCGGCTGTCCCAGGCCCTTGAGGACGACCTCAGCGTGGACGGGGCGTTCCGGACGGCACTGCTGTTGGCCGCCATCTGGTGGGTGTGGTTCGTGACCGCCTGGTCGACCGACTGGTTCGAGCCGCGTACGCCACTGATCACCGCGCTGCTGCTCTGGGTGATGTTCGGCGGGATGCTGATGGCCGCCGCGGCACCCACCGCGTACGCCGGACACGCGCTGGTGTTCGCGGGTGCGTACGTGGCGATTCATCTGGGGCGGGCGGCCCTGCTGCTGCCGGCCCTGCGCGGGCACCCGCTGCAACTGCGGACCCTGCGGGTGGCGATCTGGTTCGCCGTCTCCGGGGTGCTGTGGCTCGTGGGGGCGTTCGTCGGACCGGCCCAGGTGGTCCTCTGGACGGCGGCGGTGGTGCTGGACTACTCGATGGCGCGACTGCGTTGGCCGACGCCGGCGCTCGGTCGCAGCAGCTGGGAGAACCTTCAGATCATCGGGGAGCATCTGTCCGAGCGTTACCAGAAGATCTTCATCATCGCCCTGGGCGAGCTGATCCTGACCGCTGGCATCACGTACAGCGAGCGCGGCTTCGACCTCGGTCGCAGCCTGGCGTTCGCCCTGATGTTCATAAACGCGGTAAGTCTCGGCCGGCTGTACCTGGTGCCCGGCGGGATGCGGCTGGGCGCCGCCATCGAGGCGCTGGGACCACCTGGAAGCAAATTGGGGCTGCTCGCCGGCTACCTGCACCTGGTGATGATCGCTGGCGTGGTGGCGACCGGGGTCGGTTCGCGGTTGATGATCATGGAGCCCTTCTCCCACGACCGGGTCGCCCTCGTGACGATGGTCGCCGGGCCGGCGCTCTTCCTGAGCGGCTGGATCCTGTTCGCGCTGGCCGTGCACCGTCGGATCTCCTGGCACCGGCTGATCGGGATGCTCGCCGTCGTGGTCGCCGCCGTGGCGGGCCGCGATCAGTCGTTGCTTGTCAACTCCGCGATCATCACCGGCCTGCTGATCCTGATCGCGCACAGCGACACGCTGGCCTCTCGGGCGCGCCCAGCCAGGCGGTTACCGTGAACGGTCGGTGGTGCTGTCGGGCAGCGGTAACCGCTCGCCGGTTCAGTGGTTGAGACGGACCGGTTCGGACGAGCGGGTGCGGACGAGGGCGGTGAGTTCCGCCCGGTTGGCCACGCCGAGTAGTCGGTAGGCGTTCGCCAGGTGGTACTCCACGGTACGTACCGAGAGGGAGAGACGCTCGGCGACCTCCCGGTTGCTCAGGTTGTCGGCCACCGCGCGGGCAACGCTCCACTGCCCGGGGGTGAGGACACCCGCAACCCCTGCCTGCCCGGCCCGCCGCCTACCGCAGGCCGCCAACTCCGCCTCGGTCGCGGTCACCCACGGCGTGGCGCCGAGCGACCGGAAGAGGGCGAGCGCCGTGTCCAGATGTGCACGGGCGATTCCCTTTCGGCGGCGGCGGCGCAGCGAGATGCCGTAGCAGAGCAGCGTCCTTGCCCGGGCGAGCACGTTCGATCCTCGGGTGTGCAGGCGCAGAGCCACCTCGAACGCCTGCCGCGCCGAGGCTTCGGCGTCGGCGGTGAGACCACGGCAGCGCCACGCCGCAGCCCGTACGTCCGGATTGGGATCGGACCGGCTGCGTCGCCAGAACTCGTCCGCGGCGGCGCGAGCCTCCTCGAAGCGGCGCTGCCGCCAGAGCGCCTCCACCAGGTCCGTGCCGACGGTCGTGGTGCCACGCAGGGCGGTACCGAGGGAGCGTGCGATGCGCTCGCCCTCGCCCAGTGAGCTGACGGCCTCCGTCAGCCGGCCCTGAAGCAGATCCCGAAGACCAGCAACCGACATGGTCATCAGGGCGATGGTGGGCATCCGGCCGGCGACCCCGCGGACCAGATCGATCCGGCGTGTGGCCTCGGCGTACTGCCCGCGGTGCACGAGCAGCGCGGCGAAGCGCACCTGCAGGTGGGCGATCGGCACGACGAATTCGCCGCTTCCGTAGAGGTCCTCGGCGATCGCGATGATGCGGGCCGCATCGTCCCAGGCGCCTCGCTCGATGTTCAGTACGCACCGCAGGGTGGTCGGCACCACGTCGAGGCCGGCGGCGCCGCCCGCTCGGCAGACCCGCTCCAAGCGTTCGACCAGTTCCTCGGCCGCAGCCACGGCGCCGGCTGCGAGGAGGGTCGCGACCGCCGGCATGAGCAGGTACGCCGAGCGGAGCAGTCGTTCGTCGTCCAGTGCCCGCCACCACGGCTCCGCGAGCGCCCGCACGCTCTGCAGGTCGGCGCGGGAGGCCCGGACGATGTCGCGCAGCAACGTCGTCTCCCAGGTCGTCCGCGCGCCGCGGACGGCCTCGACCAGCTCCGTGAGGCGAGCGAGGCGCAGCTCGGCCTCGGTGAGACGGCCGAGGCTGTACAGGCATCCGGCCTCCGCGCCCAGCAGTTCGGCGGCGAGGACGGGATCGCTTGTCGCCAGCTCGTCGACGACCTCGGCACAGGACGCCAGGCAGTCCGTCGAACCGGTGAGGAAGTCCCGAGCCAGCAGTACCCGGAGCCAGCCCGCCCGCTCGGCCGGCGTCCGCGCCTCGGTGGCCATCGCGTACGCCACGGCACCGGCGATCTCCAGGCGGCCCTGCCGTGCGGCGAGTTCCGCCGTCCGAGCGGCCCGGGCGCGCCGGGTGTCCGGTGAAGCGGAGACCGACCACGCCGCCGTGAGCGCCTGCACCGCCTCGAAGACGGCACCGCCGTCGAGCGCGTTACCGGCGGCCACCTCCAGGGCGGTGGCGAGCGGCTCGTCGGGTGTCCTGTCCCCGGCGGCGAAGCGGTGCCAGGCGGCGCGTGCCGGGTCGCTCCCGGCGAACGTCCGGGCGAGGCCGAGGTGCGCGGTGCGCAGCTCGGATCGTGAGGCCCGGGCACCCACCGCCGCGCGCACGAGCGGATGCCGGAACCGGACCCGGTCGCCGCCGGCCAGCCGCAGCAGCCCGCCCTCCTCGGCCGGTGCCACGTCCGCCAGCCCGAGCCCGACCGAGGTCAGGGCCGTTTCGGCGAGTCTCAGCGGCAGGTCGTCGAGGCTGAGCACCAACAGGGCCAGGCGTTGACGCCGATCGAGAGCCTCCAGCCGGAGGCCGAAGTAGGCCTCCATCCGTCGGCCCAGGCCCGGCAGCACCATCGTGGACGGCGGTGCCGCGGCGGCGCCCTCGCGCAGCAGCGCCGCGCCGAGTTCGACAAGTGCGAGGGGCGTACCCTCGCTGAGGCCGACCACCCGGTCGACGGCGGTACGGGTCAGGCCGGGGTAAAGCTCACGGAGCAGCGCCCGCGACTCCGCCTCGGACCATTCACCGACCTGGTGCAGCCGGGTGGCGACGCCGGCCAGCCGTTCGAGCAGTGCCGCCGAGTCCGGGCCGGCGTCGGTACGCGCGGCGAGCATGGAGACGATCCGCTCACCGTGCAGCCGGCGAAGAGCGAAGACGAGGCAGGACACGCTGGCTTCGTCGAGCCACTGCACATCGTCGACGACGAGGGTGACACCACCGTTGCGGGCCAGCCCGCGCAGCAGGTCGAGCAGCGCGGCGGCGACGGCGATGGGCCGCAGGGTCGCCGACCCGCCGGAATCCATCCGCAGCGCCGCCCGCAGCGTCACCACCGCCGGACCCGACCGGTCGAGCACGGGTGCGACAAGCTCGTGCAGACCCGCGTACGCGATCCGCGCCTCCGCCTCGTGCCCGGTGGCGCGCAGCACCGGAGCGGGCAGGTCCCGCTCCGTCAGGCGGTCCAGCAGCCAGGTCTTGCCCGCGCCGACGCAGCCGTGCAGGACGACCACCGGGGACCGCTCGTCGTCTCGGGCGGGGTGGGCGAGCACCTTGGCCACGGCGTCGTACGTCTCGCGCCAGCCCACGCCCCACCTCGCTCCCTCGCAGGAACCCTCGCACGGTGCCCGTCGGGCGGCAAGGAGGCCGAAGGGAGGACGGTGGTGGGCGATCAGGACCGTCGGGTGAGCACGATCGTCGGTTTCCTGCCGTCCGGTGCGGCGAAGGAGTACGTCAGGGTGTCTCCGTCGATCACGTAGTCGGCCGTGTTTCCGAGCGCGGTCCGGAATCCGTCGACGCCGGGCAGCGGCGTGGTGCGACCGCCGAGCGTGATCGAGCCGTCCCCCTCGACGTCCGACACGGTGAACGTGAGTCCGGTATCGGTATAGCGTCCAGTGAACCGGGCGGTCGCCCGGCCCGTCACGTCGGCGACCCGGCAGGTGGCCTGGTAACCGGCGGAGAATCCGCCCTCCGCCGTGAACGTCGCCACCCATGGCCCGTTGCAGGAGGGCATCGGGCCGTAATCCGCCGACATCGCCCGCATCACGCTCGCGACGTCGGTGACCCATTCACCGACCAGCCCGCCCGACTCGCACAGCTCCTCGACGGTGAGCAGCTCGGCCACCACGGCGACCTGCCCGGCGGCGGTCGCCCCCACGGCTGCGGCACCTTCTCCCGCTCCGGCCTGGGGAACCTCCGGCCTTGCCGCCCCACCCGGGCAGACGCATCCTCCCTCGGCCAGGCAGAACAGTGCGTTGCCACCGGGTGCCAGCTCGACCGTGCCGGCGAGCGGCATGGCGACGGCGCCCGCCGCACCGCCCTCGACGGTGACGCGTAGCACCTCGCCATCGGATGCGGCGATCCGTACCGGCAGCGTGCCGAAGGCGGGTACCCGCATGCGGGCCTCGACGGGTCCGGCCGCGACGGTCAGGACCGGGGCGACGCGGGAGTCGGTGATCCCCGGACCACGGGACTCCCAGACCTCACCCAGCTCGGGTGCACGGACGAGCGAGGTCGCGACGCGGCGGACCGCCTGGTCGGCGGCGCGGTCGAAGAGCGTCTCGACCGCCCGTGCGCCCCGGTGACCCAGCATGGGCAGCATCGTCCGCCACGGATCAGCCCCGGCCGCGTCAGCCACCGCGTACAGACCGATCGCGTCGTAGCTGCGCGTCGTCAGGGCCTTGGCCGGTTGCAGCAGCCAGGTGTCCCAGCGTGGGGCGCTCGACAGGGAACCGCCCACGTAGGCTTCGCCCGCCCATTCGGCCTGCCCCTCGACGATCCACAGTGGTGTGCCGTCGAGGTTGCGTCTCGGTGCGGCGTCGTACTGGAAGCAGTGCCAGACCTCGTGTGCGATGGTGCTCGTGATCGAGTTGGCGTCGTCGCCGAAGAGCGTGCGCGGCAGCGCGATGCGACAGGCCTGCGCCCTCCCGCCAGCGTCGACCACCGGGGTCGTCAGGGCATCGCCGCCGGTTCTCGCGTCGGCAACCGTGCGTACCCGCACCGGTAGCCGCAGCCGGTGCCCGCTCCGCCCCTCGATGTCCGCGACGATCCCCGCCATGATGGCGGTCAGTTCCTCGTTCGACGGGACCGTTTCTGGCGCGACCGTGGTCGGGCCGCGTCGGGCGGGAGCCTGACCTGGCTGGAGGACGAGTTCCTGTTCCTCGCCGGACGGTTCGATGATCGCCCTGATCCGGTCGGCGACCGGTGGGTCGAGAGCGGGCAACGCCTGCGCGACCGTACGCAGGGCAAGTGCCGCCAGCGGCGGTGCGGTCGACCCCGCCTCCGTCCAGGGCTCGACGCCCGGCAGCGGTTCGACGAGTCCGGCCACCATCCGCTGCGCCTGGTCGAGCGGTAGCACACCGTCCTTGTCCAGCAGCTCACCGAGTGCCAGCAGGGCTGGATCGGGCCGTGCCTCCACCGCGTCGCCGTCGGACGGCGCCAGTTTCTTGCCGGCTGCCGTGCATCCGGAGGTTGCCAAGAGCAGGAGGGCGAGCAGGAGCGCGAGAAGCGGGTCTCGACGACCGCGTCGTGACAAGGAGACCTCCGCGTGCTGTCCTGGTCCCGGGTCCGGCGGTCCGCCGCCGCCTGAGGCGAGCGGGCAGCCGAGCCGGATGTGCGTCGGTAGACGGTACGGGCAACGGGCCACCGGTACATCCGTGGCGAGCGCCGGAGTGTAGAGCCGGTTGTCCCCCGGACGGTCGGCGGCCAGGAGGGGTGGCGGCGAGGGGTTGCTCTCTCGCCGCGGGGAACGAGCCGCCGGTCGGGAGCCCGGGAAAACAGGAAACTCCGGTCACGGGTCGTCCGGTCAACCGGTCGCCGTTCGTCATGCAGATGAATACTCGGCACGACGAGTTAGTAGGGAGACCTGACGTGAAGTACATGATGCTGGTCTGCACCGATCCGGAGCCGGACCCGGAGCCGAGCAACCACCCCGATGTCGAGGTGTGGGTGGCGGAGAACGACGCCGCCGGGCGGCGCCTCCAGGGCGCCCAGCTGGCACCGGCGTCGGCCGCCACCACGGTACGGGTCCGCAACGGCCAACTGCTGGTCTCCGACGGTCCGTTCGCCGAGGTCAAGGAGATGATCGTCGGCTTCGACCTGCTGGAGTGCGCCGATCTGGACGAGGCGATCGAGGTCGCCCGGGCGCATCCGATGGCCTGGGCCGGGCGGATCGAACTCCGCCCGTTCGCCGACTTCGAGCAGTGACGGATCCGGCCGCCGAGATCGCGGTGCCGCAGGCGCTGCCCGACGGCGATGGCGCGGCGGCGGAGCGGCCCGCCGAAAACGGGGGTACGGCGGTCGGTCGGGCCGCGGCGGCGCAAGCCGTCGCGGCCACCGCCGTCGAGGCGTACCCGCGGATCGTGGCGGCCCTGATCCGGATCACCGGTGACTGGACGCTGGCCGAGGACTGCACGCAGGAAGCCCTGGCCCGGGCGCTGGACCGGTGGCCGGTCGACGGGGTACCGGCCAACCCGGCGGGCTGGCTGATGGCGGTTGCCCGTAACCGGCTCCTCGACGTGGTGCGGCGGGCGTCGGTCGAACGACGCAAGCTGCGTGACGTCGCGGTGCTGGCCCTCACCGCCGCCACCGCGGAACCGGTACCGGACGAGGAGGTGGTGGACGACCGGCTGCGGCTCATCTTCACCTGCTGCCACCCGGCCCTCGCGCCGCAGGCGCGGGTCGCGCTGACCCTCCGGACGATCTGCGCGGTGCCGACCGCCGACATCGCCCGTGCCTTCCTGGTCAGCGAGTCCACAATGACGCGGCGGCTCACCCGGGCCAAGGCGAGGATCGCCGACGCGGGCATCCCCTACCGGGTGCCCCGTGGTCACGCCCTGACCGAGCGGCTGCCGGGCGTGCTCGGCGTGCTCTACCTGCTGTTCACCCAGGGGTACGACGCGGACGGCGAACCGGCCTTCGCCGAGGAGGCGATCCGGCTGGCCCGGTTGCTGGTCCGGCTGATGCCGGAGCAGCAGGAGGCGACGGCGTTGCTGGCGCTGTGCCTGTTGCAGCACTCCCGCCGGGCCGCCCGGCGGGACACCGACGGCAACCTGATCCCGCTCGACCGACAGGACCGGTCCCGCTGGGACCACGCGGCGATCGCCGAGGCCAGCCGCCTGCTCGCCGGGCTGACGCAGTCCGGCCCGTACGCGTGGCAGGCCCGGATCGCGGCGTGCCACGCCACCGCGCCCAGCGCCGACGAGACCGACTGGCGACGGATAGCCGACTGCTACGACCAGCTCGCCCGGGTGCAGCCCACCCCGGTGGTCGCACTGAACCGGGCCGTCGCGCACGGCTACGCGTACGGGCCGGCGGCCGGACTGGCCCTGCTCGCTGAGGCGCGCGGCGGTGGCGGGCTGGACGGCTATCCGTTGACCCTGGCGGTGGAGGCGGACCTCGTCGCCCGACAGGGCGACCGGGAGCGGGCAGCGGCGCTGTTCCGCGCGGCGGCGGACCGGGTGCACGGCGAGGCCGAACGTCGGGCACTGCTCGAACGGGCGCGGCACGGGTAGTCGACCTCCTGGACCGGTGGCCTGGGCGGCGGCAACCGGACAACCGCAAGCGTCGGGCCGTACCGGGGCTGCGCGGACGACGGAACCGGTCGATACTGCGGAAATGATGCGGTGGGTCCGGATGAGCGCCGTCGTTCTGCTCGCGTCGAGCGTCGCGGCCTGTGACGGTACGCCGCCGGAAGCCGCCCCGGTCTCGCCGGCACCAGCGGCCCCGTCCGCAGATTGGACGGCACCGCCGCTCCGGCTGCCCACCACAGGGCCCGGCGACGCCTGCCCGGTCACCGAGCCCCGGCCCTGGTCCGACAGCGACCAGGCACACCGGGTGCTCGGCCCCGGCCCGCTGTACCCGGTCGCCGACTACTTCGCCGACGGTGCCCTGCAACTGCGCGACGAGGACCGGGAACAGGACGGCACGTACACGAAGAAGGTCCGGTGGATCGGCTCCGGCTACACCGGGCCGGTGCTGGTACGAGCGGCGCGGATCGACGCGCCGGGCAGCGCGACCGTGAAGTTCTCCTACACCGGTGAGTCCCGCGACGATGCGCATCACGCGGTGCTGAGCCAACCGGACAGCGACCTGCCGGCCACCACGACGGTCAGTGGACCGGGTTGCTACGCGTACCAGGTCGACGGGGTGTCGTTCAGCGTGACTGTCGTCTTCCGCGCCGTCCCGGCCACCAGCCGTCCGTCCTGATCGCCAGCATTGCCGCGCCCGGTCACGGGCGGGACGCCGGGTGCGCTGCCTGGCTCAGGTAGCTGACGCCGGTCGCGGCCTCGGAAACCTGCCAGAGCCGGCTCGCGAGAGCGAGGTCGTCGCCGGGCGGGAGGATCGGGCGGGCGTGCACCCGGCTGTCCCATTTCCGTAGTGACGGGCCGAGGACGACTCCGGTCTCAGCGGTGGCGCTGGTGGCGGCGTAGAGCAGCGGGATGGTGCCGCGCAGCGGAGTGCGGGCGAGCAGCAGGCCGCCGATCCGGGTGAAGGCCCAGGCCGCCAGGCCGTCAGCCTGGCGGTGCATGGGCGTTCGAGCCATTCCGGGGTGGGCCAGGAAACTGCGTACCTGGCTGCCGGCGCGGCGCAACCGGCGGTCCAGTTCGGCGCCGAAGAGGATGTTCGCCTGCTTGGACCGGATGTACCGCTCGGTCGCGGCGGTGGCGGAGTCACCAGCGAGGTCGTCCAGGTCCGGTCCATCACGGAGCAGGCGGTAGAAGTCGGAACTCACGGTGACCACCCGTGGATCGCGGTCGCTGCGGAAGAGATCCAGCAACAGGCCGGTCAGGGCGAAGTGACCCAGGTGGTTGGTGGCGAAGATGGGCTCGTACCCCTGCGGGGAGCGCTCCAGCCCGGTGGCGGTGATGCCGGCGTTGTTGAGCAGCAGGTCGATCTCACGGCCCTCGTCGCGCAGCTGTCCGGCGAAGGCCCGGACCGAGTCGAGGTCGGCCAGATCGAGCCGCCGCACCTCCAGGTCGCCGGTGCTGCCGGCGCGGGCCCGCTCGCCCTTGGCCACGTCCCGGACCGCCATGATCACAGTTGCGCCGTGAGCGGCGAGTTGCTCGGCGGCGACCAG
This sequence comes from Micromonospora sp. NPDC049891, assembly GCF_040660295.1. Classification (NCBI taxonomy): domain Bacteria; kingdom Bacillati; phylum Actinomycetota; class Actinomycetes; order Micromonosporales; family Micromonosporaceae; genus Micromonospora; species Micromonospora sp. NPDC049891. The sequence continues at coordinate 23,348 of NZ_JBFAML010000029.1, forward strand.
GCCGAGGCCGCTGCTGGCGCCGGTGACGACGGCGGTCCGGCCGGTCTGGTCGGGTATCTCGGCGAGAGCCCAGGCAACGGGCATGGCCCACCTCCAGTTCGCTCCGGAACGGATTAATTATCCGCTCTCTCCCGGTGACCATAGCACGCGAGCGGATAGATAATCCGCTGAGTTCCGGATGGATTATCCTCGTACCGTGGCGGGTGGGCCGACGACAAACAGCGAGTCCCTGCGGGCGGACTCGGCCCGGGTGCGTGCCCGGATGCTGCGGGCCGCCCGTGAGCGGGTCGCCGCCGGTGACCTGGATCTGCCGATGAACGCCGTGGCCAAGGCCGCCGGGGTCGGCGTCGGGACCGTCTACCGGCACTTCCCCACCCGGCACGCGCTGCTGGAGTCGCTGGCCGCCGAACGGTTCGCTCTCCTGGTGCAGGCGGCTGAGCAGGCCGTGACCTGTCCAGACGTCGCCGTGGGACTGGCCCGCCTGCTCCGGGCCGCGCTGGAACATCAGCGCGGCGACCCCGCGCTCGCCGTCGTGCTGTCCGCCTCCGACAACGCCTGCCAGGAGACGACGGAGCTGGTCCGGGCACTCGCCGAGGCCGTCGACCGGCTGCTGGAACGGGCCCGCGAGGCCGGGGCGATCCGGCCGGAGATCACCGCCGAGGACGTCCGGGCGCTGTTCTGCGGGTTGCAGCGCACGGTGCAGGTCGGGGGCGACACCGAGCTGTACATCGACATCCTGCTGCGCGGCATCCGGCCCTAGCGCGGGACTTCGCCGGCGGGCTGTGGTCCGGCACCCCGCCGACGGTGGCGGTTGTCGTCGCAACGGCTACGGAACAGCAGCGTGGTTTCATGGGCGCATGGCGAACCCGGTGATTCTTTCCGTCGACGACGACCCGGCGGTCTCCCGGGCGGTCGCACGGGACATCCGGCGCCGCTACGGCGACCGGTACCGGGTGGTACGTGCCGCTTCCGGGCCGGAGGCGTTGGAGGCGCTGCGCGAGGTGAAGCTGCGTGGCGATCAGGTGGCGTTGCTGCTGGCCGACTACCGGATGCCGGAGATGACCGGCATCGAGTTCCTGGAAGCCGCGATGGACCTGTTCCCCGCCGCGCGCCGGGTGTTGCTCACCGCGTACGCGGACACCGGTGCGGCGATCGACGCGATCAATCTGGTCGACCTCGACCACTACCTGCTCAAACCCTGGCACCCGCCGGAGGAGAAGCTCTACCCGGTGGTCGACTCGCTGCTGGAGGCGTGGGCGGCCAGCCCGGCCGCCGGGGCGAGCGAGATCCGGGTGGTCGGGCACCGCTGGTCCGCCGAGTCGTTCACGGTGCGGGACTTCCTCGCCCGCAACCTGGTCCCGTACCGATGGTTGCTGACCGACGACCCCGAGGCCGGCCGGCTGCTCACGGCCGCCGGGGTGACCCCGGCCGACGTCCCGCTGGTGGTCACCGCCGACGGCAAGGCGCTGGTGGCGCCCTCGGAGGTGGAACTGGCCGGGCTGGTCGGACTGGACGTCCACCCCACTGCCGACTTCTACGATCTGGTGGTGGTCGGCGGTGGCCCCGCCGGCCTGGGCGCTGCCGTGTACGGGGCGTCCGAAGGGTTGCGCACCGTCCTGGTGGAACGGCTGGCCACCGGCGGGCAGGCCGGTCAGAGCAGCCGGATCGAGAACTACCTGGGCTTTCCCGACGGGGTCTCCGGAGCGCAGCTCACCGACCGGGCCCGGCGGCAGGCGTTGAAGTTCGGCGCGGAGCTGCTCAGCACCCGGGAGGTGGTGGGCCTGGAGGAAGCCGGGTCGGCCCGGCTGCTGCGGTTCAGCGACGGCCAGACCCTCGCCGCCCACTCGGTCGTGCTGGCCACCGGCGTGTCGTACCGGATGCTCGGTGCGCCCGGACTGGCCGACTTCACCGGCCGGGGCGTCTTCTACGGTTCGGCGGCCAGCGAGGCACCGAGCTGTGTGGGTGAGGACGTCTACATCGTGGGCGGGGCCAACTCCGCGGGACAGGCGGCCGTCTACTTCTCCCGCTACGCGCAGCGGGTGCACCTGCTGATCCGGGGCGCGGACCTGACCGCGTCGATGTCCAGGTACCTCATCGACCAACTGGGCCGCATCGACCAGGTCGTCGTGCACCCGCACACCGAGGTGGCGGGCGCCGCCGGTGACGAGCACCTGCAACGGTTGACCCTGCGGGACACCCGGACCGGCGAGCAGCGGGAGGTGGAGACGTCGTGGTTGTTCGTCTTCATCGGCGCCGAGCCCCGCACCGGTTGGCTGGACGGCACGCTGGTCCGCGACGAGCGGGGGTTCGTGGTCACCGGACCGGACCTGGTCACCGGAGGGCGGCGACCGTCGGGCTGGTCGCTGCCACGCGAGCCGTACCACCTCGAATCGAGCGTGCCCGGGGTGTTCGCCGCCGGTGACGTCCGCGCGGCCTCGGTGAAGCGGGTCGCCTCCGCCGTCGGCGAGGGTGCCATGGCCGTGTCGCTGGTGCACCGGTACCTGGAGGCGCAGTGACCAGCGGAGATCCGGGCGGCGACCGGCAGCCGCGGCGGATGACCGCTGACGACCTCCGCACGCTGTTCCTCTTCGAGTCGCTCGATGAGGGGCAATTGCGCTGGCTGGCCGACCAGGGCCGGGTCGAGCGGCGCAACGAAGGTGACCTGGTCTACGGCGAGGGTGATTCGGCGGAGTGCTTCTTCGTCCTGCTCGACGGCACGGTACGGCTCTGCCGCACGGTGCACGGCGACCAGGTGGAGATCAGCCGCACCGCCCAGCGCGGCGTGTACGGCGGCGCCACCCAGGCGTACCTCGGTGACGACCGGCAGTACCGCAACAGCATGTGGGCGCTCACCGACGCCGAGTTCTTCGTGCTGCCGGCGGAGCAGTTCGCCCACGCGGTGCGCACCTGGTTCCCGATGGCGATGCACCTGCTGGAGGGCATGTTCATCGGTATGCGGGACACCCAGACGCTGATCGGCGAGCGCGAGCGGCTGCTGGCCCTGGGCTCCCTCTCGGCGGGCCTCACCCACGAGTTGAACAATCCGGCGAGCGCGGCGGTGCGGGCGACCACCAGCCTGCGGGAGCGGATCGCCGGGATGCGCCACAAGCTCGCCATGATCGCCGACGGTCGGCTCGACGGCCGGCGGCTGCACGCCCTGGTGGCCCTTCAGGAGGAGGCGGTGGAGCGGGTGGCCAAGGCACCGACCCTCTCACCGCTGGCGACAAGCGACGCCGAGGACGAGCTGACCGACTGGCTCGACGACCGGGGCCTGACCGCCGGCTGGGAGCTGGCGTCGACGCTCGTCGGTGGAGGGCTGGACGTCGACTGGCTGGAGCGGGTCCGCGCGGCGGTCGGCGAGGAGGATCTGGAAGCCGCGGTGCGCTGGTTGACCTACACGGTCGAGACCGAACTGCTGATGCGTGAGATCGCGGACGCCGCCATCCGGATCTCCACGCTGGTCGGTGCGGCGAAGCAGTATTCCCAGCTCGACCGGGCGCCCTACCAGGTGGTGGACGTGCACGAACTGCTCGACGCCACGCTCGTGATGTTCAAGGGGAAGATCTCCGCCGGGGTCCGGCTGGTCCGCGAGTACGACCGGAGCCTGCCTTCCATTCCGGCGTACGCCGCCGAGCTGAACCAGGTGTGGAGCAACCTGATCGACAACGCGCTCGGCGCGATGGGTGGCGACGGTGTGCTGACCGTCCGGACTCTCCGGCAGGACGACTGGTTGATCGTCGAGGTCGCCGACACCGGTCCGGGAATTCCGGACGAGATCCGTCCCCGCATCTTCGAGCCGTTCTTCACCACCAAGCCGGTCGGTGAGGGCACCGGCCTCGGTCTGGACATCTCCTACCGGATCGTGGTGAACAAGCATCATGGCGACATACGGGTGACGAGCACGCCCGGCAGCACGCTGTTCCGCGTCCTGCTGCCGATCAGCCCGCCGGAACCGCCGGCCGGTTGACCGGGCCCGCCCCGGGGCGGCTCGCGATCACCGGTCACCTGCCCGGCCGGCGAGCGGTCAGGCGGTGCGGTCCAGCCGTACGCCGGCCGGCTCGGCATGGTCGAAGACGTCGTTGATGAGCACCACGTCGCGGCCGGTGTTGGCCAGCAGGGAGGCGGCGAGGGCGGCCCGGTAGCCGGACCCGCAGTGCACCCAGACGGTGCCGGCCGGGATGTCGGCCATCCGGCGGGGCAGCTCGGGCAGCGGTACGTGCACGGCACCGTCGACATGGCCGTTCCGCCACTCGTTGCCCAGCCGCACGTCGAGGACGACCTGCGGGGCGGGTAGCCCGACCGGTGGGTTCCCGGCCTGCGCGGCGGCCAGCGCCGGGAAGTCCGCGACGAGCAGCTCCCGCAGCTCGGTGGGCCCGTCGGCCCACTGCCGTGGAGCGCCTGTCGCCTGGGCGGCGGGCCGGTCGATGCCGATCCGGACCAGCTCGCGCTGGGCGTCGGCGACCTGCTCGGGTGTCTCAGCAAGCAGCGTGACCGGGGTGCCCCAGTCGATCAGCCAGCCGAGCCAGGTCGACATCGGGCCGTCGAGGCCGAGGCTGACCGTGCCGGCCAGGTGTGAGACGGCGTACGCCTTGCGATGCCGCAGGTCGACCACCCACTCCCCGGCGGTGATGCGCTCCCGTAGCTGCGCGGCGTCGGCACGCGCCACCGGGGTGAGGTCCACCGGCGCCGGGCCGGCGGTGTTGGCCACCCCCATGTGCGCGTAGTACGCCGGGTAGGCGTCCAGGCCGGCCAGGGTCTCGGTGACGAACTCGGTAGCGGCCAGCCGGAACACCGGGTTTACCTGCTTCTCCCGGCCGATCGTCGAGTCCGGGGCGTCGGCCTGGCTGGCCGAGCAGAAACTGCCGAAACCGTGGGTCGGCCACACCTGTGCCCCGTCGGGCAGCAGGTCCGCGAGCCGCTTCGCCGAGGTGTGCTGACGGCGGGCCAACTCGTGCGCGTGCTCCGCACCGAGAAGGTCGGTGCGGCCCGTGGTGCCGAACAGCAGCGATCCTCCGGTGAACACCCCCAATGGGGTCCAGCCACCCTCGGTGGCCTCGTCGACCACGTACGACAGGTGGTGGAAGGTGTGGCCCGGCGTGGCGACGGCCCGCAGCCGCACCGCCTCCGACACCTCGATGATGTCGCCGTCCCCGACCGGTACCCGGTCGAAGCCCACCTCGTCGGCGGCGGCCACCAGGTAACGCGCCCCGGTCAGCCGGGCCAGATCCAGTCCGCCGGAGACGTAGTCGTTGTGCAGGTGCGTCTCGACCACGTGCGTGATCCGCACGCCTGCCGCACCGGCGAGGTACAGCACCCGGTCGATGTCCCGCTGTGGGTCCACCACGACCGCGACCCGGCCGTCGGTGACCAGGTAGCTGCGATCGCCGAGGGACGACGTCGTGATGACCGAAACCTGCACCGTCATGCCCAGCTCCTCGATAGCTCGTCTCCAGCAGGTGGCTTACCCGGTCGGATGGCGGAGATGCCGTCTCGCTCGGGTACTCGCCTCGACTATACCCCGGGGGGTATGCGTCGCCCAGTCTGGTGGGACGGCCGGATCGAAAGGTGGCCGGTCCGCGGTCGGACTGCTCCGACCGCGGACCGGCGTTGTCACCTACCGGTCACAGGCGCGCGCACTGACCCGACGCCGGGCCCCGCACCGTGTTCGCCCGGCCCTCGTTAACCGGGGCCGGGGTGTTGCCCGAGCAGGCCAGCGGACCGCTTACGGTGTTGGCGGCGACGACCACCGGCTGGCTGCCGGAGTTGCCTGTCACACTCACCGGGCCGCTGACGGTGACCTCATCGACCCGCACCCCACCGAGGTTGGACACCAGCGACAACGGCCCGTTGATCCGAGCCTTGCTGATCTTCAGGTCGCCGGTGGCACCGGCCACCGTGACCGGACCGGAGACCTTCGTACCCGACAGCTCGAACAGCACCGGCCGGGTGGCGGACACCGGGCCGTTGATGGTGCCGCCGGTCACCCGCAGCGAGGCCCCCGCGGCGATCGACACCGGGCCGGCGATCGTGGCGTTGTCCACGCAGGTCAGGCCGGTGGTCACGAGCAGCGGCTTGGCGTGCTTGCCGGTGATAGTGGTGGTGCACTCCGGCCCGCCCTGACCGACCGACGATCGCGGCTCGGTGTCCGCGGTCACCGGCGAGTTGGCGGCGAAGTAGCTGACCAGCATGGTGAGGTCGTTGTCGCCGGTGGTCGCCGGGTTGGTGCCGCCGCCGAGAGCTGTGAAGTTGTCCCCGCCGGAGGCGAGGAACGAGTTCACCGTCACCCGGTAGCTGCCCGCCGGATCGATCGGCGTTCCGTTCAGCCGCATGGAGGTGATCCGCGAGCCCTGGGCGGCCTGCGGGTCGTACGTGTAGCTGAAGCCCTCCGACACACCCAGCCACAGCACCGGCCGGGACGCACCCGCCGGCTGCCACTGCTGCTCCAGCACCTGCTTGATCTCGGCACCGGTGTAGGTCTTGGTGACCACGTCGTTGGCGAACGGCTGGACGGCGAAGGCGTCGGCGTAGGTCACCGTGCCGTCGGTCCCGTACAGCAGGTCGGCCCGCAGACCGCCCGGGTTCATGAACGCGATCTGCGCCCCGCCCCGGCCGGCGTCCCGGGTACCGGCGAGCTGCACGTCGGCGATGAAGTTGCCAAGCGCCGACTCCTTGCCCCGATCCTCGTTGCCGTCGGTGTAGGCCCGCCGGATGTCGGCGGTGATCTCGCCGAGCTTCCGCTGGCCCAGCTCCTGCGCCCGGACCTTGGCGGCGGCCACGATCTCCGCCACCGCCGGGTCCTGCGGCGCACCGACGACATCCACCAGGGACGCGTCGGCAGAGGTCACCGAGCCCGACTCCGGCTCGAAGGTCAGCGTGACCTTGCCCAGGCGCTTGCCGTAGTCCTCGGCCTGGACGATCGGCCGCAGCTTGTCGGTGCCGGGGACCGGCACCTCGAAGGCGTACGGCTGGTGGGTGTGCCCGCTGAAGATGACGTCGATGGTGGCGTCGGCCCGGGTGAACTTGCCGAAGACCGGGTCGCTCGCCAGCGCCTCGGGAGAGTCGATGTTCTCCGTCGCGGCGCCTTCGTGGGTGAGCAGCACCACCACGTCGGCCTCGCCGTTGGCCGGGTTGCCGTCCTTGAGCTGACCAGCGACGGCGTTGGCCTCGGCGACCGGCTCACGGAAGGTGATGCCGGCGATGCCGCCCGGAGAGACAAGCGAACCGGTCTGCTCGGTGACCACGCCGATGAAACCGACCTGCACGCCGCCGATGTCGTGCACCGAGTACGCCGGCAGGGCCCGCTCGTCACCCCGGTACACGTTGGCACCCAGGTGCGGGAAGTCGGCCCGGGGGATCACCCGGTCGGTGAGGTCCGCCATGCCCTTGTCGAACTCGTGGTTGCCCACCGCCGAGACGAGCAGGCCCATCTGGTTCAGCGCGTCGATCGTCGGGTTGTCGTCGTCGATCGCCGAGATGAAGGTGGAGGCGCCGATGTTGTCACCGGCGGAGACGAACGCGGTGTTCGGGTTCTCCGCCCGCAACTGGTTCACCAGGCCGGCGACCTGAGCGGCGCCGCCGACCGGCTGGCCGCCCACGGTGGCCGGGGACTCCAGCCGGCCGTGGAAGTCGTTGATACTCAGCAGTTGCAGGTCCACCGGGCCGGTGTCGGCCCCGGTGTCGATGCCCACCACCAGCGGGTTGTGGTCGCTGGCCCGGTACGGGTCCGGCGCGAAGAAGGCGGCCAGGCCGTCGTACTGGAAGGCGTACGACTCGACCGCGTTGATCTGCCAGATGTCGACCCCGGTGACCCGCGACGCCAGCGACGGCGAGGCGAGCGCGTGGTCGAGTGAGCCGGACTCACCGTTGAAGACGTAGCTGGCCTTCCCGGTGTCGTTGAGGTTGCGGTACTCCTTGCCGTAGAGGACCTGCATCGGGTCCTCCTGGGTGTACGAGTTGAAGTCACCCAGCAGGATCACATCGGAGGTCCCGCTGTCGGCCTTCACCTGGTCGACGAAGGCGGCCAACGCGGTCGCCTGCCGGACCCGGTCGCCGTTCCAGCCGCCCTGACCGTCACCGGAGTCGGCGTTGTCGCCGCTGCCCGCGCCGCTCTTGGACTTGAAGTGGTTGGTCACCACCACGAAGTCGATCTGGCCGGCGGTGAAGGTCTGCGCGATCGGTTCGCGGGCGTTGAACCAGACGCTCTCGTCGTTCACCGACCGCGACGCACCCTTCGGCTGCGTCTTGGCCGGCTTGAAGATGATCGCCCCGGTGATGACGTCCTGCTGGGCCGGGGCGGGCAGCTCGGCCGGGTTGCGCACGTAGTCCCAGGTGCCCGCGCCGTCCTTGGTGTTCAGGGCGGCGACCAGGCGCTTGAGCGCCTGGTGCGGGTCCGCCGTGTCGAACCGGACCGAGTTCTCGATCTCCTGGAGCGCGACCACGTCGGCGTCCAGCGCGCTGATCGCCGAGACGATCTTCGCCTCCTGCTTCGCCAGCGCCGCCTCGTCGGCGGCGCCCCGGGCGTCGCCACCGAAGTGGACGAAGTAGTTCAGCACGTTGAAGCTGGCCACCCGCAGGTCGCCACCGACCTCGACGGGCCCGGCGGTACGCGGGTTGGTGGCCTTGAAGGTGGTCCGGTCGGCCGGCGAGGTGTCCGCGTCGACCGGACGGGTCGGCTGCAGGCGCCACTCGTTGAAGCCGTACGACAGCACCGACGGGCCGAACGCCTCCACCGAGTCGCCGACCCGCAGCGGGCTGGTCGGCGAGACGTACGGCGGCAACAGCCCGGCGGTGGCCAGGTTCGTCGTCCGGCCGTCATCCACCAGCAGGCGGCGCAGCTTGTTCTCGGCGGCCAGGGCCTGCGCGGTGGCCGAACCGGGACGGGCGACATCGGTAGGCGTCCGGGCCGGCTGGTCACCGGCGGCGAGCACCACCTCGCCGTACCGGTTGGTGTTGTACACCTCGGAGACGGTGTACGCGCCGACCGGTGCCACGAGCATCGACTCGACCGACTCGCGAGCCGCCTCGTCCAGGGGGAACTCGACAGGGACCGGCGCCGGCAGCGGTGCGCCCTGCGCACAGACCTGGACGTCGGTCCGGGCCGCGATGGTCAGCTGGGTGAGACCGTTGAACTCGCTGGCCGTCCCGCTGACCCGTACCCGGTCGCCGATCGCGACCGACGGGTGGTTCGCGGTGTTGGTGGTGAGGTACACGAAGATGGCGTCCGAGGCGGTTCCGGCGGCCACCGGGCGCTCCGCACCGCTGCCGGCCGTCTGCACGTACACCCCGTTGTAGCCACCGGTGCGGTGGTCGGCGGTGACGATGCCCTCCACGGTCACCCGACTGCCGGCGACCGGCGTGCCGGCACCGCTGCCCTGCACCTCGGCGATGGTGTGGTCGACGGTGACGGTGCAGCCGGTCGGATCAGGGTCCGGGTCCGGGTCCGACGCTGCGTTGCGTACCCCGAAGGTGTTCGGGGCCGGTGCCTGCCAGCTGCCATCGATCTTCTGGAGCGAGTGGCCCGCCGGGGTCGACGCGGTCTCCTGCACCCCGATGTCGACACCGGTCCGGCCGTTCGCCGGCCCACCGACCGCGGTGAAGGTGCCCTCGTAGGTCAGGAACTCGGCGACGTCACCACCGGGGGCGACGAGGGCGACGCCATCGGGCGACCCGTTCTGGATGCCGTCCGTCGGGTACGACTCGACGACCACACCCGTGGCCGGCACCACGCCGCTCAACGTCCTGGTGCCGTACGCCGCGCCGTTGGCGCCGTTGTAGAGGACGATCTGCCAGCCGGTCAGGTCGAAGCCGACCGGCGCCTCGATCTCGATCGCCTCGCCGGTGTCCGTGCCGACGTTGTCGTAGTGGATCTCACTGATGAACGGCGTCGTGGGCACCGGGTCCGCGAAGGCGGGGGTGCCACTGGAGAGGATGAGCGTGGTGGCGGTGACCAGTACGCCCGGGATTGTGAGTAGTCGTGTACTTCTTGTGCGCTGCATGTAAGCGGCCTCCGAAGGGAGTAGACCGTCGGAGGATAAGCGGCACCGGTGTCCAGGGGGGAGCCACCGGGTGTACCAATGCGGCAAAGACCGTGACCTGGCCCGTGCCGAACCCGCTCGCAGCGACGAGCGTCGTCGTGCGCGGCCGGGCGCATGTCGGGCCGCGGAGTGATGATGAGGGCATGGTCGTGACTTGGGACGTCATCGGGGCCCCGTCGAGCGCGGGGGCCCACACCCCCGGGGTGGAGCGGGCACCGGCCGCACTACGCGAAGCCGGCCTGGTGGAGCTGCTGCGGCAGGCCGCCGAGGTCGACGATGTCGGTGACGTGCCGCCGTTCCGATGGCGGCCGGACCCGGCCCGGCCCAACGGCCAGAACGCCACGGAGGTGCTCCGGGTGGCGGCGGACGTGGCGCAACGGGTCGAGGCGTCGGTACGCCGAGGTCGGTCGCCGCTGGTCCTCGGTGGCGACTGTACGGTGACGATGGGCCTGGTGGCCGGCCACGAGCGGGCGGGCTCGCCGGTCGCGCTCGTCTACGTCGACGGGGGACCGGATCTCTACACGCCGCTGACCCGGGCAAACGGCAACCTGGACGCGATGGGTCTGGCGCACCTGCTCGGGCTGCCGGGGACGCTGCCCGAGGTCGCGGCGGTCGGCGGGGCGGTGCCGCTGCTGAATCCTGAGCGGGTGGTGGTCTACGGCGACTCACTGCCCCCCGGCGACCACGAGTACGACCTGGTGGCCGAACTCGGCATCGACCACGTGCCGGCGAGCGAGGTGCACGCCGATCCGATCGCGGCCGCCCACCGGGCGCGGGCGGCCGCCGAGGACGCAGCGGCGGCGTTCGTGGTGCACTTCGATGTCGATGTGCTCAACTTCGTCGACGCCCCGCTGGCCGACGTACCCGAACCGGACGGGCTCACCCTGGACGAGGCGTCCGCCACGCTCGCCACCCTCGTGGCCAGCCCGCGTTTCGCCGGCCTCTCGGTCACCGAAATCAACCCGGACCACCTGCCGGACACCGACCTCCTGCCCCGGTTCGCCCGGATCCTCGCCGGAGCGCTCTCCGCCCGCTGAGAGCCGATCCCGGTCAGCCGCCCCGGGCGACCGGACCGATCAGCTGACGCTCGGTGCCGGTCATGCTGAGCATCACCCACTGCACCTTGCCCTTGGTGATCAGACCGACCATCTCCGGATGCAGCTGGGTGAACCAGCTCTGCACGCTGGCCAGGCCGAGGGCGTTCGCGGCGGTGGCCGCCTCGGCCTCGGTGAGCCGCTGGAGCACCACGATGTCGCTGCGCACCAAGACCTCGACGTCCCAGCCGGCCAGGTCGTCGCGGACCACCAGGGTGGCCCGCCAGGGTGCGCTGAGATTGGTGTCCGGCCCGGTCACCGGGCCGGTGTCGATGACCACGAGCTGCGGTTCGGTAGGCGTGGCCGGCACCGGAGGAGCGACACCGGGCGGCAGGAAGGAGGCGATCTCACGACCGATGACGCAACGCCGCAGGAAGGCGTCCCACTCCTGCTCCCGTGCGGTCTGGATGAACAGCCGGGCGCCGAGCGCCAGCGACCGGAAGGCGAGCAGCTCGGCCGCGCGTACCCCGCCGGTCAGCATCAGCCGGGTCGGCTCGGCCCGGAACACCCGCAACCCCACCGGCTCCTGCTGCCGGTTACGGCCCACGACCAGCCCACCGCCACCGGCGACCAGCCGTAGCCCGGCGACGGCGGCCCCGTCTGCCACGTGCAGCCCCATCCGACTGCCGGGAAAGGCGACGCCGTTCATCGCAGGAAGCCTCCCAACGGCAGGGTGGCGGCCACGCCGTGGGCGTGCTCGCCGTCGAGTCTCTGCAGGCGACCGCCGCGATCGCGGATCGCCTGGTCGAGCGCGCGATCGGCGGCGGCCAGCGCGTCCGGGTCGGCGCCGATGAGCCGGAACGCCACCTCCACCAGGGCGTCGTCGTCACCCGGGCGACCATTCTCCCGAGCCACCGAGATGGACACCACGCCGGCTGCGGCGGGCAGTCCGCGCAGCAGCGGATCCATCTTCCAGGCCCGGCTGGGCCACGCGAGCAGTCGGTAACAGCTCTGCGGAACACCCTGAACCGACAGGTTCCGCCAGCCTTCCCGGGCCAACGGACGGTCCGCGCCCACCGCGCCACCGGTGAGGTGGGTCAGCTGGGCGACCGCGGCGAGCACCTCGTCGCGATTGAGCAGACGGGCCGTCGCCCGTTCCTGCCGGAGCTGGCGTCGCGTCCGCCGGATCGCCGCGGTGAGCGCCGGCCGCAGGTCACGGTCGGCGTGGAAATCGGGGGTACGCGGAGCATGGAGCACCACCCACGCCTGCCGACTGGCCGGCACGCCACCGTTCGTCAGTTCGCGGTACGCGCGGTCGACAGCCGCCGCGCGGGCACGTGGCGCCGGGGTCACCTGGATCAGCACCTGCACCGTCACGACGGGTGTCGCCGGGTCGGCCGCCGGCAGCAACGCCACCGGCGACGGCAGGGCCTGCGGCGCGCCCATCAGCAGCGCCCCCTCGGTCGGATCGACCTCCAGCACCGCACTGAGCCCACCCCGATGGGTCAGCAGTACGGCCGGCTGGTCGTCGATCTCGACCTGATCCAGCTCGACGGTGCGCTCCAGATGGCTCAGCAGCTGCCAGGGGCCGTCGGACCCGGCATCAACCAGGTGTCGGCTCCGCCCCCGGTACGCCCACCACACCGCCAGCCACTGGTGGAGCCAGCGGCCCCGGTGGCGCACCACCGTGGGAGAGAGCAGCAGCACCGTGGCGGCGGCGACGGCGACGGTGAGCGGCACGCCGTGCGGGGTGGCCGCGAGCACTGCCGCCGCACCGGCCTGCCAGGCCACCAGCTGAGCCACGTGGATCCCACCGACGCGAGGCTGCCGTCGGTGCGGGCGTACCACCGGAGACGTCGCGGCGTCGGCGGCCGCGACCTCCGCGACGGGCTGTCCCGCCGGGGCGGTCGTGGCCTGCGGAACGGCCCGGCGCTCCGGCGCCCGAGCGGCCGGCGCGGCGACGGCGGCCGAGGCCGCAGCGGCGGCCTGACTTGTGTACGCGGTGCCGACGGTGGCCCGCCCCTGCCCGCGCTGAGCCGCCCAGTTGTGGCCGGGCCCGGTGCCGCCGAGCGTGGGTGCCGGCGGCGCACCCTGCTGCTGGGGCTGCGCCGCGCGCTGCTGTGGCGGCGGTGCCGCCGCCCCCGGGTGATGCTGCCAACCCGGCTCGCCCGGCTGGGCCGCACCCGGATGAGTCACCGCACGTCCCTCCCTGACCGGCGCGGCATCGTCATCGCCCGATCGCGGCGCGTACGTCGGCCACGGTCACGGTCCGCAACTCGTCCAGGCTCGGACGTTGGCCGGACTGCCGCAGTCGCTGCGCCTGCGTCTTGCGGACACCCTCGAACAGCTTGCGTGCCTCCCGGGCGTTGCCGAAGTTCTGGTCCCGCTCGATCGCTCCGAAGTGCTCGCGGAGCACCTCGGAGACGCCGTCGGCGAGCAGGTACTCGTCGCCGCCGGCCATCCGTTCCACGATGACGACCAACTGCTCCGGGGAGTAGTTGCCGAACTCCACAGTCTTGGCGAAGCGGGAGGCCAGACCGGGGTTGGCGTCGAGGAACTGCAGCATCTCACCGGTGTAGCCGGCCGCGATCACCGCGATCTCGTCGCGGTGGTCCTCCATCAGCTTCACAAGCGTGTCGATGGCCTCCTGCCCGAAGTCGCCGCCGGTGCCCGACGACCGGGAGAGGGTGTAGGCCTCATCGATGAAGAGCACGCCGCCACGCGCCAGTTCGAAGGCCGCGGCGGTCTTCTCGGCGGTGTGGCCGATGTACTGGCCGACCAGGTCACGTCGGGAGACCTCGCGGAAGGCGCCGCCGGGCAGTGCGCCCAACGCCGCCAGCAGGTCACCGTAGATGCGCGCGACAGTGGTCTTACCGGTGCCGGGGGCACCCGCGAAGATCAGGTGATGGCTGACCGCGCCGACCGGCAGCCCGGCGCTGCGCCGCCACTCGTTGACCTGGATCTCGTCGATGAGGGCGCGGACCTCCTCCTTCACCGACTCCAGACCGACCATCGCCGCCAGCTCGGCCAGCAACTTCTCCACCCGGGCGGCGTCCTGGCCGGTGGTGGCGCGGGCAGCGTCGGCCCCGAATGCGGCCTTCCGGTTGACGGTGCCCTCGACGACTGTCGGCTCGGCTCCCTCGGCGATCTCGATCGCCGGCTGGCCGGTGTTCTCCGTGGTGCACTCCTCGACGGTGCCGCGGCAGCCCCGGGCGAACGAGACAGCCGGGCCGCGGGTGTCGCGGATCCGGCAACGACGCAGCACCGGAGCGCTCTGATGGACCACCGCCACGCCGGCCTGTCCGGTCTGCGAGATGTCGCAGGTCTCGATCGTGGGCCGGCCGTACTGGTAGATGTAGATGCCACGGTTGCCGCAGCGGGTCACCGTGCTGGTGCGGATGGTCGGTGCCGCCCCGATCCGCACGATGATGCCGTCCTCGCTGAGGTCGGTGAACTCGCATCCCTCGACGCTGCCGTCGGAGTCCTCCACCACCAGGCCGTACCGCCCGCCGGTCACCCGGCACCGGTTCAGCGTGAACTCCGAACGGCCGGCCACCTGGATCGCCGCACCGAAGCCGGCGCTCAGCTCGCACCCGGTCATGGTGAGCCTCGCCCGGTCGGCCACCACGACCGGCGCGTCACCCGCCTTGAGGACCAGGTCGCGCAACTCCAACCGACCGGAGTTGCAGGACACCGTCGGGTACGTCCCGGAGGACGCGTCGATGGTGACCGTGCCCGGGCCCTGCGCGGCGACCACGCTGACGCCACGGTCGTTGACGAACAGGGCCTCGTGGTAGGTGCCGGGGCTGACCGACACGACCGTGTCGTCGCTGGCGACCGCCAGTGCCTCACCGATGGACGGGTAGGCACCGGGCTGATCCGGGGAGACGAGAAGGGTGCGCGTCATGGCTCCGGCTCTGGACGGCGAAGAGAGGGCTGGACCGACGATATCCCAGGCGGTCGACGTGATGTGAGCCCCTCGATGCCAGTGGTACCCGCACGTCCCACCCGCCGGACGGACGACGACGGTTAGGCTCGCGGGCGGGGCGGGCAAAACCTCGCCGACGGTCCCCTTTCGACACCCGGGAGGACGGATGGCGCAGCCACGGATGCTGCCGCTGGCGGCCGGTGCGCTGCTGGCCGACGGCACCGTCCACACGCACACCTCGGTACGCGGCGACCTGGTCCCCGACCTGCATCCGGTGGTCCGGCGCTTCCTGCACGGGCTGCCTGTCGAGCAGCGCGAGCGCTACGCCGGCTGGTGCGCCGAGGCGGTGCTGATCTCCGACCGGCTCTACGCGGCCGAGGCCGGCGGACCACCGCTGGACGCCGCCCGGTCCCGCGCGCTGCTGTGGGGTGCCAAAGTCCGAGTGACCCGGGTACGGGAAGAAGGTGACCCGCGCCACGGCGAGGTTCAGCCGCCCTGCCGCTCCTGCGCCGCCCTGCTGGACTGGTTCGGTGTGGAGGCGCTGACATGAGCGAACGCTTTCCGTCCCCGGTGGCGCAGACCCTCACCGCCGCCGGCTGGTCGCCCGACCGCTCCGACGAGAGCCGGGGCCGCGAGTGGGGGCTGCGGATCGCCGCGCACGCGACACCCGGCGGCCGCCAGCACACCGTGACGGCCCGGGCGATCGAGGCGTACGCCGAGTTCGGCGGGCTGCGGGTGCGCCCGCAGGGTGAAGGTGAGCAGGTCGCACCGAGCGACTTCCACCTCGACCCGTTCCTGGTGCGGCACTCGGTGGAGACCCTCGCCGAACTGGCCGAGGCGATCGGCGCGCCGCTGAGCCCGCTGGGCGAGGAGGGCGACGGCACCGGCATCCTGGCCCTCGACCAGCACGGCCGGGTGTTCGTGCTGGACCACACCGGGGACTGGTTCCTCGGCGCGGATCTCGACGAGGCTCTGACCACGCTGGTGCTGGGTCGCCGGCCCGCACGGGTACGCGCGGACGGCACCTGGTGACCGGCTGGCAGCCGACCACGGCCGCCGAGCAGGCGCTGCTGGCCGCCGCCGAGGCCGACGACCGGGAAGGCTTCCTCACCGAACTCGTCGCCGGTCCGCTGCTGCTGCCCGTCTCGCCGGCTGCTGCGGCCGGACGGGAGACGATGGCGTGGCCGACCGCTCAGCACGAGGGCGTCACCCACGTGCTCGCGTACACCTCACCGGCGGCGATCGCCGCCGGAATGCCAGGCCGATCGGTGAGCTACCGGGTGTCGGGACTTGTCGACATCGCCGTCGAGTGGCCCGACGACGAATGGATGTTGGCGATCGACGCCGGACTGCCGATCGGCATCCGACTGACCGCCGACGAGCTTCGGGCCCTGACCGCGCCGGTCGTGGAGGCCGAGCGACCGCTCCGCGAGGCGGTCCGGCAGCAGGACCCGAACGCCCTGATGTCCGCCCTGCTCCGGACCGAGCTGGTGCTGCCGGTGGACCCGCAGGGTCCAGCGACGCGGGACCTGTCCGATCCGGAGTTCCCGTGGTGGACCCTCCCCGATGAGCAGGGCCGGGCCAGCCTGCCGGTGTTCAGCTCGGAAGCCCGTCTGCGGCAGGCACTCGGCGAACGTGACCTGGTGGTGGTCAGCAGCCTTCAGCTCACCGACCACTGGCCGGACCTCTCCTGGCAGCTGCTGCTCAACCCGGAGACGCCGCTGGCGGCGGCGCTCCCCGGCGAGGCGCTGCTGACGTTGCGCGACTGGCTCGGCGAGCTGCGACAGGTGATCAACGAGGCGGCCGAGCAGGAGCAGCTACGCCGCGACACGGCCAGGTATGCCGACCCGTCGACGGTGGGCGTTCCGGTGCCCCGTCCGGCATCGGAATCCGCCGCCGACGACGACGAGCCCGACCCCGCCGCACCGCTGCTGCTGCAACTTGTCATCCCGCACCGTTACCTGACGTCCTACCTGGACGACGGGTACGACCGGGCGGCCGGACTGGTGCACGCCTGGCACGGACCGGGACGGGACACGCCGACCCGGCTGTACCGACGGCTGGGGCTGCTCGGCGAGGGCTCTCCGTTCGAGGAGTCGGACGAGTGGGTGGCTGTGCTGCGCTGGCCCCCCGGCGAGGCGACACCCGAGGAGTGGGGTCAGGGGCAACCGCGGATGGAGTCGCTCGTCGTACCGGACGGAACCGAGCTGCACTGCCTGCACGCGGACGGCCGCGACGAGCTGCTGGCTCGCTTCGACGCCACCGGCCGTCGCTGGTCCCCGGCCTGACCCGGTCGGGTGCCAGCGACCGGTGGCGGTGCTGATCAGAGTGCCCTCGACGGCCCGCCGCGGGTCACCGCGCGACGCCGTCGGTCGGTTCAGCGACCGCGACCGGCGAACCAGGCTCGCGCTGGCGGGCTCTTGATCAGAACGAGCGACACGCCGGCCAGCCCACCCACGACCAGCGGCGTGACCATCGTCGGGTGATAACTGAGCTTGCCCTGCGCCAGCAGCGTGACGATGACGACGACGAAGAGCCCGAAGGTGAATCCGGCCGGCACGGCCAGTCCTGCCGCGTTGTCGCCGGTCCAGGCCATCAGGATCCCGAGTGATGCGAGCAGCACCACCAGCAACGCGATCGCGAGTACGCCCGCACCGATGCCCACCACCAGGATCTTGCCGAGCCCGTCTCCCTCGGCACGCAGCATCGCCCGGAAGAAGGCGACCCCGGCGATCAGCCAGATGATGATCGGCGGCACCATCAGCAGGACGGCGATGGTGACGACGACTGGTCGCCGGCGTGGCGCCGGCTCGGGGCCGCTGGGAGGGGTACCCGGGGCCGGGCCGAGGTTGGGGGACTGGCCGGCTGGCGCGGCTGACGACATGGCTGCCTCCTCGGGGCGATCTGCTCAGCCGGGCGGGCGTTGCCAGACCGCGTCATCGGTTCTGTCTGCGGGCTGACCGGTGCTGCCGGCCGGCGTCACCGGGCCTCCTGCCGCCGACGCGACAGGTCCGGGAACTGCCGACATCTCGTCCGGCGGATCCTGGTCGGCCGACTCCGCCTGGCGTTGGCGTGCGCGGCCCCGCAGCAGCATGACGGTGCCCACGGTCCCGCCGACGATGAGCAGGAGCACGGCGATGATCACCGCCCACACGAAGACCAGGATGCCGTCCTCGCGTTCGCGAGGGTCGGCCTGCCACGGCTCCAGACGAAAATCATCAGGTGCAGTATCGGTGCGGCGGGTGCCCCGGCCGTCCGGTTCACCTGTCAACGCCTGCCGGATGTCGAGGGCGCCCCATCCGTAGTGCAGGTCGTGGCCCGGCTCGCCCTCATCGCGAGTGGTCTCCAGCAGGCGCTGGAACATCTGGTAGCCGTTCAGGTCCGGATATTCGGCCTTCACCAACGCCAGCGCGCCGGAGACGATGGCCGTGCTGCTGCTGCTGCCGAGTCCGGTCTCGTAGCTGTTGCCGGGGACGGCCTGGACGATGTCCTCCCCCGGCGCGGCGATGTCGACCTGTTCGGCCGGCAGGGCGGCCTCCTTGCTGATCCTGCCGTTGCGGGCGGTGCCGTTGACAGCCATGGCGCTCCGGTGCGAGGCCGGGCTGGCAATTATCGAATCCTTTCGGTTGCCGACGGACGCGACGACGATCACGTTTCGCTGGTAGGCCCGTTCGACGGCTCGGTTCAGCTCGTCGTTGAAGCTGCTGGACAGCGAGACGTTTATGATGTCGGCGCCGTGGTCGACCGCCCAGTTGATCCCCGCGGCGATGGCGGTCGGCTGGATCAGCGGGCTCCGCTCGCTCTTGATGGTCACCGGAAGGATCTTGGCTTTCGGGGCGATGCCGAGCACGCCGTCGCGCTTGCCCGGCCCGTGCCCGTGACCGGCGATCAACGAAGCCATGGCGGTGCCGTGGCCCACTCGGTCGACCCGGCCCTTGGCGTCGTCGTCGTAGAAGTCGACTCCGGGCAGTACGTTGTCCTTGAGGTCCTGGTGCTTCGCGTCCACCCCGGTGTCGATCACCGCCACCACCACACCCTCACCCTGAGTGATTTTGTGTAGCTCGGGTATCTCCAGGGCCTTCAGGTGCCACGATTTGTCCCTTGTGGCATCGGCCAGGGCGGGTGCCGCAGGCAGCCCCACGGTCGCCAGGACACTCGCGGCGGCGATCGCCAAGATGGCTGCCGGTCGGGCGAGGACACGCATGCCCGTCTACCTTCCTCTGTCGGGCCATAGCCGGGACGGCCAGGTTGGACGGTCACTGCATGGTACGGGCCGGCCACCCAGGGTTGGGTGACCGGCCCGCACACGGTCAGCTCTGGCCGAGCGTCCTGCCCTGCTCCCGGGGGCGGTGCTCCGTCGGGGCCTCCACGACGCCGACCGCTGACGACTCGGTGACCCAGAGTTCGTCGTCGCCGTCGCCGTACTCCCAGGTCTCCGGGTCACCGTCGCGCGGCGCACCCTTACGCGGAGCCGGGGTGGTCGGGCCACCGCGTCGGCCAACCAGCGAGGGAGCCGGTCCGGTGGTCGGCGCGGGTCGGCCGGTGCCCGCCCCGGCGCGTCCGCTCAGATCGGGCCGGGCGCCGGCGGTGCTCCCGCCGGTCACCGGCTTGCCGGCCGCCGGCTTGCCGGGCGTGGACTTGCCGGTCAGCGGCGAACCGGCCTTGGGCGGCGTGCCCGGCGTGGCACCCCGCTGACCGCCGAGGCTCGGTGGAGGTGCGGCGGGACGCCCGGGGGTGGCACCGCGCTGACCCGGGCGGGCGGTGGAGCCGGGCAGACGTGGGCTGGACGGCGGTGGGGCGGCCGCAGTGCCTGGCCGGCCGCCCAGACCCGGCCGACCTCGGCCACCGCCGGGAGCGCCGCCGCCGGTGTTGCCGGGCAGGGTCGGGCGGTTCGGCGCGGCGCCTCGCCGGCCACCGCCGGGTGCCCCGGACCCACTGCCCGGGCCGCCGGCACCGGGCAGGGTGGGCCGGTTGGGTCCCGGCCCACGACCGCCGGGCGCGCCGGGACCGCCCGCACCCGGCAGGGTGGTCCGTGGTGCGTTGGGTCGCGCTGAATTCGGTGCGGTCAGGCCGGGGTTGCCCGGTCGCGGCCCGGGTGGCGCCACCGGCGGCACCACCGGACCGGGCGTCACGGGGGCGTTGGGTGCGGTGGTCACCGGCGGCGCGGTCGGCGGTGGTGCGACCGGCGCGGCGGCGCCACCGGCCAGACCGACGCCTTCCGGAAGGCCGGGCGGCGGCGGTGGTGCCGAGCCGGTCGGCCCGTCCCCCGCGCCAGGTTGATTCGGCAGGTCCGGCCGGTTGGGCATACCCGGGCGGTTCGGAGGGGCACCGTTGACGGGTGCGCCGGGCGGGGGTGCTCCCGGAGCGCCCGGGCCGGGCACGTTGGACGGATTGGTGATGACCGCGTCCGTCGGGCCCTTGAACTTCCCACCCCGGGAGATGTTGGAGATGTAGACGTCGATGTAGAGGTCCGCCAGCGGCTTGGTGATGTTCTTGGCGCGCTGGTGGTACTCGTTCTGCACGTCCTCGTACGACTTGGCGTCGTTGCCGGTGACGCCGGGGACCCAGTCGACGAGGTCGACCGGCTGGAAGCCTTTGTCGTTGGTCCGGCGCTCCCCCTGCCGGATCTGCTCGGCCCGGTACTCCTCCCAGAGCGTCTTCATCTCCCGCTGAGCAGTACCGATCTTGCTGGCGAGCTGGTCCAGGCCGGTGGCGTTGTTGCTGGCCACCTCCTTCCACTCGTCGAGCGAGTGCAGCGTGGCGCCCACGCGGGACATGAAGACCCGCGCTGCGGGCGACTGCCAGCGAGCGTCCAGGGAGTCGGCGTGGCGCTTGAGGTTGTCCCGAGTGGTCTGCAGCAGGCTCGCCGCTCGCCGCCACATGTCGGCGAGTGCTGTCGTCCGCTCGTCACTCTCCTTGCGGACGTACTCCCACATCTGCTCGATGTTTACCGAGTCCCAGGCCGTGGGCTCGTACGGCGTGGCCCCGGCGGCCCGCTCGGCCGCGTAGTCGTCCGTCACGCCGGCGTACATCGGGTAGCTGACCGGCTGCCAGCCGTAGTAGTCCTCGCTCATCCCCGCTCCTCAGGCCCTCGCCCGGACACCGTCATCGGAGATCCGACTGGTTCAGCCGGAGATCTTCGCCGTGCATGCGCTCGCCGTCACCGTGGATCACGTACCTGCCGGAGCCCTCACCGACGACCTCCGACTGCGCCCACGCCGGAGTCTCCTCGCGCTGCTCCCCGGTCGGGCAGGAGTCCAGGCCGTAGTAAGGGTTCATCGGCTCCGGGTTCAGCGCCGCCTCCGGCACCGAGTCCGACGGGTTCTCCGCGCCCTCCTGCCATCGGCCGCTGAGAGTGTCCTGACCACCGACGGCGGAGAAGGCGTTGTAGACGTCCTCGTTCGTGGCCTGGGCCAGCGCGTCACCGGTCAGGTACTCCGCCGAGATGGACATGGCGGCCACGCTCAGGGCGGTGAGTCCCTTCATCACGTCGCCCATCAGGTTGGAGATGGCCATCCGGCTCTCGTCGTGCCGACCCCGGAAGAACGCCGCCTCCTTCATCCCGCCGCCGCCGAACGGCGCTTGCACGGTCAGCATGGGCCGGAGGCCATTGTCAAAACTGGGCTGGAAGTTCTGCTCCATTTCCTTCTGGATGGCCAGCGCGAAATCCTTCAGCTGCTGGATGTCGACGTCGATCTGTTCGTCGACGAGCCACTCGTCGCCCATGTTCCCTCCCCCGTTCGCTCACACGATGCCGGCGCGGCTGCTTCCTCCTCCGACGTGTCGGGGGTCATGCAGCCGCGCACCGTAAATCCACTCTGGCCGACAGTAGCCTGATCGGGCAACCCCGTACCGGGCTCAGGAGCGCGGCGGAAGATGCACCAGCTGCACCAACCGGGTACCGCCACGCCGGGACACCAGCCAGCCCCGACCCGGTGGCAGCGGCCCGGGCCGGACGGTGCCGAGCAGCACCCCCTCGTCCCGGTTGCCGGACATCACGATGCCCGGTGTGCTGATCTCCCGAAGCCGCATCAGCACCGGCTCGTAGAGCGCCCGACTGGCACCGCCGGTACGCCGGGCGATGACCACGTGCAGGCCGATGTCCCGAGCCTGGGGCAGAAACTCCAGTAGCGGCGTCAGCGGATTGCTGCCGGCGCCGGCCACCAGGTCGTAGTCGTCAACAAGCACGTACAGGTCGGGGCCCTTCCACCAGTCGCGGGCCCGCAACCGTTCGGCGTTGATGTCCGGCGGCGGCAGCCGGTCGCGCATCACCGCGGCCACCTCGGAGATGATGCTCTCGGTCACCTGTGCGGTCGAGCCGTACCCGATCAGATGCGGCGTGTCGATGTCGCCGAGCAGGCTACGCCGGTAGTCGACGAGCACCAGCCGGGCCTCGGTCAGCTCGTTGCGGTCGACGATCGTCTGCGCCAGGGCGCGCAGGAAGGTGCTCTTGCCCGACTCGCCGTCGCCGAACAGGATGAAGTGCGGGTCGGCGGCGAAGTCCACCTGCACCGGCTGAAGGTCCACCTCGGCGATACCGATCGGGATGCCCGGGCGGCCGGTGTTCGGCAGGCTGCCGTAGGGCACCACCGGTGGCAGCAACCGGATCGGCGGCGCTCCCGGCCCCTGCCAGGCGGCGGCCAGATCGGTGACCAGCTTCCGCGCGCCCTCGGGCAGGCTCTCCGCCTCCTGCGCGCTGTCCGCTCGCGGCAGCGCCGCCAGGAACTGCTGCCCGTCCGGCGTGATACCCCGGCCCGGTGATTTCTCCGGCACGTTCATCGCCGCCCGTCGGTCCAGGTTGGAGTCGCTGGCGTCGGCCAGCCGCAGCTCCAGCCGGGTGCCGAAGACGTCCCGGACCGCCGGCCGCAGGTCCATCCAGCGACTTGCGGTCACGATCAGATGGATGCCGAAGGACAGCCCCCGGTTGGCGATGTCGTTGATCGTCGGTTCCAGGTCCTCGAACTCCGCCCGCAGCGTCGCCCAACCGTCGATGACCAGGAAGACGTCGCCGAACGGGTCGTCGTCGTGCTGGCCATGCCGCCGTGCCCGCCGGTACTCGGCCATCGAGTCCACGCCGCGCTCGGCGAATCGCCGCTCCCGCTCGCCCATCAGCAGTTGCAGCTCGGCGACGGTACGCCGGACCAGGCCGGCGTCGAGGCGGGTAGCCACCGAGCCGACGTGCGGCAGGTCGCGCAGCGACGACAGCGCGCTGCTGCCCAGGTCGAGGCAGTAGACCTGGGTCTCCCGCGGGGTGTGGGTCAGCGCCAGGGCGGTCACGACCGTCCGCAGCAGGGTGCTCTTGCCGCTCTGCGGGCCGCCGACGATTACCGCGTGGCCGGCCGAACCGGCCAGGTCGAACCAGAGCACGTCGCGGCGCTGGTCGAAGGGCTTGTCGACGATGCCGACCGCCACCTGCAACTCGCCGAGCAGCCCGGCGTGCGCGACGGTGATGCCACGGGCGGGATCGGCGGTCATCGGTGGCAGCAGCTGATCCAACGTCGGCGGTTCGGCCAGCGGGGGAAGCCACACCTGATGCGCGGGCTTGCCCCGACCGGCGAGCCGACCGACCAGGATGTCCAGCACACTCTCGCCCACCCCGTCGGTCGGTTCCGGTGCCACCTCCTCCTTGGGCGCACGGGTCACCGGCGGGGCGACGTATGTGGTGGTGTACTCGCGGACCCGGTCCTCGCCGTCGCCGGCCGCGACCGCCGCCGCGGTCTTGCTGCGGTAGGTGCCGGAAACGTACGCGGCCTTGAACCGGATCAGCGGCTCGGTGCCGAACCGCAGGTACCCGTGGCCCGGCGACCGGGGCAGCTCGTACGCGTCGGTGGCCCCCAGCACCACCCGGGACTCCATCGCGGAGAAGGTCCGCAGACCGATCCGGTACGACAGGTGGGTGTCGAGCCCGCGCAGCCGACCCTCCTCCAGGCGCTGGCTGGCCAGCAGCAGGTGCACGCCGAGCGAGCGACCGACCCGGCCGATCTGCACGAACATGTCGATGAAGTCGGGCTTCGCGGTCAGCAGCTCGGAGAACTCGTCACAGATGATGAGCAGGCTCGGCAGCGGGGACAGCGGTGCGCCCGCCGCCCGGGCCTTCTCGTAGTCCCGCTGCGAGGCGTAGTTACCGGCCGCCCGGAGCAGTTCCTGCCGACGGACCAACTCGCCGTTGATGGAGTCGGTCATCCGGTCCACAAGCGGCAGCTCGTCGGCCAGGTTGGTGATCACCGCGCTGGTGTGCGGCAGGCCGTCCAGCCGGGTGAAGGTGGCACCACCCTTGAAGTCGACAAGGACGAAGTTGAGGCTCTCCGAGGAGTGCGTCGCCGCCAACGCCAACACCAGGGTGCGCAGCAGCTCGGACTTGCCGGAACCGGTCGCGCCGATGAGGAGCCCGTGCGGCCCCATGCCGTCCTGCGCAGACTCCTTGAGGTCCAGCTCCACCGGCCCGCCGTCGGCACCCACCCCGATCGGCACCCGCAGCTTGTCGCGGTTGGGGCGCGGCTGCCACGCCCGGTCCACGTCGAACTCGTACGGATCGCCGATGTCGAGCAGCTCGGCCAGGCCCAGCTCGGTGGTGAGCGGAGTGTCACCGCTGCCCCGGGAGGCGGCGGAGAGGCGCAGCGGGGCCAGTTGCATGGCCAACGCCTCAAGCTCGGCCACCCGGCAGTCGTCGGCCCGGCCGATCTCGGCCGGACCATCCACGGTGATGCTGTGCAACCGACGGTCCGCCGTCACCTCCAGCACCAGGCGCGCCCGATCCAGCAGGCGCGGCGCCGGAGTGGACAGGTCGAGCAACGTGACACCCTCCACACCGCCCTCGGTCATCAAATGATCCGAACCGGCGGTGTCGCCACCGTCGATGACCACAAGCACGTGCGGCCCGGCGACCTGCGGCGTACCGCCACTGGCGTTGAACCGGGGCCGACTGGCCAGCACGTCGTCGAGCATCGCCTCCAGGCCGGTCACCGAGGCTGCCACCAGGCGCAGCTGGCCGAGCGCGTCGGTGCGTGACGGGTGCAGGGCGTGCGGCAGCCACTTCGTCCATTCCCAGTCGGCCCGCCGGTCCGGCGCCACGCAGATCGCCACGAGCATGTCGTCGGGTGCATGGAACGCGGTGGCCTGGGCGAGCACCGCCCGGACCATGCCCCGGGCGGCGTCGGTGTCGCCGCGCAGGTGCACCCGGGCGAATCCGTTCAGCGCCATGGTCACCGGCAGGTCCGGCACCTCGCCGTACGTGGTGAGGAACCGGCGCAGCGCGAGCGCGCACATCGGTTCCAGCTTCTCCAGCGACGTGGCCGGCGGCGGCACCAGCGGAGTCGCCAGTTCCTGCGGCCCCAGGCCGATGCGGACGGTGGCGAAATCCACGTCGCCGCGCCGGCGTTCCCACAGTCTGGGCCCAAGCGGCAGGGACCAGAGGACATCCGGATCCGGGTGCCGGTAGAAGGCCGCCTCCCGCTGCTTGCGGATCGTCTTGAGTACGCGGCGCCGCTGGCGGGACAGATGCGTCATGTAGTCGCGGCGCTTTTGCAGCATCTCCTGCTTGCCCGGTCCGCCGGAGTTGTTGGCCAGCTGTGACCCGAGCATCCCGATGGCCGAGAGTCCGAACAGGCCACCGGTGACGTAGCCGAGGGTCGACCCGCCCCGGCCGGCGAACATCAGGGCCATCGCGAACGAGCCGGCGAGCATCGGCAGCAGCATCAGCATCTGCCCCCACGCTTTACCGCTCGGTGCGGGCACCTCGGGCGGCGCGTCCAGCAGCACCTCGCCGGAGGGATACTCCGGCTCCGGCTGGCGGGCGGGTCGCTTGACGACCACCGTGCTCACGTGACAGACCTCCGTCGCCTCTCCTGGGTCTGGTGCGCCGCGGTGAACCGCCCCCCGCGTCACCGGCACATGGTAGGTAGCCTTTGCCCGTCAGGACAGCCGCGGGCCGTCGGCCCGCTCCTCGTACCGAGGGGTCTTTAGTGGTCACCCAGGCCGGAACCGGACTCGCGCGCATCGCCGTCGTCGCTCCCAACCGACGGTTGGACCTCGCCCTGCCCGAGCACCTGCCGCTCGTCGGGCTGCTACCCGCCGTGCTGCGACAGGCCGACGAGGAACCGTCGGACGGCACCAGCCACGGCGGCTGGATGCTGCGGCGAAGCGACGGCAGCGCTGTCGAACTGACCCGTACGCTGGCCGCGCAGAACGTTCGTGACGGCGAGACGCTGCACCTGGTGCCACGGCGCACCGAGTGGCCGGAGCTGGCGTACGACGACCTGATGGAGGCCGTCGCCGACGGTGCCCGACGCCGCGGGGTGGCCTGGAGCCCGTTCGCGACCCGGCTGACCGGCCTGATCGTGGCCGGCGTGCTGCTCCTGCTCGGTCTGGTCGTGATCGTGACGTCCGAGCAGCCCGGCTGGCTCGGTGGTGCGGTGGCCCTCGGCGCGGCCGGTCTGCTGCTGGTCTGCGGGATCGTGCTGTCCCGGGCGATGGCCGACTCACTCGCCGGCGCGGTCGTCGCCGCCGCCGGCCTGCCCTACGCCTTCGTCGGCGGCGTGCTGGTGATCGGCACCGGCGAATCGGTCTGGGCGCTCGGCGCCCCGCACGTGCTGCTCGGCTCGGCGGTGCTGCTCCTCTCCGGGCTGCTCGGGCTGCTCGGGGTCGGCGACGCGACCAGGGTCTTCGTGGCCGCGGTCTTCGTCGGCTTCTGGGGGATGGTCGGCGGCCTGATCGCCCTCGGCTCGATGGACGCCGCCCAAGGCAGCGCGATAGTGGTCGGTGCGGTGGCGTTGCTGCTGCCGGCCATGCCGCTGCTCTCCGTACGGCTCGGGAAGATGCCGATGCCGGCGCTGCCGCGCACCGCCGCGGACCTGCTCCGCGACGAGCCGCAGCCGAAGCGTGAAGTGATCTACCAGGCCACCGCCCGGGCCGACGAGGTCTTCACCGGCATGGTCTTCGGGGCGTTCGTCGTCACCATCGCCGGCCTGATCGTGCTCACCGCGACCGGCACGCTCTCCGCGCTGCTGCTCGCCGGCATCATCTCGCTCGGCTACCTGCTGCGCGCCCGACTGGTGTCGACGGTCCGGCACCGGGTGCCGATGCTCGCCGTCGGTCTGGTGGGCCTGGGCCTGCTACCCCTGGTCGGTGCGGCCGACGCGTCGACCGGCGCCCGGGTGCTGGCCGTGCTGCCGGTGGCCCTGGTCGCGGCCGGGCTGTCGGCCGCAGCCGGGCTCGCCTACAGCCGGCGCGCCCCGTCGCCCCGACTGGCCCGGCTCGGCGACATGTTCGACATCCTGCTCCAACTGGCCGTGGTGCCGGTCGCGTGCAGCGTGCTCGGCCTGTACGCGTTCATGCGGGCTCTCAACGGCTGACGTCCCCTCACCAGTCGCGGTCGCTGGCCTCGGACATCTCGTTACCTCTGATCAGGTTGACGATGGCGGAATCGATGTCCGGGCCGACGAAGAAGTCGTCGGCCCAGTGCAACATGAACACGCGACCCTGCGCGTCGACGACCAACTCGGACGGCCCGTCCTCGTTGTTGCCGAGCGGAAACACAGGATTCTCGAAGTCCTCCGAGAAGCCGTGCGCCTTATCGGTTACCACCCCACCCAGTGTGGGGTGGATAAAGCTGGTGTAACCCCCGCCCGGCTCCCCGTGGCCACCGAACTGCGGCAACCGCAGGCCACCGAATTCGACAAGCGCGGCGCGTGCGACAGGTGAGCATTCAAGCCCGGCCAGATCGTCGGCGAAGCGCACCATCCAGTGGTTCACCGCGGAGGTAACATCTCTTCCGGGATACCAGCCTGCCTTTTCCAACACGTACCGCACGTCGGGCGGAAAACGCCCCTCAGCGGCCCGGTGCTGCGTGTACTCCTCCGCAACCAGTGACGGCGGCAGCGAGCGCCACTGGGACACCTCGCCGGTCTCCCGATCGACGACGGCTCGGGGATAGCCGGTTGCAGACGGCGGGGCGGGCGGTCCTTCAGTGGGGGCCACGGGCGGAAGAACGCGCCAGACGACGTAGCCGAGGTCGAACTCGTACAGGTCCACTTCGGGTGCCGGCCCGGGCTTGCCCGCACCGGCCCACTCGCGGGCGATGGCCAGGGCCTCGTCGCGGCTGATTATCGAAGACTCCTCGGGCTTGCCGCATTGATTGACGGCGGCCACGGTGGCGCTACGTCGGCGGTCAGGCCAGGTTCACCAGTCGCGGTCGCTGGCCTCAGCCATCGGGCCGCCCCGGATTAGCTTGACGATGGCGGAATCGATGTCCGGGCCGACGAAGAAGTCGTCGGCCCAGTGCAACATGAACACCCGCCCCTGCGCGTCGGCTACCAGTTCGGACGGTCCGTCCTCGTTGTTGCCGATCGGGTAGACTGGGTTGTCGAACTCCTCGGCGAATTCGCGGGCCGCCTCCGTGACCACACCGCCAAGCGTAGGGTGGATGAAACTCATGAAGCCGCCGCCCAAGCGGCCGCTCCGGCCGAATTGAGGCAGTTGAAGGCCGCCGAACTCGATTAGTGCGCCCCGGGCGACGGGCGAGCACTCAAGCCCGGCCAGTTCGTCGGCGAAGCGGACCATCCAGTGGTTCACCGCGGATGTCACGTCTCTGCCGGGAAACCACCCAGCCCGGTCCAGTACTTGCCGCACGTCAGGGGGAAAGCGGCCCTCGGCTGCGCGGTAAAATGCGTACTCTTCGGCCACCAGGGGTGCGGACAACGCGGTCCATTGGGAAACCTCACCGGTCTCGCGGTCGATGACCGCCAGGGGATATCCCGTCGACGGTGGCGGCACGGGTACACCGTCGACGACGGCTGTTTCCGGAAGAACGCGCCAGACGACGTAGCCGAGGTCGAACTCGTACAGGTCCACTTCGGGCGCCGGCCCGGGCTTACCCGTACTGGCCCACTCGCGGGCGATGGCAAGAGCCTCGTCGCGGCTGATCATCGAAGGGCTTTTCGGATCATCCCCTCCGTTCGCCACAGCCGCGGGCTTGTACGGCGTCGACGGCCGGGCAGGATCACCAGTCGCGGTCATGGGCCTCGGCCATGGGACCCCCGCGAATCAGCTTGACGATGGCGGAGTCGATGTCCGGTCCGACGAAGAAGTAATCGGCCCAGTGCAGCATGAACACGCGGCCCTGCGCATCGGCGACCAGCTCGGATGGTCCGTCCTCGTTGTTGCCGATCGGATAGACCGGGTTGTGGAACTCCTCGGCGAAGTCGCGGGCCGCCTCCGTGACCACACCACCGCGAGTGGGGTGGATGAAGCTCATAAAGCCGGCGCCTGGACGGCCACTCCGACCGAACTGGGGGAGCCGTAAGCCGCCGAATTCCACAAGGGCGGCCCGTACGACGGGTGGGCATTCAAGCCCGGTCAGTTCATCGGCGAAGCGGACCATCCAGTGATCGACTGCCGCGCTTGCATCGCGGCCGGGAAACCAACCGGCCTCGTCCAGCACGTACCGCACGTCGGGCGGGAAGCGTCCCTCGGCGGCCCGGCGCTGCGCGTACCGCTCGGCGATGGTCTGCCACGGCAGCGAGGGCCACTGGGAAACCTCGCCGCTTTCCCGGTCGATGACGGCCCGGGGATACCCGGTGGACGGGGGCGGCATGGGCGGACCGTTTGTCGCAGCGGCGACAGGTTCGACGAGACAGGCGACGTAACCGAGATCAAATTCGAACAGGGTCACCTCGAATGCGGCACGGCGCTCGTCGGCCCACTCGCGGGCGATGGCCAGGGCCTCGTCGCGGCTGATCATCGAAGGACTCCTCGGGCTGCCGTCGTCGGTTCCGCCGGCCAACGCCGGATGCGGGCACCGGGCGGCTCGACGCCGTGCCTATGGTAGGCACCGCGGTCCGGAGTTCGTGACCGTGCCGGCGTACGCCAGGGGAGGGGTGCCATGCCGTCGCGGCGGGATCAGGTCCAGTCGTACCAGTTCTTCGTCCAGCGGATGACCTCCGCGCTGGTGGCGCGCGAGCCCGATCCGGAGGCGGCACCGTTCCGCCGGCTGGGTGGAGCCGGCTTCGCCAGCGTCATGGTGGCCGTGCTTTTTCTAGCCGCGGTGGGGGTCTACGGCCTGCTGCGTCCCGGCGGGGCGACCAAATGGAAGGAGGGCGGTGCGGTCATCCTGGAGAAGGAGACCGGCACCCGCTACCTGTACCGGGAGGGTCGGCTGCACCCGGTGCTCAACTACGCTTCCGCCCTGCTCGCCATGGAGACGGCGGCACCGACCATCTCGGTCTCCCGGAACTCTCTTGTCGGGACCCCGCGCGGCCCACGGATCGGCATCCCGTTCGCTCCGGACGCGCTGCCCCCGGCCGGCCGCATCCTGGACGGGCCGTGGACGCTCTGCACCCAGCCGGCTCGTAACGCGGCCGGCGGTATCGTCGCCACCACCGTGCTCACCGTCGGGCGGGCACCCGGTGGCGGGCGGGAACCAGGCGACAGCGCGTTGCTGGTTCGTGACCGCAAGACAGAACGGTTGCACCTGGTCTGGCACGACCACCGGTACGAGATCCGCAGCGAGAAGATCGTGCTGGAGGGCCTCACCATGAGCGCCGAGCCGGTGGTGGAGGTCGGCGGGGCGTGGCTGAACGCGTTGCCGGCCGGAGAGCCGATCGCACCCCGACGGGTGGCCGATCGGGGGACACCCTCGACCGCTCTGCCGGACGCCCGCATCGGTCAGGTCTTCGTGGTGGAGAGCCAGGGCGGCAGCCGGCAGTACTACCTCGCCGAACGGTCGAGGCTGGTGCCGATCACACCTCTTCAAGCGGACGTGGTGCTGGCCGACGGGGAGACACAATTGGCGTATCCGGGAGAGGCACGGCCCTACCCGATCGAACTGGCCGCCGGCGCCGCTGCCGCCGCACCCAAGGCGGCCGCGCCGGCCCAGGGGCGGCATCGCGCGCCGGACCAGCGGCCGGAGATCGCCCGGTTGTCCGGCGACCAGCCCGCGATCTGCGCGGCCTACCAACCGGATGCGGACGAGCCGACGCTGCTGCTCGACGCACAGGTCCAACCGGTACGTGAACCGGTACGCACCGGTGAGCAGACCGGTGACGGCATCCCGCTGGCCGATCGGGTCGTCATCGAGCCGGGTCACGGCGTCCTGGTCGCCGCGGTCTCCTCCCCTGACCAGGAGGCGGGCACCCTCAACCTGGTCACCGATCTGGGCCACCGCTACCCGCTGGCCTCCGAGGGCGTTCCCGCCATCCTCGGCTACGCGGGTGTGCAACCGGTACGGCTGCCCGCCAGTCTGGTGGTCCGCCTGCCCGCAGGACCGGTGCTCGACCCGACCACGGCGAAACTCGCCCTCGACCCGGAATGACCTGACCAGCCACAATGGAGATGCGGAACGAGTCACGGTCTAGCGCGGGCTGGACACGACCCGTTACCGTTCGTACGACGATGGTGCGCGAGCACCGACTGACAGGACGCCCCGGTGAATCGGGGCGATCAATTGAGGACGGGGGTGACTTCCGCCATGTCGATGAACACCGACACCGGCTTGATGCTGAAGACCGAAGGTGACGTCGATGCCGTCGCCGATCGGCTCACCGGCAACCTCAACTCGCTGATGGACCAGCTCGCTCCGCTGTACGACCAGTGGAGGGGCGCTGGTGCCGGTTCCTTCCAGCAGGTGCGTGAGCGGTTCGACCAGGACATGGCCCGGCTCAACGTCGCGCTGCGGGCGATCGCCGAGGCGGTCGGGTCTGCCGGTAAGGACTACGACGTCAGTGACGAGGAGATCCGGGCCGACATGGATGGCGCGGGTGCCACCGCCGGTCAGATCACCGCGGCGCTGAAGCTCTGACGGGGGAGAAGACTCATGACGGAGATTCGGTACAACTTCGCCGGGCTGAACGCCGCGGCCGACAGTTGCAACGGTGCGGTGCGGAACATGACCGGAGAGCTGGACGGGCTCAAGTCCGGCATCGCGCCGCTGCTGGCCACCTGGGACGGTGACGCCAAAGAGGCGTACTTCCAGCGGCAGTCCGAGTGGGAGTCGGCCGCCAACGACCTTCGTGACCTGCTCGGTCGGATCGAGAAGGCGCTACGCGAGTCGGCCGCGAAGATGCAGGCCCGTGAGGCGGCGAACCGCGCGAAGTTCGGCGGCTGAAACCTGGACCCGCAGTACCGATGGCCCGGCCCGCGCCGGGCCATCGTCGTCTGTGCCGCAAGCAGCGGTCACCGTCCGAGGTGTTCCGCCTACTCCACTGTCACCCGCGCGGCATCGAGTTCGGTACCCGGAAGAAGATCTCCTCGGGCTCGTCGATCTCGGGATGGGTCGGCGGCGGCGCCGACGGGCGGGTGGGCCGCCACCGTGTGCGGCGACCGCGTGGCAGCAACGTGGCAAGCACCGCGACCCCGACCGCCAGCGCGGCAAGCCCGAGGCCGATCCAGAGGGCCAGCCGACCGAACAGCGCCCAGCGCTCCGCGCGCGCCTGCGCCGCTGCGTCGTACGGCACGTCGGGCAGCGGAGGTTGAGCCACCGGCGCCCCTGTGGTCAGCCGTTCGGTGACCGCCCGGTACGGGTTCACCACCCCGCTGCCGTAGCCGCGCGT
This sequence comes from Micromonospora sp. NPDC049891, assembly GCF_040660295.1. Lineage (NCBI taxonomy): Bacteria > Bacillati > Actinomycetota > Actinomycetes > Micromonosporales > Micromonosporaceae > Micromonospora > Micromonospora sp. NPDC049891. Next base: position 55,887 of record NZ_JBFAML010000029.1, read on the forward strand.
GGCGTCGCCCCGGGCCGGATCGGCGGTGGCCAGTATTCGTCGGGTGACTTCCCGGGCCGACAGATTGGGCTCCGCCGCGCGGACAAGTGCGGCGGTCGCACTCACCATCGGGGCGGCGAAACTGGTGCCGTCGTAGGCTCCGTGTCCGAACAGCCGGGTAGCGGCTACCACCGCACCGCCCGGGGCGCTGATGTCCACGTACGGCCCGATCTGGGACTGCCGGATCCGGGCGCCGTACTGATCGATGGCGCCTACGCCGATCACGCCGTCGTAGGCCGCGGGGTAGGGCACCGGATCAGGGCGAGCGCCGTCCTGATGCTTGTTGCCGGCGGCGGCGACAAGCACGACGTCCTTCTCCAGGGCGTAGCGCACGGCCTGCTCCACGTCGCGGTCCGGCTGGTAGAGCGTCACCGACAGGTTGATCACATCGGCGCCGTCATCGACCGCGTACCGGATCGCCTGGGCGAAGACGGCGCCGGTGACGGTGTCGCCCCCAGCGCCCGGGCCGTCGTTGGCGTTGCGTTCACTGACCCGTACCGGCACGATCGTGACATCCGGGGCGAGGCCGTGAAAGCCGACGCCGTCCTGCCGGCCGGCGGCGATGATGCTGGCCACGGCGGTGCCGTGGGACACGCAGTCCACGTCGCCTCCGGCGGTGCCGCGCAGGGCGTCGAAGCCGCTGGTCACCCGACCGGCCAACTGGGGGTGGCTGCTGTCGGTGCCGGAGTCGATCACCGCGACCCGCACGCCGGAGCCGGTGCTGAACGGCCACACCCGCTGCGGGGCGAGCCACCGCTGGTGCCAGGGCGTCTCGGTGTTGACCTCTCCCGGATCGCTCGGATTATCGCAAATCGCCGGTGCGGCAGCCGCCTGGCTCGCGAAGGGAATCGTCAACACCGTGGCCAACAGCGTGCCCACCAGCGCGAACGTCGCCACAGGACGGTCCCGGAACATGTCTGCGCGCCTCCCGTCAACCGATCCCGCTGCATCCTAGCGGCGGGTGGCCTCCAGACCGGGCACCCCGATGTCGTGCCCATTCAGTATGGTCGAGTTGTCACGCCCGGGCGTGGGCGGCGGATGGGACCTGCGCGGGGAGGAACACGCCATGGACGTACAGGCGCTGCGCGCCCGTGCCGACGAGCTGATGGCGCAGTTCGAGCGGATGCGCTCCGGCGTCGGCGATCTGCAGCAACAGCTCAAGACGGTGAAGGCCACGGTCACCTCCGAAGACGGCCTGGTCACCGTGACGGTCGGTCCTCGTGGTCAGGTGACGAAGGTCGAGTTCGATCCGCGCATCTACCGCCGGCCCAACTCGAAGGAGCTTTCCGCCACGGTCACCGAGACGATCCGGCGGGCGACCGAGCAGGCGATGGCCGAGGTCGAGAAGCTGGTCCGACCGTTCGTACCGGACAGTCAGTTCCAGGCCTACATCGATCACGATCTCGACGGCATCTTCCGTCAGTTGGACAGCGAACTGCCCGGGGAGGAGAGGCGATGAGCGAGCTGCGCGAGACCTTCGTCAAGCCCGACGCTGCCCTGGAGGGCGCAAACGAACTCGGCGCGGCCGGCGCTCGGCTCGCTACCACCTGGCAGAACCTCGCGGCGACCATCGGGACCCTGAACGGAGACCGGCCCTGGGGTGACGACGAGCCGGGCAACGAGTTCAACAAGAACTACCTCGGTGGCGACGATCAGCCGGCGCAGCGGGTCCTCGACCTCGCCGCGGATCTCGTGCCGCTGGTCGAGGTGCTGGGACCCACCGTCAAGGGGGCGGTCGAGGGCACCGTCGACACCGACGACATGGTCAAGACGCTGTTCGGCGGCGACGACAAGTAGCAGCTCGCCCGCTACGGGTCGACATCGGACAGAGGGGCTTTCGGGGTGGCGATACCCAATCCCAGGAACTCGCTGGGCGAGTACGCGTGGGTCTGGGACGCCATTTGCTGGGTGAGCGCCGGGGAGGCCTGGCCCAGCGGCGACGAGGACCGGATGCGGGAGCTGGCCGACGCGTGGCAGGCGTTGGCCGACACGGTAAGCGAGACGCTCGGCCAGGCCGATCCGGCGGTCATGAAGATCCTGCAGAGCTGGGGCGGCGGTGCCGGCGAGGCGTTCGGCGGCTTGTGGAACCAGATCGGTGTGGACCCGAACACCGGCCTGCCGCTGATCCAGGAGATCTCGGCCGCGTACGCCGCAGGATGTGACCAGGCGGCACTGGAGATCGAGTACGCGAAGCTGACCGTGCTGATCGCGGTCATCATCACCGTCATCGCGGTCTTTGTCGCGCTCCTGATGGCCTGGCTGGGTGGGGTGTCGGCAGGTGCCATTCCGGGCATCCTGGCCGGTGGTCGGCAGGCGGTGACGATCGCCTTCCGGCGGTTGATCGCTCAGATGGGCCGGCAACTGCTGACCCGGGCGGGAATGCGGGCGGCTCTGCGACTGGCCGGCACCCGGATCGGCCAGACGGTCACCAGCCAGGGCTTCCGGCAGGGCCTCAATCGCCTCGGCCGTGAATTGCTGGAGGAGATCGGCGAAGAGCTGATCATCGACGTCGGTGCCCAGGCGTACCAGATGCACACCGGCGAGCGACGGCAGTGGGACGGCAACCGGACCCTCACCGCTGGCGTGGGTGGTGCCTACGGTGCGGTGCTCGGTACCGGCATGAACTGGGCCGGTCGGCGGGCGGCACCCCGCATGCCGTTCTCGTTCAGCCCGTCACAGCTCTCCTTCCGAGGCAGCGGCATGGTTCGCTGGGGCAGCACGAGCCTCGCCTCCGGTGCCCAGAACGCCGTCATCTCGCCGGCAGCCAGCGTGCTCGCCAACGGCACGATCAACGGGCAGTGGGCCATGCCAGGTGCCGATGCGTTCCTGGGCGGCTTCGCCAGCGGTGCCGGCCGTACCGGTGCGACCCTCGCCGGTGGTGCCACCGGCAACCTGATGGCGCGCGGCACCAACGCGATCCTCGGCAGGATGGGGCTCGACGTCACGCCGAATGTCGGCCCGGCCGGCGGGACCGATCCCGGCCTTGGCGTCGGAGGGGCGAACGGCCTCGGCGACCTCGGCGGCGGTGCCAACGGCACCGGTGCCGGCTCGACCGGGGGTGGCTCAACCTCGGGGGCCGGTGCGGCTGGTGGCGGCACCGGCTCGGCAGCCGATGGTGGCGCGGCCACCTCCGGTAGTGACTCCGCGTCTGGTGTGGGCGGATCCGGTTCGGACGGTGCGGGCAGCGCCAGCGGAGCTGGCGGCACCACAGATGCCGGGGCGACCGACACGGGCAATGGCGCGTCGCAGAGCGACACCGGCACGGTCCCCGACAGCGGAGCGGGCTCGATCAGCCTCGCGCCGCCCACGGCGGACGGTTCCGCAGCGCCGTCGAGCGATGCGACAGGTGCACCGGCCGGCGACCCGGCCAGCTCCGCCGACCCGGCGCGTGTCGACGGCTCGACCGGGAACCCGGTGGCCGTCCCCGCCGACGGTGTGACCACGACACCCGACGGCACGCTGACCGGCGGCGGCGTCGGGGACGGTGGCACCACCACCACCAACAACGACCAGAAGGGGACGCCGGAAAGCCAAGCTGTGCCGGTCACCACCTCACCCGGCACCGACCGGGCCGACGCGAGCACCAACACCGACACCAACGTCAGTGACCGGACGACGAGCGAGGCGACGGTTCGGACCGACGGCGGGCCGGTCGCAGGCCCACCGACGGACGCCACGGCCACCCCACCCGGTGACGGCTCGACCGGGTCCGGTCGAACGGCCACCGACAGTCCGGTACGTGACGCCACCGTCGCCGGGCCGGTCGACACGGCGAGTCCCTCCGTCACCGCTGACGTGCCGCCCACCGTGCTACCCGGCACGTCGACCGCAGCCCCGGTGACGGCACCCACCGCTCCGGTGGTAGCGACACCACCCGGCACGGTCACGCCCACCGGCCCGACCACCGCGACGAACCCGGCCCCCACCACCGGTACCCCCGCCACGACCGGCCCGCAGGTGGCGAACACTCCCAACGCCTCGACGCCGACCACGACCGGCACACCAGCCACCGGCACGAACACCCAGCAGCCCGCCGGCAACACCGCCACGCAACCGGCGGCCGGCCGGGGCACACCGGTCAATCCGACGGCGGCGAACACGGCAGGCTCAATCTCGCTCGCGCCAGCTGCGGGCCCGGCCACCACCAACCCGGCCCAGCCCACCGGAACCACCCAGCAGGTCGGGCCCACCCAGCAGCCGGGCACACCGGCCCAGCAGGCCACCCCGGCCCAACCCGCGCAGTCCACCACAAGGCCGGACACGACACCTGCGCCAGCCAATCCGCTCGCCCCCACGGTGCCTGAACAGACGGCGGGCACCGAGCCGACGACGCCCTCCCCCGACGCCACTCCCACTGCCGACACGGACACCGATCCGAACCCCGACCGAACCGATCCGGCTCAGCGGACCACCGACGGACCGGTCGTGATTCCGGTGCCGACCAGCAGCGGCACCGTCCAGGGCGGGCCGACAAACCCCGCTCCCGAGACCGCGACCGGCCCGGTCGACCCGCAGACCCTCAAACGGTCCGAGGGGCCGACCGGCCGCGGTACCCACAGCTGGCAGCTGGCTCCGACCTCGGTCGACGGTGATCCGAACGGTCCCGAAGCCGAGCATGCGCTGATCGAGGCGTCACGGACGCTTGCCGAGACTGTCCGGCGGGAGGTGAAGGCAGGGACGATATCCAAGGGCAAGCAGCCGGGCATGGCCGGTGCGTTGCTGATGCCTGACGGCAGCATCACCACGCACACCAGCATGACCGCCGACCGGAGCACGAAGCCGCCTACACAACCCCGGGTACATCCGCTTGCGCAGGCCACGCTGGACCGCATCGCGACGACCCTTGTTGACGGCGTGGGCGGCGGGCACGGAAAGTGTGCCGAGGTTGCTCTTGTTTCCGACCAGCTCTACCTACTGGAGCAACGATGGCGGAGCACGGGCGAGCCCGGCACCTTCGAGCAGTACGCCTTGGACGCTCTGCAAGGCGCCAAGATCGTCACGCACCAGGTCAAACAGGCTAGATCAGACGGCTTTACCTACGACCTCGGGCATTACCGACCGCCGTGTCGATCGTGCGCACACTTTCTGCCGCAGTTCAATGTCGAGCCAATCTCGGACCCGGATCGGGACGTAAGTACCTACCGACCTCCCGTACTGGGTGCTGTGGGTGCCGGCCCATCGCTTAGCGACAGCCGCCCCTACGGCCAGCCCGAGGGTCTGATTCCGCCTGACCCGACCGACCAGCGGGCGCTGGAAGATGCCGTGCCAGCGGATCAGGCGACCGGGCGTCCTTCGGTCCATCCGGATCCGCGTGGCCAGTGGACCGGGCTGATTAATGACGGCGGGCCGACTGTGTCGGGTCGGGACAGCAACTGTGCCGACGTCGGGCTCTCCGTGCTGTCTACCTGGTTCGGCCGGCCAGAGGTGGCCGCACCAACTGCGCCGTCGACGTCGGTTGAGACCGGCAGTACCGGACGGCAGGAACGAGCACTCGGGGCCCCCTTCACCCACCAGGGCAGCGGGACGACCGGGCTGGACGCGGTCGCCGAGGCTCTTCGCGCGGCAGGCCCGGGGTCTGCGGCATTGATCGTCACCAGTTGGGCTGACGGACCAGGCGCGCATACCTGGAACGCTGTCAACCACGACGGCACCATCATCTGGCTTGACGGCCAGAATCAGATGATCTCGGAAAGCAACCCGCTGCACGCCGCCCGGGTGGACGGCGTCTGGTCGATCGTGCTGGATGCCGAAGGTGATCCGATCGTCCAGGCGGTGCCCGAAGCCAGCACACCGGCTCCGGTCCCACCGGCCTCGACCGCGGACGTGCCGGCGGGAGGTCGGGACCAGAACTCTCCGACCGGCCGGCCCGGCGCAGTCACCGACCCGAACAACCCCGACCGCACGCCGGGCGACCCGACCAGTCCCGACGGGACACCGGCCGACCCGAACAACCCGGTAGGACCGCCGGCCGACCCGAACAGTCCCGACCAGACGCCGGCCGCCCCGAGTGACTCGGGCGTGGCGCCGGGCAGCCCGGATCCGGAGGGCGATCCCGACCCGGGCCGCGAGGGCGGGACGGATCCGGACGCCGAGGTGAACCCCGATCCGGCCTCCTGGCCGGACATGCAGGGCTGGCCGATGCCGGACACGCGCCAGTTCGGGCCGGAGCAGTTGGCGCCGTTGGAGGATCCGCAGTACCAGGACGATGTCGAGGACAGCCTGCGAACCCCGGAAGGGTACGAGGTCTTCGCCGACCCCTCGACCCACCCGTACGGTCAGCTGATCAACGACGGCGGGCCGGATCAGCCTGGCCGGGCCAACAACTGTGTCGACACGATCCTCGCGGCGCTGGCCAGCTTCTACGGCGATCCGCAGGTCTCGCATCCGCGTTGGCCGGACCGGCTCGACGACGGGACCGTCGACACGACGCTCGGCGAGCTGAACGGCTTCGGCCGGATCGAGAGTTGGATCGGTGGCGAGTGGACGGGCGACAACGACGCCCTTCCGGGTACGCCCGCCGAGCGGTCGGCGGCGCTGGCCGACCAGTATGAGCAGCTGTACCAGCGGGTTCGCGACGCCGGCCCGGGCGCGGCCGCGGTCGTCGCCGTCGACTGGATCCAGTTCGACGAGAACACCGGGGACCCGCTGCTCGATCCCGAGGGCAACACGATGCCAGCCGGTGAGCACGTCTTCCTGCTCGTGTACCCGGAGGGCGCGGACGGGCCGGTGTGGTGGGATCCGCAGTTCGGCAGCACCACCACCGATCCGCTGCCCGGCGACTATGTTGGACTGACGCACAACCTGTGGTCGATGGAGGTGCAGCCCACCCATGCCGATGAGCAGGGAGGAAGCCCGGCAACTGATGACCAGGTTGCTGGGGACGGACAACCCGGTAGCGGTGTTCCCGTTCGAGTTCGGCTGGGCAGCCCAGGAGACGCTCTCCCCGCAGCAGCGGAGGCAGGGCCGGCAACTGGGCCAGGGGGTCTTCATCATCGACCAGACCGGAGTGGTGACCGTACATCCCAGCCTGCCACCACCGTTGATCATGAAACGGTACGCGGCGGCCCGCCGGGAGGGCCGGATCACCGGCCGGCAGGTCTGGCCGGTCCCGGATCCGACGGACTGAGCGACGCTGGCGCGGCACCGGACGGCGATCCCGTCGGAAGTCCCTACCTGGACGGGCTCCCGGACACCGACCGGACCACCCTGCTCGACGCCCTGACCGAGGCGCGGACAGAGGCCGACCAGATCCTGGCCGACCTGCACAGCGTCAACGCCGAGGTGAACGCGCAGCTCGGACTGACCGGCACGGACTCGCTCAGCACGCTGGGCGAGCAGCACCGCGTCAAGGGCGCGGAGTCCCTGGCCCGCAAGTACCGCACCGAGCTGGAACCACTCGGGTACGACATCGGTTCGGCCCTGGACACTGTCAACGACGTGGTGCGGTTCTCGGTGCGGGGACCGGAGTCCGAGGCGTACGGGCCGGCGGTGGACGCTCTTCTCGCCTCGTTGGAGGCCCAGGGCTACCAGGTCACCGACCTGAAGAACTTCTGGCACCCAGGGAACCGGTTCTTCGGTCTGAACTGCACGCTGACGGCACCGTCCGGGCGTACCTTCGAGCTGCAGTTCCCGACCGAAACCAGCTACAACGTCGGCAAACAGACCCACGACCAGTACGAGGTGATGCGCGATCCGGCACAGTCGCCGGCCGCCCGCGTACACGCGTTCCTCGACATCCTGGCGGTCAACAAGGCCAACGGAATCGCGGCGAGCATGCCGGGGGGCATGGACAGCGCCCGGTTCGACACGCCGAAGGACACCAGCTTCGCGAAGTGGATGGCATCGCCTCGGCAGGCGAGTATCCGGGAGTCGTACCTCGACTGGCTCGGGCAGCAGGGCCTGACGTTCGCCGACGTGCTCGCCGCGCGAGGATTGGCCGCGTCCGACCTGCCGGGTCTGGACCCTGACCTGATGGGGGGCGTGCATGGCACCGCTGACCTTCGGCTACTTCCTCCTCCGGAGACCGGACGATCCGGACGGCCCGCCGGTAAACCTGATCGCGGAGGCGGACAGCGCCGGACCGACCCAGGCGGTGATCTGGGATCGACCGACCCGGGCGTGGACGTTCCGCCCGGACGTGGCGGCGGCGATCCTGTGGGCGAATCCGGAACGCCACGAGATTCAGCAGGTCGACCGGGCGACGGCCGAGCGCCAGGTGGCGCACTTCGCGACGGTGCCGTTGCCGACGGAGGACGAGCTGACGGAGATCTGCCGCTCGGCGGTCTGACCGCCGAACTTCCCGGCGGGCGTCCCTCGTCGGTGCCGCTCGACACGGACCACGGGTTGGCGCAGACCCGGCGGCTCGGGCCGGGGGAGCTGGCACCGTTGGAGGACCCGGGACACCAGTGGGACGTCGAGCAGAGCCTGCGCACGCCGGACGGGTACCTGCTGTTCGCGGATCCGTCCACCCATCCGTACGGGCAGTTGGTGAACGACGGCGGACCGGACCAGCCGGGGCGCGCCAACAACTGTCTGGACTCCTCGCTCTCGGCGCTGTCCAGCTTCTTCGGCGACCCCAGGGTGTCCTTCCCCCGTTGGCCGGACGTCCGCCCGGACGGCACGATCGAAACCGTGACCGGCGAGGCGAGTGGCCTCGACCGAGCCGAGGAATGGCTCGGCACCGAGTGGTCGGGTGGGTCGGAAGGGCTGCCCACGACACCGGCCGAGCACGCGGCAGCGGTCGCCGAGCAGTACGCACAGCTTCATCAGCGTGTCGCGGAGGCCGGTCCGGGTTCGGCGGCCCTCGTCGTGGCCGAATGGGTCAGGACGGATCCCCGCACCGGTGAACTCGTCCTTGACCAGGGGCAGGTACAGGTTCAGGACTCGCACGCCTTCGTCCTGGTGTATCCGGAGGGTGCCGACGGGCCGGTCTGGTGGGATCCACAACGAGGGACGACGTGGCCGCAGCCACCAGCCGCGTACCTGTCGCAGACATACGCGCTGTGGTCGATGGAGACCATGGCGGAAAGGGTTTCGGATGACGGAGGACGAGGCGCTGACGCTGATCAGACGCCTGCTGGGCACGGCGAACGAGATCGAGCTGCACCCGTTCGAGTTCGGCTGGCTGGCGAAGGAGCAGCTGTCACCACCGGAACGGGCGGAGGGCAGACAACTGGGTCACGGGAGCTACATCATCGACCGGACGGGAGTGATCACAGCTCAGATGAGTCTGCCGGTACCTCTGCTGATCTCGGAGTACACGCAGGCCCGCCGGGAGGGCCGGATGACGGGTCGGCAGGTCTGGCCGACGGAGGAAGCAACGGCCTGACACCGCCGGTCGGAACGGCCGGGGACGTCACGCCATCAGGCGTGGACGGCCCGCCGCCATCGAGCGACTCCAGGCCGGTAGCCGACCCTGACGGCCCCGACCTACGGCAGGCGGCAGCCGGTACGACCTTCGGCGGCACGCTGCTCGACGCCGACCCCGGGCGTACCTCCATCGCCGTCGAGGCGGCCCTCACCACAGGGCCTCTGCCTGACGGGGCGAGTGCCGACCCGGCCACCGCCACGGTCACCCTGACCACCCTCGACGGCCCCTATCCGGTACGCGTCGAGTTGACCCCGGCTGTGGCGGACGCGTCTGTCGTGCCGGTGGCCACCATCCACCACACCCCCGACGGGGCCGTCGTACAGGTGTCGACGAGCGCCCACCCGGACCACGTCCGACGGGCGGTGGCGGCGGCGCTCGCCGAGGTGGACACCATCGCCCAGCAACGGGCCGAGGGACTGCGGTTCGACGCCACCACCGCACTCGCTGAGGGTGCCCGGCCGGAGGGCGACGGCACCCGCGTGCTGACCGCGCGCGACATCGGCCACCTGGCCGAGCTGCGGGTGGTGCTCGCCGACAGTTCCGCCGCCACCGATCCGGGGATCGCCGGCCAGCTACGTGCCGAGGCACTCAGCCTGCTCGTCGCCTCCGGTCTCCTGGAACAGGAGCCGGTGCACGTCGTGCACGGACTCGGCAGCAACACGCCTGTGGTCGGGCCGGAGGCTGCCCGCGCCCGGCTCGACCTGATCCACGATCATCTGGGCCCCCTCGCCGCCGAGGTGGAAAGCCTGATCGGGCTCGCGCAGAGCGACGGCCAGCAGCTCGTGGCGGACATCCGGGCAGCCCAGTCGGCTGTCCGTGCCGAGGCCCGTGCCTGGGCACAGCAGGCCACGGAGCTGCGTGACCAGGCCGATCTCGCGCTGACCGCGAGAGTGGACGCGACCCTGGGGGTGGCGCCCGACCATGTCTTCGACCGACTCGTCATCGGTGGTGGCTGGGCGGCGACCGCCGACTTCGTCACCATGGGAGCCGCGCCGGACGCCGGCCACGGCCTGCCGCCGGTGCTCTGCGTCTCACAGGGACACGACCCGTGGGCGGAACGCCAGGCGCTGCTGATGGGGCAGGTCCCGTCGGAGCTGGAGATCCCCGGCCTGCCGTTCCAGCCGGGCGACCTGGCCGAGGAGGGTACCCAGTTCACCCCCTCCGACGTGTTCGCCGACGCGGTGGGCGCTGCGCGGGCGCTCTCCGGCATGCCGACCTATCAGGGCACCGCGACCTCGATCACACCCCGACCGGCCGACGCCACTGGCTGGCCCGACGGCGCCAACTTCCGAGTGACTGTCAACGGCCGGGACTTCTACACCACCTCGGTCGACATCGCCAGCGGGCCGGGACCGTCCCGGGTGCCGAGCGTCCCGGCCGACGCCGCCGGCACCTACGTCGACCCGACCAGCGGCTACCGGGTCGACCGCTCCGGCAACGCGCCGCGGTTCCAGGACCCGGACGGCAACCTGGTCGCACCGGAGAGCGTGCCGCCTGCCGTACGAGCGGTCCTCGGCGGCGCCGGCACCAGCCGGGGCGATCTGCCGCTGCTCGCGGATCTGACCGGGCGACCCACCGATCCGCTTGTGGTCGACCCGACGTCCGGGTATGCCGTGGACCTCACGACCGGCCGGGTTGTCGACTCCGCCGGCACGCCTGTCGATGCCGGTGCCGTGCCGGCCGAGGTCGGGGCGCGGTTGGGCTTCGCGCCGGACGGTTCCTTCCGTGACCCCCGGCCGTCCACGCCGCCTGTCGACTTCGGTGGGCAGAACCTCGCCGACGCCTACCGCCCCGGCGACCGGGTGCTCGTCTTCGGTGCCGGCGCATCCGGTGCGTGGGACATCGAGCAGGCCGTGGCATCGCCCGCCGCGAGCGTCGACTGGTCGGCCCGCGCGATGGAACCGCCGCCCGACCAGCTCACCGGTGACCCGGACCAGGACGCCGAGGCGCGCCTGCGGCACAGCTTCGGGGGTGGTTACAACCGGCGGAACACGCTGCCCGATGTGGGTGCCTACGCCGACACGGTGCAGAGCCAGGTCGACCGCTCGCTGCGGGAGATCGTCAGCCTCCGGCACACCGTCGACGGTGGCTTCCAGGTCGAGTTCACCGACGGTAGCCGACAGACGTACGACCGGGTGGTGCTCTCCATCGGCCAGGCGGCCGAGTTCCCCGGCGGTGTCGCCAACCTGCTTCCCGACATGGATCTTGCACCCATCGAAGGGCTGGCCACCGAACCGGTAGGACCTGCCGACGTGCTGGGGCTGCAAGACGACAGTGGTCAGCTGCGCATTCTCGGGGCGGCCAGCGTGGCTGGCCCGGTCATCAGCAGGGTCGACGAGACGGTGGAGGGGGCGATCCGCCGCCAGGCGGCGGCACTACCGTCCGATTCCCGGGGCATCGCTCCCAGCATCCGCTTCCATGCGCAACGGATCGCCGAGGCCAACCGACCGGGACCGTCGGCTGCCACGAGTGACGGCCCGACCCTGCCCGGTCCCCCGTCCGGCCCGGACGCCTCAGACCTCTTCCCAGCCGACACCGAGCCAGTGCCATCCCCATTGGACGTCGAGCCAGGGCAGGGCTCCGTACCGGGCGATCAGTTCCTGCCCGAGCGGGGGCATCTCGACCGACATGGGCTTCCCGTCGATGTCTTGTCCGTGGCCCCGGGCGGTGACCTCGACGGGGTTGCGTCGCAGGTCGACGTAGCGCAGGGCGGGCAGGTTGCGGGTGGCGGCCAGGGCTTCGGCTCCGGCCGCACCGATGCCGCAGCGGGCCAGACCCAGCCAGCGCAGCCGGCCCAGGTGCGGGGAGTCGACGAGCGCGGCGAGCCCGTCGTCGCCGATCAGGTTTCCGCGCAGGTCGAGGGCGATCAGGCGGTTGAGGCAGGTGACCTGGGCGACCTCGGTCATGAGTCCGGCGGCCTCGACCAGGATCAGGTGGCGGACGGGATGGTGGGCCCAGACCTCGTCGCCGTGGTCGATGAAGGTGCGGGCGGTCATGGTGACCGACTCGATCAGGCCATTGCGGGTTCGCCAGTCGACGAGCAGGTGGGCGACGGGATCGGCGAGGCGCGGGTGGATCCGCCGGTGCAGAAGCATGATCTCTCGGGTGTTGCGGATTCCGGCGAGGTCGAGACGGATCAGCGCGGCGTGTTCGGGGTCGGCGGTTTCGACGGCGTCGGCGTAGCGCCTTCGCAGGTCGAGGTCGTCGGGGTCGGCGAGGATGGCGGCGTAGAGGTCGGCGGGCGTGGCCATGACGGCAGCGTATCGACGGACGGCGCGGTCGGCCCCGCCCCCGCCCCGTCACTGCCGGAGAGCCGGCGGTTCGGTCCGGGTGAGCTGGCGCCGTTGGAGGACCCACGTTTCCAGGACGATCTGGCGGCGAGCCTCGCCACCCCGCAGGGGTACGCGGTCTTCGCGGATCCGTCGACCCACCCGTACGGACTGCTGGTGAACGACGGCGGACCGGAGCAGCCCGGCCGCGCCAACAACTGCCTTGACTCGTCGCTGGCGGCCCTGGCCAGCTTCCACGGCGACCCGCAGGTGTCCGTGCCACGCTGGGCGGACCGGTTCGACGACGGCTCGATCGACCGCGTCTCCGGTGAGCGGGGTGGGCTGGAGCGTGCCGAGGCCTGGATCGGTGGGCAGTGGCTCGGCGGTACCGCCGATCTGCCGACGGACCTGTCCGCCCGTACCGACGCGGTGGCCGCCCAGTACGCGGACCTTCACCGGCAGGTGGCGGAGGCCGGCCCGGGGGCTTCGGCGCTGGTGGTGGCGGACTGGTTGTTCCTCGACCCGGCCGGGAACGTGGTCCTCGACGAGACCGGCCAACCCGAGGTCGACGGCTCGCACGCCTTCGTGATCGTCTTTCCGGCGGACGCCGACGCGCCGGTGTGGTGGGATCCGCAGACCGGGACGACGTCGGCGGAGATGCCGGCCGCCGATGTGCGGGAAACCCACGCCCTCTGGGCGATGATGGTGCCTGACGGAGAGGGGCGAGTTGACCGAGGACGAGGCGCTGACACTGATCAGCCGACTGCTGCGGACCGGGAATCCGATAGTGCTTCGGGAGTTCGAGTTCGGCTGGCTGGCCCGGGAGAGACTCTCGGAGCAGGAGCGGGCCTCGGGGATGCACGTGGGCCAGGGGAGCTACATCATCGACCGGTCGGGAGTGATCACAGCGCACACCAGCCTGCCACCGCGTCGGGTGATGGAGGAGTACGCGCAGGCGCGACGCGAGGGCAGGATCAAGGGCCGGCAGGTGTGGCCCGAGGCGGACCCGACGGCCTGACCCGGGCCGACGGCTCGACGCCGTCGGACGAAGCGACCGGGGACACCGGATCCATCGGCCCCGGTGGCCCGCCAGGACCGGGTGCCGACCCCACGGCCGCCGCCGACGGACCCGATCTTCGACGGGCCGCCGCCGGTACGACCTTCGGTGGCGCGCTGCTCGATGCCGATCCGGTACGGACCGGGGAGGCCGTCCAGGCCGCCCTGAACGGCGGACCGCTGCCCGACGGGGCGCACGTCGACCCAGCCACCGGCACCGTCACCCTGGATACCCTCGACGGCCCCTACCGGGTACGCATCGAACTGGCCGCCCCCGTTCCCGACGTGTCGCTCGTTCCCGTCGCCACCGTGCAGTACGACCCCGACGGTGCGGTGGTGCAGGTGTCGACCGGGGCGCATCCGGACCACGTACACCGCGCGGTCGCCGCGGCCCTGGCCGAGGTGGACGCGGTCGCTCAGGATCGGTCCGCGGGGCTGCGCATCGACGCCACCACGGCGCTCGCCGAGGGCGCTCGGCCGGAGGGCAGCGGTGCCCGGACCCTCACCGCACGGGACATGGGCCGCCTCGCCGAACTGCGGGTCGTGCTCGCCGACAGCGCCACCACGTCCGATCCGGCCCGAGCCGGTCAACTGCGAGCTGAGGCGCTGAGTCTGCTCATCTCCTCCGGCCTGCTGGAGCAGGAACCCCTGCATCCCGTGCACGGACACGGCGACAACGTGCCGGTGGTCGGGTCCAAGGCCGCCCAGGCACGTCTGGATCTGATCCGGAACCACCTCGGCACCCACGCCCCGGAGCTCGACAGCCTGGTCGGTCTCGCACAGAGTGACGGGCAACAGCTCGTCGCGGAGCTGCGGGCCACGCAGTCGGCCGTCCGCGCCGAAGCCCGGGCCTGGGCCCAGCAGGCCACCGCCCTGCGCAACGAGGCCGATCTCGCGCTCACCGCCAGGGTGGACGCCGCGCTGGACGCGACACCCGATCACGTCTTCGGTCGGCTGGTGATCGGTGGAGGGTGGGCCGCCACCGCCGACTTCGTCACCTTGGGCGCCCCCGCCGATCCGGGGACCGGCCTCCCGCCGGTGCTCTGCGTCTCGCAGGGACACGACCCGTGGGCGGAGCGACAGACGCTGCTGATGGGGCAGGTCCCCTCGGAGCTGGAACTTCCCGGGCTGCCGTTCCAACCGTCCGACCTCGCCGAAGCGGGCACCCAGTTCACCCCCTCCGACGTGTTCGCCGACGCGGTGGGCGCGGCCCGGGCGCTCAGCGGCATGCCCACCTACCAGGGGCTGGCCACCTCGGTCACGCCTCGCCCAACCGACGCCGCCGGCTGGCCCGCCGGTGCGAACTTCCGGGTGACCATCGGAGGGCGCGAGGTCTTCACCGCGTCGCTCGACATCGCGACCGGTCCCGGTCCCTCCCGGCTGCCGAGCGCACCGACCACCACCGACGGTCGGTACGTCGATCCGACCACCGGCTACCGCGTGGACCGGTCCGGGGACACGCCGGTGTTCCACGACCCCGCCGGTGCGGTCGTCGATCCGGGCGGACTCCCCCCGACCGTACGGGCCGTCCTCGGTGGCACCGGTACCGGTGCCTCGGATCTGCCGCTGCTCACCGATCTCGGTGGTCGGCCGACGGATCCGCTGATCGTCGACCCGTCCTCCGGCCACGCCGTCGACATCCTGACCGGGCAGGTCCAGGATCGGGCAGGCGTTCCGGTCGATCCACGGACGCTCCCCGAGGAGGTCGCCGCCCGGCTCGGCCATGCCCCGGACGGCTCGTTCACCGACCCCCGCCCGGCCGCACCGGCTGTCGACTTCGGTGGGCAGAACCTGGCCGACACCTATCAGCCGGGCGACCGGGTGCTGGTCTACGGCGCGGGACCGTCCGGCGCGTGGGACATCGAGCAGGCGGCAGCCTCCATGGCCGGACGCATCGACTGGTCGGCCCAGGCCAGGCCGCTACCGGCCGATCGGGTGACGGGTGATCCCGTCGTGGACGCCCGAGCGCAGCTGGAGTTCAGCTTCAGCGGCGGTGACAACCGGCGCAACAACCTGCCCGGCCTCGGTGCGTACTCAGACGCTGCCCGGGCCCGGGTGGCGGACATGTCGCTGCGCAGCGTCGTCGGCATCCGGCACACCGTCGACGGGGCGTTCGTCGTCAGCTTCAGCGACGGCACCGAGCAGGTCTACGACCGGGTGGTGCTCTCGATCGGGCAGGAGCCCCGACTTCCCGGCGGCGTGCACTCCCTGCTGTCCGATGTGGAGCTGTCGGCGCTTGAAGGTCCGTCCCTTGACGTCGACAACCCCGTCCCCGACGTGCTGGGCCTGCGAGACGACAGCGGCCGGCTCAGGGTTCTCGGCGGTGCCGGCGTGGCCGGTGCGCTCCTGGCAGAGGTTGGCCGGGCCGTCCGACGGGCCGTCGACCTTCAGGCTGATGCGCTGCCGGACGACTCGCGTGGGATTCCACCGAGTATTCGTTTCCACGCCCAGCGGATCGCAGAGGCGAACCGTGGCGTCTCGCCCACGCCGTCGCCCAATGACGGCGGCTCCGCCCCGCTGGACTCGCCGTCAGATCTCGTCCCAGCGGACAACGCCGAGCAGCGCCCAGCCCCACTGGGTGTCGAGCCACGGCAGCGGGCCGTAGCGCTCGACCAGCTCCTGCCCGAGGGGAGGCATCTCGACCCAGACGGGCGATCCGTCGATGTGCTGCCCGTAGCCCTGAGCGGTGACCTCAACGAGGTTGTCGGACAGGTCGACGTAGCGCAGGGCGGGCAGGTTGCGGGTGGCAGCCAGGGCCTCGGCTCCGGTCCGGCCGACGCCGCACCCCGCCAGGCCCAGCCAACGCAACCTGCCCAGGTGGGGGGACTCGACCAGCGCGGCGAGCCCGTCGTCACCGATCAGGTTCCCGCTCAGATCGAGGGCGATCAGGCGGCTGAGGCAGGCGACCTGGGCGACCTCCGTCATGAGTCCGGCGGCCTCGACCAGGATCAGGTGGCGGACGGGATGGCTGGCCCAGACCTCCTCACCGTGGTCGACGAAGGTGCGGGCGGTCATGGTGACCGACTCGATCAGGCCGTTGCGCAACTGCCACGCCCTGAGCAGGTGGGTGACCGGCTCGGCGAGCCGGGGGCGGATCCGTCGGTGCAGGAACAGCGACTCCCGGGTGCCGTACTCCCTGGCCAGGTAGAGGCGGATCAGCTCGGCGCGCTCCGGGTCGGTGGCCTCGATGGCGTCGGCGTAGCGTCGCCGCAGGTCGAGGTCGTCGGGGTCGGCGAGGATGGCGGCGTAGAGGTCGGCGGACGTGGCCATGAGGCCAGCGTATCGACGGGTGGCTCGATCACTGCCGGTGCCGTTCCGGGCTCCACCTTCCACGGCCTGGGCCGACCGGCCGCCGATCCGGCGGCGGTGCTGGATCTGGCCCGGTCCGCGCTGCCACTGGTGGCCCCGTACGCCCAGGTGGATGCGGTGGTCGCGGTCGGACCGGACCTGTTCGAGATCCGCTCGGCCGGTCAGTATCCGCTGACCGTACGGCTCACCAGTGGCCCGTTGAGCGACGGGCTGGTGGCCCGGTCGAGCCGTGAACCGGACGGCGCCTTCACCGTCACCCTGTCTGACCGGGCCGCCGACCAGGTGGTGGCGCGGGCGCTCGCGCACGAGGTCGCCGAACTGGTGGCGCTGCACGAGTCCGGTCGGGCACTGGTCGGCCCGTTGGACCCGGGCAACGTCCACGGCCCGATCGATCCGGCCGGACTGACCGCTCATGACCGGGGGCGGATGGCGGAGATCCGGCTGCTCGCCGCCACGTACGCCGATGCCGACCCGGCCGCCCGACCGGCCGTGCGCGCCGAGATCGACGCCCTCGCCGGTCACCTCGGGCTACGTGTCGGTGACCCGGACGTCCGGTCGCGGTGGGCACTCATCCCACGCGACGTGCTGGCGCACCTGATGCAGCTCAGCGTGCCGTCGATCACGCCCGACGCGGTTTCCGCGGTGCTGGCCGGTGCCGCCACGCTCACCGAGGTCGAGCGGATCAGGATGATCGACTACCGGGCCCGACTCGCTCCGGACTTTCAGGTGCCCCCGCAGGCGGACCTGGACGCCCGGCTGCGGGAACTGGCGAGCGAGGCCGAGCACGCGCAGGCCGGCATGCCGCGGATGCCCGCGTTCGCCGGGCAGATCGTCGGCATCCCGCCGGCACAGCTCGGCCGGATCCGGGCGGTGGATCCGCAACTTGCCGACCGGCTCGCCACCGAGGGCATCTACGTCGACCTGACCGGCCGCTACGACCTGCGCCCGTACATGGTGCCGAGCGTGCCCGCCGTCGACCTCGGCGCGGCACGCCCGGCGTTCGACCTGACCACCGAAGCCGGGCGGCGCGCCCAACTGCACGAGGACCGGCAGCGGGCCCGGGCCGCGCTGCGTGGTCTCCGCGGTGACCAGGCAGCGGCGCTGCTCACCGGACACGACTTCCACTACCAGGGAACCGCCAGGTGGATGGGACTGGTGCCGGACGTCCTGACCGATGCGCTGCGCAGCATCACTCCGGCACCGACGACCACCGCCACCACCGTGGAGAACTCGGCGACCCAGGAAACGTCCGGAGAGATCCGGGTCGCGGCCGACCGGGTGACCCTGCCCCCGGAGTCGGCCAGCCAGCCGGGTCCGGTCTACGGGCCGGCGCTGGACGCCCGCACCGGGCAACCGCCACCACTATTCGACGGGCCACCGAAGCGGGAGGACGTCCAGCAGGGAGCCCTCGGCGACTGCGGCATGATCGCCGTCATCGGCTCGGTCGCCGGTCAACTGCCGGACACCGTCGCACAGATGTTCCACCCGAACCCGGACGGCTCGGTCGACGTGGTGCTGCACGAGACCGGTGGGCCAGGCCGCATGATCACGCCGACCGGTCGACAGCTACGGGTGACCGTCTTCCCCGACGTACCGCTGCACCCGAACTCGAACGGCCACAGCGCGTACGCCGACCAGTCCGTGGTCGGGGCGTCCTGGGCGTCGTTGCTGGAGAAGGCGATCGCGGCGATCGACCGGACCTGGACCCAGCAGCGCCACGACCAGTGGCAGCAACAGTGGACCGCCCGGCCGGGCGTGGATGCCGCGCAGGCGGCCCCGCTCGGCTACGCCCGGCTCGACAACGGCAGCAGTCGCCTGGTGCAGGCGGAGTTGCTCAGCCAGCTCACCGGCCTGCCGACCGGCGTCAGCGAACTCGACCCGACGCCGGGCCGGGAGGCCGCCGCCGAGGCGCGACTGGCAGCCCTGTTGGCCGCCGGCAGCCCGCTGATCACCGGCACCCGGCCGGCCGACGCCTACGCCTCACAGCCGGGCGGCAAGCCACCGTACGGACTCGTCGCGGGGCACGCGTACGAGATCGTGGCGGTGGCGAACGGCGAGGTGCAGCTGCGCAACCCGTGGAACTCCCGCCACCCGGCGCCGATGCCGCTGCGCGCCTTCCTCGACCTGATGAGCCCCTGGTACGCCCACGTCGAGCCGGCACGCAGCACGGTGGCCGCGTTGCCCGGCTCGGAGTTCCACGGCCAGGGCCGCCCTGCCGCCGACGCCCCGGCCGTGCTGGACCGGGCCCGGACGGTGCTGCCCACCCTGGCGGAGCCGGTCGGCGCGGACCAGATCGTGGCGGTCGGCCCCGACGTGTTCGAGGTGCGCGCGCCAGGCCTGGAGCCACTGCGCGTCCGGGTCACCGCCGCCGCTCTCGGCAGCGGCGTCGTGGCGCAGACCATCCGTAACCTGGACGGCACCTTCACCCTGACCGTCTCCGACCGCGCCTCGGACCTGGCGGTCGACCGCGCGGTGGCGCACGAGGCCGCCGAACTGCTGGCCCGGCACGAGACCGGTGAGGCTCAGTCCGGGCTCTTCGACCAGGGCGCCACCGAGGTACCGATCGACCCGGGTGGCATCTCGGTCCGGGACCGGGGCCGACTGGCCGAGCTGCGCCTGATGGCCGCCTGGTACGCACAGGCCGACCCCGCCGCCCGGCTCGCCCTGCGAGCCGAGATCGACACCCTGGTCGACCGGTTGGGCCTCCGCTGGGGTACGCCCGACGCAGCGGCCCGACTCGCGGTCCTTCCCGCTGATGTCTGGACCCAGGTGATGCAGCTGAGCCTGCCGGTGATCACACCGGAGGCGGTGGCGAGTGCCCTGGCCTTCAACCCCAACCAGACGATGGTCGAGCGGTTCCGCGCCATCGACTACCGCGGCCGGCTCGCTCCCGACTTCCAACCGCCGCCCGCCGCCGACCTGGCCGGGAAGCTGCGGGAGTTGGCCGTGCACGGGGAGCAGAGCCAGTCCTCGCTGCCCCGGATGCCCGCCCTCGCCGGGCAGCTCATCGGCCTGCCGCCCAACCTGCTGGACCAGGTCCGCAAGGTCGATCCACAACTCGCCGACCGGATCGCCGCCGAGGGCATCTACGTCGACCTGACCGGCCGTTTCGACCTGCGCCCGTACACCCTCGACGGCGCCCCCGAGTTCAACCTGGAGAGGTCCACACCCGCGTACGACCTGAACACCCCCGCCGGCCGGCACGCGTTGCTGACCGAGGACAGAACGCGGACCTATACGGCCTTCAACGTCGAGTACGGGTCGAATCCCGCCGCCATGGCCGTGCTCGCCACGCACAGCTTCCACTACCAGTCGGACGCGCGGCGGATGGCGCTGGTGCCGACGGCGCTGACCGAGGCGCTGCGGGCGATGATGCCGTCCGAGCCGGACGCCGAGGTCGAGGTCATCCCGACGGTTACCCCCGGCGAGGTCGCCGTGGCCGCCGACCGGGTGACGCTGCCCGACCCGAAGCCCAAGCATCCCGTTGAATACGGTCGCCCACTGTTCCCGGCAACGGGCCAGCCGGCACCGCTCTTCGACGGCCCGCCGGGACGGACGCAGGTGCAGCAGGGCATCTTGGGTGACTGCGGGATGCTGGCCACGATGGCGGCCCTCGCCGGGCATCGACCGCAGAGCATTCCCCAGCTGTTCCAGCCGAAACCGGACGGCACGGTTGACGTCCTACTGCACGAGAGCGTGTTGCGCGGAGACGAGTCGGTGGCGACCGGGCGGCGCATCCGAATCAACGTGCGCCCTGACATCCCGGTGCACGCCGGCAGCTCGTGGGCCGCGTATGCCGACCAGTCGGAGGTCGGCGTCGGGTGGGCGGCGGTGCTGGAGAAGGCGCTCGCGGCGGTCGACCGAACCTGGACCAAGGAGCGGCACGAGCAGTGGCAGAGCGAATGGCGCGGGTGGGAGAGCAAGGACGACCCGCACCGCGCCGCGCCGCTGGGCTACGCGCGGCTCAACGTCGGCAGCACCACTCTGATGCAGGCCGAACTGCTCACCCAACTCACCGGCCTGCCGGCCCGGCAGACGCTCCTCGATACCACGCCGGGGCGAGAGGCGGCGGTCGAACGACACCTGACGACCCTGCTCGCGGCCGGCAGCCCGATCACCATCGCGACGTGGTCGATGGAGACCTATCCGGGGCGCACATTGCCGCACGGGCTGAAGGCGAAGCACGTCTACGAGATCCTCGCGGTGCGGGACGGTCAGGTGCAGCTACGTAACCCCTGGAACAAGGAGCATCCGTCGCCAATGTCGGTGCGGGAGATGCTGGACCTGATGCAGCCGTGGTGCGCGCACCTGGAGCAGTCACCGGTTGCCGCTCCGCCGTCGCCTTCGGCGTACGGCGGCTCTGTAGCTAACGTCCAGCCACTCGTGCCGTCGCCCCGAACGTCCGCCGAGCAGATCGTCGGCCGCCCGTTGGCAGTTCCGAGCCCCAACACTCCGCTGATCGAGCAGCCCGGCCCGCTGGCTAAACCCGCCTCACCACCGCGCACCCTAGGTCGCACCCACCTCGATGACGAGCGGTACGCGATCGACTACTTCGCGTTGCTCGCCGGGGGCGGTAGCGTGGCTGGCCTGATGGTGTTCGAGGTCGGCGGCCCGGGACGCTCGCTGCACTGGACGGCCGGTGGCGTGGTGCCGGGGCAGGCGACGCCGGCACCTGTCGACCGTGCGGAGGCCGAACGGATCGCCCGCGACGTGCTCGGTTTCGTGCTTCCCGCCGAGCCGACGTTGTACGACATGCTGGACACCTGATCGTGCCTGAGAAATCCGGGAGAGAGCTGGTGCGCTCGTTTACTCATGTGGCTGTCGTCCAGAACAACACGACGACGCCGGTCGGGCCGGCTCGGTTCGGGGTGCGTTGGGTCGATGTGGGGCCGCCGGTGTGTGCCGAAATTATCGTGATGCCCTTCAGGAGCGAGGAGAGCTTCGCCCACGAGGTCACGCTCGGCGAGACCTTCCCGGTGGGCGAGGAGACTTGGCGCTTCGCCGACCTTGACATGTCCAGTGCGGACGACTGGGAGGTCACCGTCCGCCGGGTAGACGAGGGCGAGGTGATGGAGCCGCCAACCGGACGGCTGTGGAAGCGGGCTCGGCTACGCCCCTACGGCCAGCTCGACGAGACCCAGCTCCAGTCCTTGGAGGCCGCGCTCGGAGCCCAGCTGCCGCGGGGCTACCGCCTCTGGCTCAGCCGGAACAATGGTGCGCAACCCGAGGTGACGCACCACATCCCGGGGATGCCGATCGTCCTGTTTCCGACGGCTCCGCTGTTCGGCGTCCACCCCGAGTACCCCCCGTTCGACCTGGTGCACGCCCAGCGTCGACACCGAGATCCCTGGCTGTCGCGAGCCTGGCTGGTTATCGCGAGTACGGCCAGTGGGCTGCTGGTCGTCTCAGCGGAGTTGGGCAACGAGAGCGTCTATTTTGTGAGTGAGCTCGACCTGGTCGGACCACCTGACCCGGCCGCCGCAGCCGCCCGCGAACGGAAACTGAGGGCGGTGGCGTGGTCGATGTACGAGTTCATCGGCCGGCTGACCCCGATGGAACTGGACCACCTTCCTCCTGCGGAGATCCACCCGCCCGGGACGTTCACGGACCCCCGTAACTACGAGAACGGGCAGCTGTGAGCAAGCGTGTGCAGCCGGCGCCGTACGACTTGCTGAACACCTGATCGTGCCTGAGGGAGCCGGGAGAGAGCTGGTGCGCTCGTTTACTCATGTGGCCGCCGTCCAGAACAACGCGACGATGGACGTCGGGTCGGCCCGCGTCGCGGTGCGCTGGGTCGGCGCAGGGCCGCCGGTGCGGGCCGAGATCATCACGATGCCCCACCGGAGCGAGGACTCCTCGCACCATGAGGTAAGTCTTGGCGAGACCTTCCCGGTGGGCGAGGAGACCTGGCGCTTCGCGGACCTCGACATGGCCAGTGCGGACGAGTGGAAGGTCACCGTCCGTCGGGTGGACGAGAACGAGGTGCTGGATCCGCCCACCGGGCGGCTCTGGAAGCCGGCCCGGCTGCGCCCGTACGGGGAGCTTGATGAGGCACGGCTCCAGTCGCTGGAAGCTGCGCTCGGGGTCCGGCTGCCGCCGAGCTACCGTGACTGGCTGCGCCGGAACAACGGGGCGCAGCCGGAGGTGGAGCATCACATCCCCGGCGTGCCGTTCAGCCTGTTGCCGGAGCGACCCTTGTTCGGGGTGCATCCCGAGCACCCGCCGTTTGACCTGGTGCACGCCCAGCGCGTACACCGGGATCCCTGGCTGTCGCCGAACTGGCTGGTGATCGCTAACCCGTCCGGCGGCCTCCTGGTCATCTCGACGCAGTCGAGTGACGGGAGTGTCTATTTCGTGCACGAGATGGATCTGGTTGGGCCTCCCGGCCTCCCCGCCTCGGCTGCCCGGGAACGGAAGCTGCAGGGGGTGGCTCGATCAATGGGATACCTCGTCGGCCGGTTGACCCCGGTGGAACTGGACGACCTGCCGCCGGCGCAGATGATGCCGCCGGGAACCTTCACCGATCCTCGCAACTACGGGGACGGGCCGAGGTAGCCGAGGAGGCGGTGCTTAGGCGAGCCGCGCGAGCATCCCGGCGTACGCGTCGCGGACGGCGGTGAGCCGGTCGCGCCGGAACCGACCGGGCTCGCGCTGGTGCAGCTGCCGGCCCCGGTCGGTGGTGAAGGCGTTCGCTGGGACAGCGGCCGCGTCCGGCGGGATGAACTTGCCGACCTCGTCGAGTGCGGCCACGGCGCGGGTGAGCACGGCCCGGGCCCGCTGTCCGGCCTCGCCGCTTCCGGGGTCGGCCGGCACCTGACCGGCGTACGCGTCGGAGACCAGCAGCCATTCCCCTGGATCGAGCAACTGAGAGGGATCGTCCCCGCCGTAGCGGAACCCACCGCCGCCAGCAGTTGGCGCCGGTGGCAGCCGGAACAGGAACTCCCGTTCCTGGCCGCACCCCGGGCAGGTGCCCGTGTACCGGCTGGCCAAGTCACCGTCGTCGAGCGCCACGACCGCGCTCTCCCGGGGGAAGCGCGTCTCCCCGCAGGCGCACGGGTGCAGATCCATGTAGAGGTGCGCCTCCGCGTTGGTGCGGCTCAGCAGCGGGCTCATGCGACCCACCGTACCGATCGGACGCTTCCGCCGACGTCCCGGTCCGGGCGCTGGCATACTCGCCGACCATGGTGCTGTCACGCGGCTGGGCCGTGTTCCTCACCGGGGTCGGGGTCTGGACCTGGGTGATCTGGCCGAGGTTCGCGGTGGCCATCTGGAAGGACCCGAGGTCGTGGTCGAGCGGGACCGTCGGGGACTGGCCGGCGACCGGCTTCCTGTGGGTGCACGCGCTGCTCATCGCGGCGTCGCTGGCCATCGGCACGGCCGTCGGTCTGCTGGGCCTCCGTGGGTGGCGGGCGTCCCGACGCGGTACGCGCTGAGCCCGCGTCCACGTGGGGGTCGTCGGTCCGTGTTCCGGTGTGGAGGCGCCGGAGTGGTCGCGCCGCGGCCGGGTACCCAACGGGGGTGTGACGGGGACCGCTCCCCGCCGATTTGACGATCAATCCGCCGGGCGCGTAACTTTCTCTCTGCCAGCGCGGAACGGGCAAACAGGGCGAAAGCACTGACGGTCAGGTTCTCGAGGGCACCGGGTTCGCGAGGATGTTCATCCTCTGTGGACACGGCCGGGTGGGGCTCGACCGGGCCGCCGAGGGGCGGATTTGGTGGGGCGGAACCGACCGGGTAAGGTTGACGACCGGCAGGGAACCGGGCGAGCGTGCGGGCAACCGCAGCGGCCGGCCTGCCAAATCCGATGACCGAGTCAAGCGGGCAACCGCTGCGCTCGATCACGGGTGCCGAACCACCTGAAGCGTGACGGACCGGGACAACCCGGTTTGACTCGCCGCAGACGGTGAGGTAACGTAGTAAAAGTGCCCGGCGCGGTTGTGTTGGGTGTGGTGCCTCGGATGGTGGCCCTTGGTTGGGTTGTCTGATGGTGTGTGGTTGTTCTTTGAGAACTCAACAGGGTGCTTGATAAGCCAGTGCCAAATTGTTTGAT
>NZ_JBFAML010000030.1:0-80259 GCF_040660295.1 Micromonospora sp. NPDC049891
CGTCGGCGTCCGCGTCGGAGTGCACGGCGACCGTCTCGATCCCGAGTGCCCGGCAGGTGGCGAAGACCCGGCGGGCGATCTCTCCCCGGTTCGCCACCAGAAGTTTCGAAATCACGACAACTCCTACATCCGGAAGACGCCGAAGCCGTCGGCGCCCTTCACCGGTCCGTTGTGGATGGCCGAAAGGCACAGGCCGAGGACGGTACGGGTGTCCCGGGGATCGATCACCCCGTCGTCGTAGAGCCGACCGGAGAGGAAGAGCGCGCCGGACTGGGACTCGATCTGCTGCTCGACCATCATCCGCATCGCCGCGTCGGAGTCCTCGTCGAACTCGCGGCCCCGCGCGGCGGCGGCCTGCCGGGCCACGATGGACAACACCCCGGCCAACTGTGCCGGCCCCATCACCGCCGACTTGGCGTTCGGCCAGGTGAACAGGAACCTCGGCTCGTACGCCCGGCCACACATGCCGTAGTTGCCCGCGCCGTACGAGGCGCCCAGGTTCACCGTCAGATGCGGCACCGTCGAGTTCGACACCGCGTTGATCATCAGGGCGCCGTGCTTGATGATGCCCTGCTGCTCGTACTCGGTGCCGACCATGTAGCCGGTGGTGTTCTGGAGGAAGACAAGCGGGGTGTCGGAGGCGTTGGCGAGCTGGATGAACTGCGTCGCCTTCTGCGCCTCCGCACTGAACAGCACGCCCCGGGCGTTGGCCAGCACGCCCACCGGGTACCCGTGCAGCTCGCCCCAGCCGGTCACCAGCGCGGTGCCGTAGGCCGGCTTGAACTCGTCGAACTCGCTGCCGTCGAGCACCCGGGCGAGCACCTCGCGCGGATCGAACGGAACCTTGAGGTCGGCGCTGGCGATGCCGAGCAGCTCCTCCGGGTCGTACTTCGGCGGTTGCGGCATCGGGTTGCGCGGCGCCGGCCCCTGCTTGCGCCAGTTGAGGCGGCGTACACACTGCCGGGCCAGCCGGATGCCGTCGCGTTCGTCGGCGGCCAGGAAGTCGGCAAGGCCGGATGTCGAGGCGTGCATGGCCGCGCCGCCCAACGACTCGTCGTCGGCGTCCTCGCCGGTGGCCATCTTCACCAGCGGCGGCCCGGCCAGGTAGACCTGTGAACGGTCCCGGATCATGATCGTGTAGTCGGACATCCCGGGCACGTACGCGCCACCGGCCGTGGCGTTGCCGAAGACCACGCTCACCGTGGGGATCCGTTCGGCCGAGAGCCGGGTCAGGTCGCGGAACACCCGGCCACCCGGGATGAAGATCTCCGCCTGGGTGGGCAGGTCCGCGCCGGCCGACTCGACCAGGTTCACCATCGGCAGCCGGTTGGCCAGGGCGATCTCACCGGCCCGTCGGGTCTTCGCCAGCGACCACGGGTTGACCGCGCCACCGCGTACCGTCGGATCGTTGGCGACGACCAGGCACTCCACCCCCTCGACCACGCCGATCCCGGTCACCACGCTGGCTCCCACCGGAAAGTCCGTGCCGAACGCGGCGACAGGTGACAGTTCGAGGAACGGGCTGTCCTGGTCCAGCAGCAGCTCGATGCGCTCGCGGGGGAGCAGCTTGCCGCGCTGATGGTGCCGGGTCACGTACTTCTCGCCACCGCCGGCGCGGGCGGTGGCGAGTGCGGCGTCCAGCTCGGCGAGACGTTCCAGCAGAGCGTCCCGATTCGCGCGGAAGGCCGGCGAGGACCTGTCGATAGCGGTGTCGAGTGTGCTCAAAGGCCCATGCCCTTCGCGATGATCTCGTTCATGATCTCGGTGGTGCCGCCGCCGATGCCCAGGATCCGGGCGTCGCGGTAGTGCCGCTCCACCTCGGCGTCGCGCAGGTAGCCGAAGCCGCCGTGCAGTTGCAGGGCCTGGTCGACGACCCAGTCGGCGGCCGAGACCGCCACGTTCTTCGCCATCGCCACCTCGGTCACCACCGGCTCACCCGCGGCCACCCGGGCGGCCACCTGGTGCACGTACGCGCGGGCGGCCTCGGCCCGGGTGTGCATCTCGGCCAGCCGGTGCCGGACCAGCTGTCGGCTCGCCAGGGGTCGGCCGAAGGTGGACCGGTCGCGGCACCAGGTGGTGGCCAGCTCGACGCAGCGCTGCGCGACGGCGTACGCCTGGGTGGCCAGGGAGAGGCGTTCGGCGGCGAACTGCTGCATGATCGCGAGGAAGCCGGTGTCCTCCTCGCCGATCCGGTTCCTCACCGGTACGCGCACGTCGACGAAGGAGAGTTCGGCGGTGTCCGAGCAGTGCCAGCCGAGCTTCTCCAACCGTCGCCCGACGGTGAAGCCGGGCGTTCCCCGGTCGATGACCAGCAGGCTCAGCGCCCCGCTGCCCGGCACGCCGGTGCAGACCGCGGT
Source organism: Micromonospora sp. NPDC049891 (assembly GCF_040660295.1). NCBI lineage: Bacteria > Bacillati > Actinomycetota > Actinomycetes > Micromonosporales > Micromonosporaceae > Micromonospora > Micromonospora sp. NPDC049891. The sequence goes on from NZ_JBFAML010000030.1 coordinate 2,358, forward strand.
GGTCACGAAGTCCGCCCGGACCCCGCTGGTGATGTAGGTCTTCGCGCCGTTGACCACGTAGTGGTCGCCGTCGAGGCGGGCGTGGGTGCGAATGCCCGCCACGTCCGAGCCGGTGTCCGGTTCGGTGATGGCCAGCGCGCCGATCATCGAACCGGCAAGCGTCGGCCGGACGTACCTGTCGATCAGGTCGTGCTCCCGGCCGGTCGGGTCGACGTTCCCGGCGGCGTCGCCGGGTCGCCGGGGGAGTGTGCCGCCCGAGCGGGCGCCGGCCGCGGTGACCATGTGCGGCAGCGCGATGCCGTGCGTGAAGAGGGCAGCCACCAGCCCCGACGAGCCACCCGAGCGGATGATCTCCTCGGTGACGATTATCGAGTCGAGCAGGTCACCGCCGCTGCCGCCGACCTTCTCGGGAAAGCCGATGCCGAGCAGGCCGATCTTCGCGGCGGTCGCGTGCAGCTCGCGGGGTACCTCGCCGGCCCGCTCCCAGTCGGACAGGTGCGGCAGCACCTCCCGGGTCACGAAGGCGCGGGTCAGCTCCCGCAGCTGCCGCCGCTCGGGAGTGTCCACGATCGTCACGGTCGTACCTCCCCGGTGGCCGGTGCCGGTCCGTCGCTGCCGGCCGGGTCGACCGGCAGGTCGACGATCCGGGACCGGAGCAGCTCGCCGAGGGCCTTGGCCTGCGGGTCGAACCGGGTGGAGGCGGCCACCCCGGCTCCGAGCAGCCCTCGGATCACGAAGTTGACGGCCCGCAGGTTCGGTAGTTCGTACCGTTCGACTGTCAACGGGGCGGTCTCCGGCAACAGCTCCGCCAGCCGTGGCACGGTGAGCCAGCCGCGCAACCAGGCCCAGGTCGCGTCGGTACGCGCCCAGACCCCCAGGTTCGCGTCGCCGCCCTTGTCACCCGACCGTGCGCCCACCACCTCACCCAGTGGCCCCCGCCGGGTCGGACCCACCGCCGCCGGGCGGGCCACCTCGGCCGTCGGCTCGGCGGCGACCGTCCCGGTCACCGGCGGCGGGCCGATCGGAACCCGGGTACCGTCCGGCAGCACGGCGACGTGGTCGACCGCCTCCTGCGCCACCGCGTCGGTGGTGAACACGCCGTACGGGGTGGCCTCGCCGGGCAGGGTGGTCAGGGTGCAGCCCGGGTAGGAGGCCAGGGCCAGCTCGACAGCCGCCGCCGAGAACGCCCGACCGGCCCGCGCCCGGTCACCGTCCCGCAGGTGTACGTGCAGCAACGCGCTTGCCGTCTCGGTGTCGACGGCGTCCGGGTGGTCGGTGCGGGCCAGCGTGAACTCCAACCCGTCCCGGCCGACCGCCTCCGTCAACTGGGCCCGGACCAGGGCCGCCTTGGCCGGGATGTCCAGCCCGCAGAGCACGAACGTCATCGAGTTGCGGAAGCCGCCGAGGTTGTTGACCCCCACCTTGAGCGTCTCCGGTGGCGGGGTGCCGCGCGCACCGCTGACGAGCACCCGGTCCGGACCGTCCTGGCTCAGCCGTACCGAGTCCAGTCGGGTCACCACGTCCGGGCCCAGGTAGGCCGGCCCACCCACCTCGTACAACAACTGGGCGGTGACCGTCTCGACGGTGACCGCGCCGCCGGTCCCGGGGTGTTTCGTGATCACCGCCGAGCCGTCCGCACGCAGCTCGGCCACCGGAAATCCGGGCCGCTGCCCGCCGTCGGGAAGCTCCGTGAAGAAGCTGAAGTTGCCCCCGGTGACCTGTGCCCCACACTCGACAAGGTGCCCGGCGACGGTGGCCCCGGCCAGTGCGTCGAGGTCGCCGCGCCGCCAACCGAAGCGGGCGATGGCCGGGCCCACCACCAGCGAGGCGTCGGTGACCCGCCCGGTCACCACCACGTCCGCTCCGGCGTCGAGGCAGGCGGCGATGCCGAACGCCCCGAGGTACGCGTTCGCGGTGAGCGCGTCCGGCCGGGCCAGGGCGTCACCTTCGACGTACCCGATCCGGACGGGCAGCCCGAGCCGGTCGGCGAGGGAGCGGATCGCGGCGGCCAGCCCGGCCGGGTTGAGTCCGCCGGCGTTCGTGACAAGCGTGACCCGCCGGTCGAGTGCGGTGCCGAGGCAACCCTCCAGCTGCCGGAGAAACGTCTTCGCGTAGCCCAGATCGGGGTCGCGCAGCCGGTCCCGGCCCAGGATGAGCATGGTCAACTCGGCCAGGTAGTCACCTGTCAACACGTCCAGTTCGCCGCCGTCGAGCATCTCCCGCCAGGCGGAGAAGCGGTCGCCGTAGAAACCGGAGGCGTTGCCGACCCGCAGCACGTCGCTCATCAGCGCCACCCGCGGGTAGCGGCTGCGGGGTTCCGCCGCGCCGCGGTCCGCCCGCTCACGGCTGTGCCCCCGCGGTCGCCGTCCGTGCGGCGCGGCCGGTGCCGGGTGGGCCGGCGAAGGCCTGGGCCACGTCCAGCCAACCGTCGGCGACCGGACCGGTGGCCACCAGGGCGGTGTCGGCGCGGTGTCGGCGCCGGGTCACCAGCAGGCAGAAGTCGAGCGCCGGACCGGTCACCCGGTCGACCGCGTCCGCCGGACCGAACGCCCAGGTTCCCCCGCCGGGTGCCGCCAGCTCCACCCGGACCGGTGCCGTGGGTACCGCCCGGCCGTGGGCGGCGAAGCTGTGCCCGACGGTACGGAAGCCGAGGTACGCGATGTGCCGGAGCCGGTCGGTGGCGGGCCGGGTGACGCCGAGCGCCTCGGCCACGTCCTCGCCGTGCGCCCAGGTCTCCATGATCCGGGCGGTCGCCATCGAGGCCGGCGACATCCGGGTGCCGTACCAGGGCAGCTTCTCGCCGGCAGGGGCGGCGGCGAGCGCCGCCGCGAGCATCGCGCGGCCCTCCCGCCAGCGGGCCAGCAGCGGGTCGGGTGGGGCGAGGAAGGCGACCGCGCCGTCGTCGACCAGCCGGGCCGGATCCGGTGCGGCGGTGACCGAGGCGTAGAACGCGTCGGCGTCGGTCGCGGCGAGCCGGGCCACGTGATCCGTCCAGGCCAGGTGGGCGATCTGGTGGGCGATCGTCCAACCTGCGGCGGGGGTGGGCCGTTCCCACTCCTGCGGCGGCAGCGGTGCGACGAGCGCGTCGAGCTGCTCGGACTCGGTGGCCAGATCGGTGAGCAGGGCGGTGAGGTCGACCATTGTGCCTCCGGGCGGGTTGGTCGGTCAGGGTGCGGTGTCCACGTTGGTGAGCAGCGTCGCCAGCTGGGCCTTCCAGGCGTGCAGCAGCGCGGTCCGGCGGGTGGTGTCGTCGCTGAGCAGGTTGGCCACCCCGAGCCCGCGCAGCAGGTCCAGGGTGGCCTGCACCGCCTCGCGTACGCCCGGGCGCCGCTCGTCCACCCCGAGCAGTTCGACGGTCAGCCGGTGCATCTCCCGGCCGACCCGGGCTTCGAGCGGCAGCAGGGCGGCCCGCAGTTCGGCGTCGGTGCGGGCGGCCACCCAGAGTTCCAGGGCGGCGACGAAGAGCGGCCCGGTGAAGGCGGCGGCGAGCAGGTCCACCACCCGGTCCAGCCGGTCGGAGCCGGCCGGCAGGGCGTCGGCCTCCGCCCGCAACTCGGCTGCCCGCCGCTCGGTGAGGTGCCCGACGGCGGCGGTGACCAGGGCGGTGCGGGTCGGGTAGTGGTGCAGCTGGGCTCCCCGGGAAACGCCGGCCCGGGCTGCCACGACAGTGGTCGTGGTGCCGGACCAGCCATGCTCGACCAGGCAGTCGACTGTCGCCTCCAGCAACCGGGCCCGGGTGGCACGGCTGCGTTCCTGTTGCGGGACGCGGGTCGATGTGGGGGCCACGGGCACAGCGTGCCGCCCTGGAAACAAACAGTCAAGACTGACTTTTTTAGATCGCCGCAAACGCCTGCGCGGCGCCGACGTCTTCCGTCGGCACCGCGCAGGTGAAGCGAGTTCGGGGGTCAGACGCGGGCGCGTCGGGCCAGGCGCTCCGGGTCGAGGATGATGATGCTCTTGCCGTCCAGCCGGAGCCAGCCGCGCGAGGCGAAATCCGCCAGCGCCTTGTTGACGGTCTCCCGGGAGGCGCCGACGAGCTGGGCGATCTCCTCCTGGGTCAGGTCGTGCGTCACCCGCAGCACGCCGCCGTCGCGGGTGCCGAAGCGCCCGGCCATCTGGAGCAGGTTCTTGGCCACCCGGCCGGGCACGTCGGTGAAGATCAGATCCGCCAGGGCGTCGTTGGTCCGGCGCAGCCGGCGGGCCAGCACCCGGAGCAACTGCTCGGCGATCTCCGGGCGGTTGTTCAGCCACGGCCGCAGCGCCTGCTTGCGCAGTCGGGCGAGCCGGCTGTCGGTGACCGCGGTCGCGGTCGCCGTACGCGGACCCGGATCGAAGAGCGACAGCTCGCCGACCATGTCCGACGGACCCATCACGGCGATCAGGTTCTGTCGGCCGTCCGCGGCTCGGCGACCAACCTTGATCTTGCCGGACAGCAGGATGTAGAGACTGTCGCCGGGCTCGCCCTCGTTGAAGACGACCTCGCCCTTGCGGACCTCGATCGTCTCCATCTCCTTGGCGAGCGCCTCGGCCGCCTCCGGGTCCACACCCTGGAAGATCCCGCTGCGGGCCAGTACCTCGTCCATCGCGCACCTCCGGTTGCGCGTGCCGTCCATCGGCCGGGTCCGCCGTCCGCTGATCCCTCGCGCGCCGACCAGTCTAGGCGCACGTGAGCAGGAATCAGAGGTGCACCCCTGGAATCTTGATCGTTGGGCGTAACGTGCCCGTCGTGATCACCCTTTAGAATCCCGCGCCTGGTCAGGCCGGGCTCGGCGGGTCGGACACCCGGCCGTAGGGTCACCGCGTGCTGCACGAGCCCCTGCTGACCACCCGCCGCGAAGCCGAACGCGACATTCCGGTGCTCATCTGGCGTGCCGAGCGACCGCTGCGGGCGGTCAGCTCCGCCCCGCTGGGCGGTGGAATCGGCGCACGGCGGTGGGTGCTGAACGCGACGGTGCCCATGTCGTACGACCGGGACGACCCCGCCGAGCACCTGGCCGAACTGGCCCGGGAGTTCGACCTGGACGGGCCCGGCGTCGGCCTGTTGACCGGGGTCGACGTGGCCGAGGTGGTGCTTCGGAGCGACGCCGGCGTGCAGGTCTGGGCCACCGTCGGGCTGGGCACTCCGGTGCCGGCGGCGGCACCCGCGGTGGCGGCCCCGGCGCAGCCGGTCGGCACGGTCAACATCGTGGCGTACGTACCGGCGCGGCTCGGCGACGCCGCACTTGTCAACGCGGTCGCCACCGCCACCGAGGCGAAGACGCAGGCGATCACGGAGCTGGGGCTGCCCGGCACCGGTACGCCGACGGACGCCGTCGCCGTGCTCTGCCCGCCGGACGGGCCGCCCAACGCCTACGGCGGCCCCCGCTCCACCTGGGGCGCGCCCCTGGCCCGGGCGGTGCACGCCGCCGTGCTGGCGGTGGGTCGCGACACCGTCGTCCCATGGTCGGATCGGCTCCGGGGCTGAATCTCCCCACCCGATCGGCGGTCGTTTCCGCGATATCCGCCCGGTAGGGTCGCGCACGATGTACGCTGCCGCCCCCTTCCCGCCCCGACCTCGCCGCCACGCCCTGGCCGTGCTGGGGGCGCTGCTCGCCGCCCTCCTCCTCGCTGGCTGCGCCAGCAGCAACGAGGGGCCGATCTGGCAGCCCGGTACGGGTGGCGGCGAAGGTGCACCCGTCGAGTCCGCCGCCCCCGAGGTCAAGAAGATCTCGCTCTCCGCCACCGGCGACATCGTCATGGCCATGGCGCCCGACCGACTGCCCCCGAACAACGGCAAGGGCTTCTTCAACTCGGTGAAGAAGGCGCTCGCCGCCGACCTGGTGATGGGCAACCTGGAAGAGCCGTTGACGGTGGACACCGGGACCGGCAAGTGCGGGGCGAACTCCACCCGCTGCTTCCAGTTCCGGGCCCCGCCGGAGTACGCCGCGCATCTCGCAGATGCCGGGTTCGACCTGCTCAACCAGGCCAACAACCACGGCTACGACTTCGGGCCGAAGGGGTACGAGAACACCCAGCGGGCGCTGGAGGAGCACGGTCTGGCGCACACCGGGGCGCCCGACCAGATCACCGTCGTCGAGGTGAAGGGCGTCAAGGTCGCCGTCGCCGGCTTCTCGTCGTACCGCTGGTCGAACAGCCTTGTCGACATCCCGGCCGCGAAAAAGGTGATCGAGAAGGCCGCCGATCAGGCCGACATCGTCGTGGTGCAGGTGCACATGGGTGCCGAAGGATCGGAGATGACGCGGGTGCGGCCCGGCACCGAGATGTTCCTCGGCGAGAATCGGGGCGACCCGATCAAGTTCTCCCGCGCGATGATCGACGCTGGCGCCGACCTGATCGTCGGGCACGGCCCGCACGTCCTGCGCGGCATGGAGTTCTACAAGGGCAGGCTCATCGCGTACAGCCTGGGCAACTTCGCCGGCGGCGGCAACTCGCTGAGCAACACCGGGCGACTCGGCTGGGGCGGCGTGCTGAAGGTGTCACTCGAAGCGGACGGCACCTGGGCCGGCGGCTCCTTCACCTCCACCTACATGGACGGGGCCCGCAAGCCGACGATCGACCCCGACGACCGTGGTCTCGGGCTGCTCCGGGACCTCACCGAGCTGGACTTCGCGGAGACCGGTGCCCGGTTCACCGACTCCGGAAAGATCAGCCCGCCCGAACCGGACTGATCTCCGGCGGCACAGCCGTCCGGGCCGGTCGGACCGGCGACGTAGGCTGGCCGTCGTGACCAGAAGCGCCACCGAGACCGACCTGGGTCGCACCCGTCGAGCGCGGCGGATCGGCCGCGTGCTGACCGAGACGCACCCCGACGCGCACTGCGAGCTGGACCACGGCAGCCCGCTGGAACTGGCCGTCGCCACCATCCTGTCGGCCCAGTGCACCGACAAGAAGGTGAACGAGGTCACTCCGAAGCTCTTCGCCCGCTACCCGACCGCCGCCGACTACGCCGGTGCCGATCGCGGCGAGGTGGAGGAGATGATCAAACCGACCGGCTTCTACCGCAACAAGACCAACTCACTGATCCAGCTGGGTCAGGCCCTGGTCGAGCGCCACGACGGCCAGGTTCCCGGCCGGCTGGCCGACCTGGTCGCCCTGCCCGGGATCGGTCGCAAGACCGCGAACGTCATCCTCGGCAACGCCTTCGACGTGCCCGGCATCACCGTCGACACCCACTTCCAGCGGCTGGTACAGCGGTGGGGGCTGACCACCGAGACCGACCCGGTCAAGATCGAGCACGAGATCGGGGCGATGTTCCCGAAGCGCGACTGGACCATGCTGTCGCACCGGATCATCTTCCACGGCCGCCGGGTCTGCCACGCCCGCAAGCCGGCCTGCGGTGCCTGCACGCTGGCAAAGCTCTGCCCCTCGTACGGCACCGGACCGACCGAACCAGCCGCAGCGGCGAAGCTGCTCAAGGGCCCTCGCGCCCGTGACCTCGCCGCCGCCGCCGGAGTCGATCCCGAGCTGGTCCCGGCACAGGCCGTTCAGGCGGAGGCACCGTGAACCGCCGACTCGCGTCACTGGCCCTGCCGCTGCTGCTGTTGTCGGCGACCGCCTGCACCGCCGACTCCGACGCCCCCGCGTCGCCCCGGCAGGACACGGCGGCCGCCGCCCGGCCGTCCCCCTTCGAGGACTGCGCCGCCCTCGCCGACGGCCCGGCCGGCTCCGGCGACGGCCAGGTGGCGGGCGACCCGCTGCCCGAGTTGACCCTCACCTGCTTCACCGGCGGTGCCCCGGTCGCCCTGCGGGACATCCGCGGACCCGCGGTCGTGAACATCTGGGCCTCCTGGTGCCCGCCCTGCCGCAAGGAACTCCCCGCCTTCCAGCGGCTGCACGAACGCACCGAGGGGCAGCTGCGGGTCATCGGGGTGAACAGCCGGGACAGCCGCGAGGGCGCCCAGTCGATCGGCGAGGACTTCGGCGTACGGTTTCCGATGCTTGTCGACCAGGGTGAGGCGGTGCAGCGGGCACTGCGGCGTAACGCCGTCCCGCTCACCGTCTTCGTGGACGCCCAGAGTCGCATCCGGCACATCGACAGTTCCGGTGCGTTGGATGACGCCCGCCTGGCCGAACTCGTCCGGCGGCACCTCGGCCTCACGGTGACGGCGTGACCGTGCGCGAACCGGCCGGTCGTCAGCCGCCCGGTTGGCTGGGGCCGCTGCTGGGTCGGCTCGACACCGCACGCACGGAGGACTTCACCCAACTGCGTACGCCGGACCGCGGTGGCCGGGAGAGCGCCGTGCTGGTGCTGCTCGGCGAGGACGCCACCACCGGCCCGGACGTGCTGGTCCTCCAGCGGGCCGCTACCCTGCGCAACCACGCCGGCCAACCGGCGTTTCCCGGCGGCGCCGCCGACCCGGAGGATGCCGACGCCGCGGCGACGGCGCTGCGCGAGGCGAACGAGGAGGTCGGGCTCGACCCGGCCAGCGTCACCGTGCTGGCCCAACTGCCGAGGCTGTGGATACCGGTGAGCGATTTCGTGGTGACCCCGGTGCTCGCCTGGTGGCACGCACCGCACCCGGTGGACTCCCGCGAGCCGGCCGAGGTGGCGCACGTCGCCCGCCTGCCGATCGCTGAGCTGGTCGACCCGGACAACCGGGTGCGGGTACGCCATTCGAGTGGCTGGGTCGGCCCCGCCTTCTCCGTACGCGGGATGCTGGTCTGGGGGTTCACGGCCGGGGTGCTGGCCGCGCTGTTGGAGATGGGCGGCTGGAGCCGCCCGTGGCCACGCAGCCGAGTGATCGATCTTCCGCCGGTCGGTGCCTCGCCCGCCCCGTCGGCCGGCACCGACGAGGTCGACGAGAGCGCCCTGCGCTGATCTGACCGTCACCTTCCGCAAGCGATCGTCTTCGCGCGAGCCTCGGGCCCGTACGCTTGAGCCGTGTCGGCCGTGGATCTCGTCCTGCTGTTGCTCATGCTCGTGTTCGCGATCAGCGGATACCGACAGGGTTTCGTCATCGGGGTGCTCTCGTTCTCCGGGTTCTTCCTGGGTGCCCTGATCGGCCTGCAGGTCGGTCCGATGGTCGCCCAGCAGTTCGTGGACAGCGGCACCCGGGTGCTGGTCTCACTTGTCGCCATCTTCGGCCTTGCCGTGGTGGGTCAGGCACTGGCCGGCTGGCTCGGATCGCACCTGCGCCGCACCATCGCCAGCGACGTGGGGCGGCGGGCCGACGACGTCGGCGGCGCGTTCGTCTCGCTCTTCGCGGTGCTGCTGGTCGCCTGGCTGGTCGCCGTGCCGCTCGGCTCCTCCTCGCTGCCCTGGCTCGCCGCCTCCGTCAAGAGCAGCGCACTGCTCAACGTGGTGGACCGGGTGCTGCCCGACCAGGCTCAGCAGCTCTCCACCGCGCTACGCGACACCGTCGACACCAACGGCTTCCCGGACGTCTTCGACGGGCTGCGGCGGACCCAGGCTCGGCAGGTCGAGCCGCCCGACCCGGCGCTCGCCGGCTCCGAGGTGGTGAGCAACGGTCAGCGCTCGGTGGTGAAGGTGCTCGGGTCGGCGCCCAGCTGCTCGCGCCGGATCGAGGGGTCCGGTTTCGTGTACGCCGACGACCGGGTGATGACAAACGCCCACGTGGTCGCCGGCACCCGTTCGGTCGCTGTCGAACTGCGCGGGGACCGGTACGAGGGCGAGGTGGTCGTCTACGACCCCGACCGGGACCTGGCCGTGCTCTACGTACCCGGGCTGCCCGGTCCGTCGATGCGGTTCGCCGCCGGCAACGCCGCCAGTGGCGCGGACGCCATCGTGCTCGGTTTCCCGCTGGACGGGCCGTACAACGCCCAGTCGGCGCGGGTTCGCGACGTCGATCGGATCACCGGGCCGGACATCTACTCGTCGGGAAACGTGACGCGGGAGATCTACACCATTCGGGCCCTGGTCCGCAGCGGCAACTCGGGCGGCCCGCTGGTCTCCTCGAACGGCCTGGTGCTCGGGGTGATCTTCGCGGCGGCGGCCGACGACCCGAACACCGGCTTCGCGGTCACCGCCGCCGAGGCCCGACCGGTGGCGCTGGCCGGCGCCGAACGCACCCGGGGCACCGACACCGGCGACTGCACCTGACGGGGTCCGGCCAGGTCAGCTCGACCGTGACCGGGACCAGACGGCGAACGCGCTGGTGGTGGCTACGACCACCGCGGCCCCGAGCAGCCACCCGGCCAGCACGTCACTGCTCCAGTGGACGCCGAGTGCGACCCGGCTGAACCCGGTCACCAGGGCGATCGACAGCGCACCGAGCCAGACCGCCGCGCGGGCCGCGGAGCGGGGCCTGGTCCGGGGCAGGAACACCACGAGCAGCACCCCGGCGGCGAGCATCGCGTTCAGCGCGTGGCCCGACGGGAAGGCCAGCCCGGGTGCCTGCGCCACCGGGTCGGGCAGGTCCGGTCGCCGCCGGCCGACGAGCAGTTTGAGCAGCGGCCCGAGCAGACCACCGAGCACCATGGTGGTGGTCACCCAGACGGCGACCCGCCGGGCGCCGTCGCGGGCCAGCCAGATCACCAGGACCAGCGCCGCGGCCCGCAGCGGCATCGGCGCGAAGACGTCGGTCCAGAGGCTCATCACCCGGACCCAGACCGGGTGATCCAGGGCGTACCCGTGCAGGTGCGTGGTGATCGTCAGGTCGAGTCGACGCAACGGTGGCCAGTCACCCAGCACCAGCGTGGCGAGCAGCGCGAACGGCACGACCAGCAGCACGCCGGAGAGGGGGTGTGCCGACCGTGCACCTGGCGGGTCGTCCCGCAGTCCGCGACGGTCCGGACCGGACGGCGGTGCCGGGCCGACTCGCTCGAAGGTGTCCACGACGATGGTTGTACCCCGCTGGCCGGGCCTTCCTCGCGCGGATGCGCCGAATCTGCCGCCTGACCCGACCGCGCCGCCAGCCGCCCGGCGGGCGGTCAGCGGTACGACTGCCGGAACCGGCGCACCATCAGCGCCGCCCCGGTGAGCAGTGCGACGAAGATCGCCGCGCCCATCCAGAGCCGCTCCGAGCCGGCGTCGTCCGGCGAACCGGCGGCCCGGGCCCGCCACTGGGCCTCCTGGCGGGGCCCGGTCAGACCGAGCTGCTCGGCGTCGGGATCTTCAGTGGTCGCGGAGCCGGGCGCGGGGCCGAAGCCGGCCACCCCGGGCGGGTCGTTGTCGTCAAGCGGGTTCTCGTACGTCGCCGGCACCTCCGCGGTCAGCGCCGCGACCGGGTCGACCAGGCCGTACCCGAACCGCTCGTCCCGACCGGTGGGCCCGATGTCCTTGGCGGTGACCAGCAGCCGGTTCACCACGTCTCCGGCGGACATCTGCGGGTAGCGTGACCGGACCAGGGCGGCGGTGGCGGCGACAAGCGGTGCCGCGAAACTGGTGCCCTGCACCCGCCAGTAGCCACTGGGAGGTCGGGCGCCCACCAGCCCGCTGGCCGGGGCGGTGAGGACCGTGGCGCGACCGGTGATCGCCCCGCTCCACAGGTTGTCGCTGTTGCGCTCCAGGCCGGAGACCGCGATGACGCCGGGCTCGCGGGCCGGATACCACACCTTCGCCTCGGGCGAGGTGGCGAGATTCCCGGTGCAGGCGATCACCACCACGTCTTTGGCGAAGGCGTAGTCGATCGCCGCGGCCAGTGCCGCGCTGTCGCCGTTGCCGCCGAGCGAAAGGTTGATCACCTTCGCGCCGTTGTCGACCGCCCAGCGCACGCCCTTGGCCACGATCAGCGCGTCGTCGTAACGGTTCTCCGCGTCCAGGACCCGCACGGGCAGGATCCGGGCGTCCGGCGCGAGCCCCACCACGCCCCGGCGATCGTCGTTGCGACCCGCGATCAGGCCGGCCACCGTCGTGCCGTGTCCGACCGGGTCCGGTTCGGTCGCTCCGTTCGGCGCGACCAGGTCGAGCCCGGGCAGCACCTGACCGGTCAGGTCCGGGTGGGAACCGTCCACCCCGGAATCGATCACGGCCACGACCACGCCGCGCCCGGTCGAGGTACGCCATGCCGTCCGCGCGCCCAGCTTGTCGAGCTGCCACTGCTCGTCGCGGACCTGATCGGCGCGTTGCGTCGAGTCGGGGTTGTAGGCCACCGGTGTGCCGGGCGCGGGAGCGTGGACCGGCACGGCGGCGGCGGGCACGACCGCGACGACGGCCGACAGCGCGGTGGCGGCCGCCGCGAGCAGCGCGCGGTTGGCGAACCGGCCTGCCATCGGCGGGCGGCTGTGCCGCAGCCTGGTCACATCCTCAGCCATTCGTCGCGGGACACATGACGATCGGAGATTACCGGTTCCGCCCCGCTTACAGGGACGTTCCGTGGAGTCGACGTCACTGTGGCGGCAGGTGCGCCAGTTGGACCAGGCGTACGCCCTCGCGTCGGGTGAACAGCCGGCCGCGTCCGGGCGGCAGCGGGCCCGGACGGACCGGACCGACCAGGGCGCCCTCCTCCGGGCTGCCCGACATCACCAGGCCCGAGGTGGACAGTTCACGTAACCGCTGCACCAGCGGCTCGTACTGGGCGCGGGCGGCGCCGCCGGAACGGCGCGCCAGCACCAGGTGCAGTCCGACGTCACGGGCGTGCGGCAGGTGCTCCTCCAGCGCCCGCAGCGGGTTCGCCGGCCCGCTCGCCACCAGGTCGTAGTCGTCGACAAGCACGAACAGTTCCGGGCCGGACCACCACGACCGGGCCCGCAACTCCGCCGGGCTGACCTGCGGGCCCGGTGTGCGGCCCTGTAGGTAACCGGCGGCCGACTCGACCAGGTCGGCGGTGTGCGCCGCCGCGGTGCCGTAGCCGATCAGGTGTTCCGTGGAGATGGTGCCGAGCAGGCTGCGCCGGTAGTCCACCAGGATCACCCGCGCCTGCTCCGGCGTGAACCGGGTGACGATCGAGGTGGCCAGGGCGCGCAGGAACGACGACTTGCCGCTCTCGGCGTCGCCGTAGACCACCAGATGCGGCTCGGTGCCGAAGTCGAGGACCACCGGACGTAGATCCGCCTCGGCGACACCGACCGGGATCCGCAGCCCCGTCGTGGCGTCGAGGTCGAGGTCCGGGTACGGCAGGACGGCCGGGAGCAGCCGGACCCGGGGTGCGACCGGACCGGACCACGCGCTGCTCACCTGCTTGACCAACTCGGCGGTGTCGGTGTCGGTCGTCCGGGGCAGCGCGGTGAGGAAGTGCAGGCTCTCCGAGGTGATGCCGCGTCCCGGGGTCTGCTCCGGCACATGCGCCGCCGCCCGTCGGGCGACAACCGAGTCGGACGGATCACCGAGGCGTAGCTCCAGCCGCGAGCCGAAGAGGTCCCGGATGGCGGGCCGGAAATCCAGCCAACGCACCGCGGTGGCCACCACGTGCACGCCGTAGGAGAGTCCCCGGGTCGCCAGGTCGGTGATCAGTGGCTCCAGGTCGTCGTACTCGGCACGCAGGGTCGTCCACCCGTCGACGACGAGGAACACGTCGCCGAACTGGTCGGCACCGCCCGCGTCGGTGCCGCCGCGTCGCTGCCGCCAGGTGGCCATCGACTCCACGCCCAGTTCGGCGAAGCGGCGCTCCCGATCGGCGAGCAGGGTGGACATCTCGCCCACGGTGCGGCGTACGCCCGTGGGGTCGGCCCGACCGGTGACCCCGCCGACATGGGGCAGGCCGCGTACCGAGGCCAGCCCGCCGCCACCGAAGTCGAGGCAGTAGACCTGCGCCTCGGCCGGCGTGTGGGTGAGGGCCAACGCGCAGACCAGCGTACGCAGCGCGGTGGACTTGCCGCTCTGCGTGCCACCGACCACTGCGATGTGGCCGGCCGCGCCGTCCAGCGCCAACCACAGCAGGTCGCGGCGTTGCTCGTACGGCCGGTCGACGACGGCCACCGGCACCTGGAGAGCGCCGTGCAGTTCGGGATTGCCGAAGGTCAGCCCCCGGACGGGGTCGACCGTGAGCGGACCGACCAGTTCGTCCAGGGTCGGGGCAGCGTCGAGCGGCGGCAGCCACACCTGGTGCGCTGGCGTGCCCTGCCCGGCCAGCCGGTCGACCAGCAGCTGCAGCAGGGTCTCGGTGGCAGCCGCCCCGTCGTCGTCGGCGGGTGGGGTGGGCGGCTGCGGCACGGGTGTGACATGGGTGGAGAAGGCGAGCAGCCGGGGGCGTTCGGCTCCGGCCGCGTCGGTCGCCAGGGCGCGCCGGCGCACCGGCCCGGAGACGTACGCGGTCTTGAACCGCAGCAGCGGCTCGGTGCCGAAGCGCAGGTAGCCGTGCCCCGGCGACGGGGGCAGCTCGTGCGCGTCGGGCACCCCGAGCACCGTACGGGACTCCAACGAGGAGAAGGTCCGCAGACCGATCCGGTACGACAGGTGGGTGTCCAGCCCGCGCAGTCGTCCCTCTTCCAGCCGCTGGCTGGCCAGCAGCAGGTGCACCCCGAGTGACCGGCCCAGCCGGCCGATCTGCACGAACAGGTCGATGAAATCGGGCTTGGCCGACAGCAGTTCGGAGAACTCGTCGCAGATCAGCAGCAGCGACGGCAGCGGGGCCAGCGGGCTGCCGGCCATCCGGGCCCGCTCGTAGTCGCGCAGGCCGGCGAAGTTGCCGGCGCGGCGCAGCAGTTCCTGCCGGCGGACCAGCTCGCCGTTTATCGCATCGACCATCCGGTCGACGAGCGGCAACGCGTCGGCCAGGTTGGTGATCACGGCGGCGGTGTGTGGCAGCCGGTCGAAGGGCGCGAAGGTGGCCCCGCCCTTGAAGTCGACAAGCACGAAGTTGAGCTGCTCGGCGGAGTGGGTGGCGGCCAGCCCGAGCACCAGCGTACGAAGCAGCTCGGACTTGCCGGAGCCGGTGGCGCCGATCAGCAGCCCGTGCGGGCCCATGCCGCCCTGCGCCGACTCCTTCAGGTCCAACTCGACCGCGCCGCCGTCCACGCCGACGCCGATCGGCACCCGCAGCTGGTCCCGTGCCGACCTCGGAATCCAGCCCTGCTCGGCGGTGAAGCCCGCCGGCTCGCCGATGCCGAGCAGTTCCGGCAGTCCCGGCTCGACGCCAGGTGCGGGCTCGGCACCCCGCGCGGCGGCCAGCCGCAGTGGTGCCAGCCGGCGCGCCACCGCCTCGGCCTCGGCGACCTCCAGCCCGTCGGCCGTGCCGACCTCGGCCGGTCCGTCCGAGGAGTGCGAGTGGAGTCGGCCGTTGCGTAGCTCCAGCAGCAACGCGAACCGGTCGAGCAGGCGCGGCGGCGGGGTGTCCAGGTCGATCAGGGTCACCGCGTCGATGCCGCCGTCCCCGACCAGTTCGGTGGCACCGGTGAGGTCACCGCCGTCGAGCACGATCACCAGGTGCGGCCCTTGCGTGGCCGCGCCGGCCGGGCTGAACCTCGACCGGCTGGCCAGCACCCGGTCGAGCAGTCGTTCCAGCTCCACCGCGGAGCTGGCCACCAGCCGTACCGGACCGAGGGCGTCGGTGCGGGTGGGGTGCTGGGCGTGCGGCAACCACTTGACCCACTCCCAGCGACCGCGTCGTTCCGGCCCGGCGCAGATGGCGACAAGCAGCTCGTCCGGGGCGTGGAAGACCGCGAGCTGGGTGAGGATGGCCCTGGCCAGCGCCTGCGCGGCCGGCGACCCGGTGGGGCCGACCGGAGCGGCCCGGACGAAGACCCGGGCGAAGCTGCGCAGCGAGAGGGCCACCGGCAGGTCGGGCACCACCGAGTACGCGTCCAGGAAGCGACGCAGCGCGCCCGCCGTCATCGGTTCCAGTTCCTCAAGCGGGCGGGTGACCGGCGGCACCAACGGCGTGGCCAGGGTCTGCGGCCCGACGGCGACCCGGACCACCGCGAAGTCCGGGTCCGTGGGGCGCCGCTCCCAGACCCGGTGACTGTGCACCGTCGACCAGAGCAACGACGGATCGGGGTGCCGGTAGCAGAGGCCGGCGCGTTGCCGTGCCGCGGTCTGCCGAACCTGCCGCCGCAGGGTCGCCAGGTGCCGCAGGTACTCCCGACGGGCAGCCATCATCTCGGACTTCTTCGGGCTGCCCGAGGCACTGCCCCAGGAGGTCGCCAGCATCGCCAGGGAGGAGAGGCCGAACATGCCGCCGACCACGTACGCGTAGGCCCCGCCGCCCCGGCCGAACATCATCGCCATCGCGACCGTACCGCCGATCATCGGCAGCACCATCAGCAGCTGGTGCCAGCGGGCGCCGGTGCCGGCCGGAATCTCCGGGGGTGCCTGCACCGGCAGGTCACCGACGGGTATCTCGGGTGCTGGGCGTCGCGCCGGCCGCCGGATGACGACAGTGGACACACGACCTCCCGACTGCGCACGGTAACCCGAGCCTGGCTCATCGTAGGTAAAGTCCTGTCGTTCGCGCAGCAGCAGACCCGCTCGGGATGGAGATCAGTCGATGGCAGTCGGGCTCGCCCGGGTCACCGTCAGCACGCCCCGACGACGGGTCGACGTGGCGCTACCGGAGCAGGTGCCCCTCGCCGAGCTGCTGCCCGAGGTGCTGCGGCACGCCGGTGACGGGCTCGCCGACGACGGGGAACAGCACGGTGGCTGGTTGCTCCGGCGGGCCGACGGCAGCGTGTTGGCCGGCGGGCAGGCGCTGCTCGCCCAGGGGGTCCGCGACGGCGAGGTGCTGCACCTGGTGCCGGCTCGCACCGAGTGGCCCGAGTTCGAGTACGACGACGTGGTGGAGGCCATCGCCGACGCCGCCCGGCGGCGGGGCGGCGCCTGGTCACCCGGTGCGACCCGGGCGGCGGCGCTGGCCGGTGCCGGTGTTCCGCTCGCCGTCGGCCTGCTCGCCCTGGCCGCCGGTGGGCCCGGCGACCCGGCCGGCTGGCCGGCCGCGACAGTCGTGGCGGGTCTGCTGGTGCTGGCCGGCACCGTGCTGTCCCGGGCACAGGGCGACGGGGTGGCCGGCGCCGCTCTCGGCGGTCACGCGCTGCCCTACGCGGCGTTGGCCGGCGCCCTCGCCGTCAGCTCGGGCGACCCGGTCGGGCCGGTCGGCGCGCTGCGCTGGGTGGGCGCTCCGGAGTTGCTCGCCGGGTCGGTGGCGCTGCTGCTCGCCTCGGTGCTGGGGCTTGTCGGGGTGGCCAGCCGACTGCGGATCTTCGTGGCCGGCACGGTGGTCGGCGCGGGCGGCGGATCGGCCGCCCTCGGTGGCCTGCTGCTCGGCCCGGCCGGCGTGGCCGCGGTCCTGCTCTGCGTGCTGACCTTCGCCGTCGGGGCCGTCCCGCTGCTGGCCATCCGGCTGGGCAAGGTGCCGTTGCCGCCGATCACCCTGCCCACCGACCCGCCGGACGACTCGGACCGGGCCCGTGACCTGCCGGACCGTGGTCGGGTGCAGGCGGCCGTGGCCCGTACCGAGGAGATGCTCACCGGCATGCTGATCGGCCAGGCCGTGCTGGCCGTGGGCGCGACGGTGATCCTTGCCAGTACCGGTGGCATGGCCGGTTGGCTGCTGGTCGGGGTGACCTCGACAGTGCTGCTGCTACGCGCCCGGCTCTTCATGACGGTCCGGCACCGGGTGGCGCCGGTCCTCGCCGGCCTGGCCGGGTACGCGGTCCTCGGCGCAGTGCTGGCCGGGGCCGCCGACGCGGCGGTCCGGCTGACCCTGGTCACCGGTGGACTGCTTGTCGCGCTACTGGTGGTGGCCGGCGGTACGACGTACGCCCGCCGGCCGGTCTCCCCGTACGTCGGGCGGGTCGCCGACCTCACCGACACCCTGCTGGTGGTCTCGGTGGTGCCGATCGCCTGCGCCGTGCTGGGCCTCTACGAGCGGGCCCGGGGACTGCTCGGTTAGGCCGCGTTCCACAGGGCTCGGGCACGGTCCTGTGCAACGCGGCCTGCGCGACCCTCGAACCCCGTCAGTGTGTGGACTCGCCCCGCGCCTCGGCCTCCCTGGCCCGCCGGTACGAAGCCTGGATCTCGGCCTCGGCCTCGGTCCGCCCCACCCAGGTCGCGCCCTCGACCGACTTGCCCGGCTCAAGATCCTTGTACACCTCGAAGAAGTGCTGGATCTCCAGCCGGTCGAACTCCCCGAGGTGGTGGATGTCGCGCAGGTGCTCCTGCCGGGGGTCCTCGTAGGGGACGCAGAGGACCTTGTCGTCGCCGCCCTTCTCGTCCGTCATCCGGAACATGCCGATCGTGCGGCACCGGATCAGACAGCCCGGGAAGGTCGGCTCGGGTACCAGCACCAGGGCGTCCAGCGGGTCGCCGTCCTCGCCCAGGGTGCCCTCGATGAAGCCGTAGTCGGCCGGATACTGCGTGGAGGTGAAGAGGGTACGGTCCAGCCGGATCCGCCCGGTCACGTGGTCCACCTCGTACTTGTTGCGGTGACCCTTGGGGATCTCAACCGTGACGTCGAAATCCATCTGCACGCTCCCTCGTTGGCCCACGCTGGCTTGACGGAACCGGCGGCGGAGCCGGGCGGGCGAATGCCAACCCGCCGACTCCGGCCGCCGCATAGTCTTCGGACCGAAGTAGTGTCACCCAGGCCGGTTCCCGGTGGGGGAGGAGGGGGTCGTGGGGAGGGAAGATTCACACTACCGTCCAGGTGGTTCCGCCGAGGGCGGTGACGACAAACCGCTGGCGAAGCCGGCCGGACGGGTGCCGGTGCCGGACGCGCAGGTCCTCCGGCCGCAACCGCCGACGCCACCCGTCGCACCCACGTCCATGAACCGGTCCGAGGCGAATCCGCCCTCGGCCGCTTCGCCGTCGGCGACGCCACCCAGGGGTACCGCCTCCGGCCGGGCCGTCGCGCCCGGTGCCGCCGTCCCGACGAGTCCGGCCGCCGGGCCTGGTGCTGCCGCCCCGACGAGCCCGGCCGCCCCGCCGACCGGATCGGCGTCCGTGCCGGTGAGTCCGGCGCCGGGAGTGTCAGCTGCCGGCACTCCGGGCCACCCGCCGACCGGTGTCGTGCCGCCACCGGTCGGCCCGTCACCGCGCCGACGGCTCCCCCTGGTGCTCGCCGCCGTGCTGGTGCTCGTGCTGGTCGCGGTGGGCCTGGTCGTGGTCCGGCCCGGGCCGGTGGGCCGCTGGTTGGGCGACGCGCCCGGGACACCTGTGGCCACCGAGGCGGTGGAGTCCGCGCCGCTCGCGGTGCTGGCCGCGGCGGACATCGGTGCACCGTCGCCGAGCGCGGCCGGGCTGCGTGTCGCGCTCGAACCGTTGATCGGCGACGCCGCGCTCGGCGGCCGGGTCAACGTGGCGGTGGCCGACGCGCTCACCGGGGAGGCGCTCTTCGATCGCGGCGGCGGTGAAGGGACCGTGCCGGCCTCGGTGACCAAGCTGCTGACCGCCGTGACGGTGTTGACCGCACAAGGCCCCGGCCATCGGATCCCGACCCGGGTGGTGGCCGGTGCGCAGCCTGGCGAGGTGGTGCTGGTCGGCGGGGGAGACCCGACGTTGGCAGCCGACGCGAAGGGCTTCTACCCGGGCGCGGCCAGCCTCACCGACCTGGCCGATCAGGTCCGTACGGCGCTGGGCGGGGTCGCACCCACGAGCATCGTCGTCGACTCCTCGCGCTACTCCGGTCCGGTGTACGGACCCGGCTGGGACGACGACATTCCCACCGGCGGCTACGGCGGGGCGATCACCGCACTGATGCTCGACGGAGCGCGTAAGGATCCGAAGGCTGGTCAGGGGTGGGCCGAACGGGTTGCCCAACCGGACCTGGTCGCCGGCCGTGCGTTCGCGAAACTGCTCGGGGTGCCGACCGACGCCGTACGCAAGGGCACCGCCCCGCCGGCCCCGACCGAGGCGACCGACCCGGCCGGCAGCCGCGAACCCGGCACCGAACTTGGCGTGGTGCAATCGCCGCCGCTGATCCGGCTGGTCGACATCATGATCAGCGAGAGTGACAACATCGTCGCCGAGGCGCTGGCCCGCCAGGTGGCACTGGCCCGGGACCGCCCGGCCTCCTTCGCCGGTGCTGCGGCGGCGATGGCTGAGGTGGTGTCCGAGCTGGCCCTACCGGCGAGTGGACTCGCCCTCGCCGACGGCAGCGGACTGTCCCGGAAGAACCTGATCAGTCCGGTCCTGCTGACCGAGCTGCTGGCCCTCGCGGCCAGCCCCGACCGACCCGAACTCGCCGGCATCTTCGGCGGGCTGCCGGTCGGCGGCTGGTCCGGCACCCTGCGCGACAGGTACGGCGCGGCGCCCGGTACGGCCGCCGGTGCCGGTGTGGTCCGCGCCAAGACCGGCACGTTGACCCGGGTGCACGCCATCGCGGGGGTGGTGACCACCGCCGAAGGACGCCTGCTCACCTTCGCCGTGCTCACCGACGACGTGCCGCCGGACGGGATGGAGCCGGCCCGGGCGGCGCTGGACAGGATCGCCGCCGCCCTCGCCGGCTGCGGCTGTCGCTGAGCGGTCGCGCCACCGGTCGGAAGGCTGCTCACGCCCTGGTGGAGCAGGTCGCGGCCGACCCCGCCACGGTCCGTCGCGGGGCCGGCCGACGGACCGGTACCGCGCCGGCCCGCCGGGTGGGGTGTCGCGGCGCGGGTACGGTGGGTTGCATGGCGCAGTTCGTGGACTGGGATCTGGCCACCGCGACGGCGGGGGCTCTGGGCAAGTCGGGCCCCCGGGTGACGTACGACGAGGCCACCGCTGTGGTTTCCGAGCTGCGCCGGTTGACCGACGAGGCGGCCGGGCACGTCGCCGACTACACCGGGCTGACCTCGCAGGTCACTCATCCACCGGTGCGGGTGGTCGACAGGCGTGACTGGGCGGCGGCAAACGTGGCCGGCCTCCGCGAGGTGATCACCCCGCTGGTCGGCCGACTCTCTCAGGACAAGCAGCCAGGTGCGCTCACCGAGGCGATCGGTTCCCGGGTGACCGGGGTGCAGGCCGGCACCGTGCTCGCCTACCTCTCCGGCCGGGTCCTCGGGCAGTACGAGGTCTTCTCCGCCGACCCGGGGCAACTGCTGCTTGTCGCGCCGAACATCGTCGAGGTGGAGCGCAAGCTGGGCGCGGATCCGCGCGACTTCCGGCTCTGGGTCTGTCTGCACGAGGTGACCCACCGGACACAGTTCACCGCCGTGCCCTGGATGCGGGCCTACTTCCTCGGTGAGGTGCAGGCGTTCGTCGACGCCGCGCAGGGTGGCGAGCACCTGCTGGAGCGGCTGCGCCGGGGGGTGAGCACCCTCGCTGACGCGGTCCGTGACCCGCAGAGCCGGTCCAGTGTGCTGGACATCGTGCAGACCCCGGGGCAGCGGGCCGTGCTGGACCGGCTCACCGCCCTGATGACCCTGCTGGAGGGGCACGCCGAGTTCGTGATGGATGGCGTCGGCCCGCAGGTGATTCCGAGCGTGGAGCGGATCCGGGCCGGCTTCAACCGGCGGCGCGAGGCCGGCAACCCGGTGGAGAAGGCGATCCGGCGGCTGATCGGCATCGACGTCAAGATGCGGCAGTACGCCGAGGGTCGCAAGTTCGTCCACGCCGTGGTGGACCGGGTCGGCATGGCCGGCTTCAACCGGGTCTTCGAGTCGCCGCTGACCCTGCCCCGGCTGTCCGAGCTGAGCGAACCGGACGCCTGGGTGGCGCGGGTGCACGGGCCGGTCGGCCCGGTGCCGACCGCCGGCTGAGCGCGTCGCCGCACCGATGGCGCCGCTCGCCCCGCCGGTGGCCGCGATCCGGATCGCGGTCCGTCGTGCCCTGGCCGACCTGCCGACCGATGGTCCGGTGCTGGTCGCCTGCTCGGGCGGCGCCGACTCGCTCGCCCTGGCCGCGGCCACCGCGTTCGTGGCACCTCGGGCGGGCCGCGCCGCCGGGCTGGTCACCGTCGATCACGGGCTGCAAACCGGGTCGCGGCGCCGGGCCGAAGCGGTGGCGCGCTGGGCGGAGGAGGCCGGTCTGGCGCCGGTGGAGGTGGTCCGGGTCGAGGTCGCCGGCCGGTCCGGTGGTCCCGAGGCGGCCGCCCGCGACGCCCGCTACCAGGCGTTGGCCGAGGTCGCCGGGCGGCACGGCGCTTCGGCGCTGCTCACCGGCCACACCCGCGACGACCAGGCCGAGACGGTGCTGCTCGCGCTGGCGCGGGGCGCCGGCCCGCGTGGACTCGCCGGCATGCCGGTCCGCCGGGACCTGGCCGGCACCCCCCTGGTACGACCGCTGTTGGAGATCGGGCGGGCGGAGACCCGCGCCGCCTGCACGGCCCTCGGACTGGCGACCTGGGACGACCCGCACAACAGCGACCCGGCGTACGCCCGCTCCCGGGTCCGGGCCGACGTGCTGCCGGTGCTGATCCGGGCGCTCGGTCCGGGCGTGCTGGACAACCTCGCCCGGACCGCCGCGCTGGTGGCGGCGGACAACGCGGTCCTCGACGAACTCGCCGACACGGCGTTGAGCCAGGCCCGGCATCCCGACGGTGGACTGGCCACCGGTGCGCTGACGGGCCTGGCACCCGCGGTGCGCGGTCGGGTGCTGCGCGCCTGGGCTCACGAGCTGGGTGCGCCGCCGGCCGCACTGTCGCATCGTCACATCGCCGCGCTCGACGCATTGGTCACGGCGTGGCGTGGCCAACGGGCCAGCTACCTGCCGGGCGGGCTGCGGGTGCTCCGTCGCGCCGACCGGCTGGTGCCGGAGGTACCACCGGCGACGCCGACCGGCCGGGTGCCGGCACCTCAGGCAGCGGGGACCACGCCCGACGAGGCGGTCGTCGAAGGATGATCCAGCCCCGGCAACCGCTGTACGCCCCGCGTGCCGCCGTGGCCACCAGCCAGCCGCTGGCCGCCGCCGCCGGCCTGGCCGTGCTGCGGCGCGGTGGCAACGCCGTGGACGCCGCGCTGGCCACCGCCAGCACGCTCACGGTCGTGCAACCACCCTCCAACGACATCGGCGGTGACCTCTTCGCCATCGTCTGGGACGGCGAGCGGCTGCACGGCTTGAACGCCTCCGGTCGATCGCCCGCCGGGCTGACCCGGGACCTGGTGCTCGCGGCGACCGGCGGTCGAGGTGCCGAGCCCGCCGACGCGCTGGGAGGCGCACAGGCGGTCGGCCCGGCGATGCCGGCCCGGGGCTGGTTGCCGGTGACCGTGCCGGGGGTGCCGGCGGGCTGGCGTGACCTGCACGAACGGTTCGGATCGCTGCCGTTCGCGGACCTCTTCGCCGACGCCGTCGGCTACGCCGAGCAGGGGTACCCCGTCTCCACCGCGACCGCGGCGGCCTGGTCCCGGGCGGTCGCCGGGCACGCCGGCCTGACCGGTCCCGAGTACGCGGAGTTCGGGCGGGTGTTCGCACCTGGCGGGCGGGCGCCCCGAGCGGGCGAGCGATGGCGCAACCCGGACGCGGCACGGACGCTACGACTGATCGCCGACAGTCGGGCGGCGGAGTTCTACCACGGGCGCATCGCCGCGGCGCTTACCGAGCACGCCGCCCGTACCGGCGGGTTGCTCACCGCGGCCGACCTGGCCGCCCATGCCAGCGTCTGGGTCGATCCGGTGTCGGTGCGCTACCGGGGCCACGAGGTCTGGGAGCTGCCACCGAACGGGCAGGGCCTGGCCGCCCTGCTCGCCCTGGGCATCCTGGACGGTTTCGACCCGGCCGACAGGTCGCGGTGGCTGCACCGGCAGATCGAGGCGGTCAAGCTCGGCTTCGCCGACGCGCACGCCCACGTCGCCGATCCCGACCTTGCCCCGGTCCCGCCCGGGCTGCTCAGCCCCGAACACCTGGCGCGGCACCGAGCGGCGGTCACCGAGACGGCGGCCGACCCGGTGGCCGGCGCACCGGAGCGCGGTGGGACGGTCTACCTCTGCACGGCCGACGAGGGCGGCATGATGGTCAGCCTGATCCAGTCCACCTACCTCGCCTTCGGCTCGCACGTGGTGCTGCCCGGGTACGGCTTCGCGCTGCAGAACCGCGGTCTCGGCTTCCGGCTCGACGCGGGCCACCCCAACGTGGTCGGCCCGGCGAAGCGGCCGTACCACACGATCATCCCCGGGTTCCTGACCCGACAGGGCGCGCCGGTGGGGCCGTTCGGGGTGATGGGCGGGCACATGCAGCCGCAGGGTCACGTCCAACTGGTCTCGGGGACCCTGGACGCGGGTCTCGACCCGCAGGCGGCGCTGGACGCCCCGCGCTGGTACTGGCATGCGGGGCGCTCGCTGCTGGTCGAGGAGCAGCTGACCGTGGGGCCCGACGGCGCGGCCCTGGTGGCCGACCTGCGGGCCCGGGGCCACCAGGTGGTCGTCGCGCCCGATCCCACGGTCTTCGGCCACGGCCAGGCGATCTGGCGACGCGCCGACGGGGGTTACCTCGTCGGTTCCGAGTCCCGGGTCGACGGCGGCGCCGGAGGCTTCTGACCCCGCGCGACCGTCCGACCGTCCGGTCAGCCGGTGAGCGTCCGGTCGCGAAACGTGGTGCGGTAAGCCTGTGGGGTGGCACCCACCCGGCGGGTGAAGTGGTGCCGCAGGGCGGCGGCGTCGCCGAAGCCGGCCCGATCGGCGACCGCCTCCACGGTCAGCGCGGTGTCCTCCAACAGCCGGCGGGCCAGCAGCACGCGTTGGTTGGTCAGCCAGTCATGCGGCGTGGTGCCGGTCTCGGCACGGAACCTGCGGGCGAACGTCCGGGGCGCCATCCCGGCGCGTGCGGCCAACTCGTCGACGGTGGTCTGCCGGTCCAGATGCCCCATCAGCCATTCAAGCACCGGTTCCAGGGTGGGCGCCTCCGGTGCCTTCGGGATCGGCGCCTCGATGTACTGGGCCTGTCCGCCGTCGCGGTGCGGTGGCACCACCATCCGTCGGGCGAGCCGGGTGGCGGTGGCCGAGCCGTGCTCCTGGCGGACCAGGTGCAGGCAGGCGTCGATGCCGGCGGCGGTGCCCGCGCTGGTGAGCAGGCGGCCGTCCTGCACGTATAGCGAGTTGCAGCGCACCCGGGCGCTCGGGTGCCGGCGCTGCAACTCGTCGACGTGTCGCCAGTGGGTGGTGCACTCCCGGCCGTCGAGCAGTCCCGCCTCGCCCAGCAGGTACGCGCCGGCACACACACTGAACAGGTACGCACCCCGGTCGGCGGCCCGCCGTAGCGCCTCGTGGACCTCGGCCGGGGCGGTGGTGGCGGGGTCGTGTGCCGGTACGGCCACCAGGTCCGCCTGCTCCAGCGGTGCCAGGTCGGCGTTGGGCACCAGGTGAAAGCCGGCCGAGGTACGTACCGGGGCCCGCTGGGGTCCACACACGTCGAAGCGGTAGCCGGGCAGCCCGTCGGCGGTGCGGTCGGTGCCGAACACCTCAGCGAGTACGCCGAGTTCGAACGGAGCGACCCCGTCCAGGACGAGTACGGCGACTGAACGAAGCATGTGACGAGGGTAACCACACGAGTGGCAGGAAATCGAGCAGGACTGGCATCACTGCCACTGTCCGGAGGCTGGCGGGGTGCGCAGACTGACAGGTGTCCGGTGCGCACCGGCGGCGACACGACAACCGCAGACGTCAGAAAGCGAGCGCCGCCATGGGTTTCCTGTTCTTCCTGCTCTTCTTCCTCTCCCTCGCCCTGCTGTCCGCGCTGGGGCTGACCGCCGACAGTCGTGACTCCGCGGACTGGAAGCCCTCCGACGGAGGCCGCAGGTGGCAGTCCCACTCCTGCTGAGGTGAATGTTCCATTCATCCGAAAAATCACCGGGCGGGGTCGCCCCGAAACGGGCGGCCCCGCCGACGGCGAACCCGGGGCGTACGGCAGGCTAGGGACATGGCTGACGGCTCCTGGTACGACGCCGACATCGACCACGTGATCATTTCTGAGGCGCAGATCCGCGAGAAGACCGCGGAACTGGCCAAGCAGGTCTCCGCGGACTACGCCCACGTCTCCGACGGGCTACTGCTCGTCTGCGTGCTCAAGGGCGCGGTCATGTTCATGGCCGACTTCGCCCGGGCGCTGGGCCGGCACGGACCCCCGGCCGAGCTGGACTTCATGGCCATCTCCTCGTACGGGCAGGGCACCACCTCCTCCGGAGTGGTGCGCATCCTCAAGGATCTCGACCGGGACATCGCCGGTCGGCACGTCGTCGTCGTGGAGGACATCGTCGACTCCGGGCTGACGCTGTCCTGGCTGCTGCGCTATCTGGAGTCGCGGTCGGCGGCGAGCGTCGAGGTGGTCGCCCTGTTCCGCAAGCCGGACGCGGTAAAGGTGACGGTGCCGGTCAGGTACGTGGGTTTCGACATCCCGACCGAGTTCGTCGTCGGGTACGGGCTCGACTTCGGTGAGCGCTACCGGGAGCTGCCCTACGTGGGAGTGCTCAAGCCGGAGGTCTACGCCCGCTCCTGACCACGCCGGTACCCGTCGCGTCGCGCCGTCACCAGGCCACCGGCCCGGCCGCCACGCCGCCCGCCCGGTGCCGTCTCCGGGCGCGCCCACCCGACGTTCAGCCGACTTTCAGCTGATCGGACTACCTTTGACGACGGTGACCCGGGGATCCGACTCCGGGCCACGTCGGCTGACATCCGGTTCGCCGTGCGCGTAAGTGCTGGGCTCGCCAGCTCATATCGGTCTCGCACGGTGTACCGTCGAATGACCGTGGCGCGGCAATCGCGCCCCGGGGTCGAGGCCGGCCCGCACGGCGGCTCCGGCAGCCGCCCAGGCGGCGACACCCACAGTCGGTCAGGACGTCGATCAGGAGGATGCGGGCGTCTCGGCGCTCGACAACAGCATGGAACGTACGCGTTTCTTCCGCCGACCGGTGTTCTGGGTCATCCTGGTCATCCTCGGCGCCGTCGTGCTCAGTCAGTTGTTCACCGGTGGACCCAGCTACCACCGGGTGGACACGTCCGTCGCGCTCGACCAGCTCAACAAGGGCGGCATCGAGAAGGTCGTCTTCCAGGACAAGGAACAGACGATCCAGCTCGAGCTTGCCGAGGAGACCGAGTTCGGCGACACCACCACGAAGCTGATCGAGGCCCAGTTCCCCTACGAGGTCGGCAACGAGGTCTGGAACCAGGTCCTCGAGGCCAAGGCCAACAACCGGGTCACCGGGCCGGCGGACACCGAGGTGTCGTCCGACAGCATCTGGGTCAGTCTGCTTGTCAACCTGCTTCCCATCGTGCTGCTCGTGCTGCTGCTGCTGTTCTTCATGTCGCAGATGCAGGGCGGCGGCTCCAGGGTGCTCAACTTCGGCAAGTCCAAGGCGAAGATGATCACCAAGGACACGCCGAAGACGACGTTCGCCGACGTGGCGGGCTCCGAGGAGGCTGTCGAGGAGCTGCACGAGATCAAGGACTTCCTGCAGAACCCGGCGAAGTACCAGGCGCTCGGCGCGAAGATCCCGAAGGGCGTGCTCCTCTTCGGCCCGCCCGGTACCGGTAAGACGCTGCTCGCCCGGGCGGTGGCCGGCGAGGCCGGGGTGCCGTTCTACTCGATCTCCGGTTCCGACTTCGTGGAAATGTTCGTCGGTGTCGGTGCCAGCCGGGTCCGCGACCTGTTCGAGCAGGCCAAGGCGAACGCACCCGCGATCGTCTTCGTCGACGAGATCGACGCCGTCGGCCGGCACCGTGGTGCGGGTATGGGCGGCGGCCACGACGAGCGCGAGCAGACCCTGAACCAGCTCCTCGTCGAGATGGACGGCTTCGACGTCAAGGGCGGCGTCATCCTGATCGCCGCCACCAACCGGCCGGACATCCTCGACCCGGCGCTGCTGCGCCCGGGCCGGTTCGACAGGCAGATCCCGGTCGACGCCCCCGACATGGAAGGCCGCAAGGCCATCCTGCGGGTGCACGCCAAGGGCAAGCCGTTCACGCCCGACGTCGACCTCGACTCGGTGGCCAAGCGGACGCCGGGCTTCAGCGGCGCCGACCTCGCCAACGTGATCAACGAGGCGGCCCTGCTGACCGCCCGCAAGGACCAGCGGGCCATCTCCAACGACTCGCTCGAGGAGTCGATCGACCGCGTGATCGCCGGCCCGCAACGGCGCACCCGGGTGATGAGCGACCAGGAAAAGAAGATCACCGCGTACCACGAGGGTGGGCACGCGCTTGTCGCCTGGGCGCTGCCGCACGCCGCACCGGTGCACAAGGTGACGATCCTGTCCCGCGGTCGCTCCCTGGGCCACACCCTGGTGCTGCCCACGGAGGACAAGTACACCCAGACCCGCGCCGAGATGGTCGACACCCTGGCCTACGCGCTGGGCGGCCGGGCCGCCGAGGAACTCGTCTTCCACGAGCCCACCACCGGTGCCGGCAATGACATCGAGAAGGCCACCGCACTGGCCCGCGCGATGATCACCCAGTACGGCATGAGCTCCAAGCTCGGTGCGATCAAGTACGGCACCAGCGGGGACGAGCCGTTCCTCGGTCGCAACATGGGCCACGAGCGGGACTACTCCGACGCGGTCGCGGCCGAGATCGACGGCGAGATGCGGGCCCTGATCGAACTGGCCCACGACGAGGCCTGGGAGATCCTGGTCGAGTACCGGGACGTCCTGGACAACATCGTGCTCGAGCTGATGGAGAAGGAAACCCTCTCCACCGCCGACATGGCCCGGATCTGCGCCCGGGTGGTGAAGCGTCCGCCGATGGCCCCGTACAACGGCTTCGGTAAGCGGCAGCCCTCCACCGAGCCGCCCGTGCTCACCCCGGCCGAGAAGGACGCGCTGAAGGTGCAGGCCGAGGCCGACGGCGCGCAGGCAACGGTTGGTGGCGTCAGCTCGAACAACTCCTCGGACGGTTCGCACTGAGCACCGACGACACGGCGGCCAGTTCCCCCCAGCGGGGACTGGCCGCCTCCGCCACCGAACCCGACACCGACGGCCTCGACTACATCGCCGCCCGGCTGATCAACGGCCGGCTCACCGGCCGTCCCGTCGAGGACACCATGGACCTCGGCCGGATCGAGAAGGCGGTCCGCGAGATCCTCATCGCGGTCGGGGAGGACCCGGACCGCGACGGACTCCAGCAGACCCCGGCCCGGGTAGCCCGGGCCTACGCGGAACTCTTCGCCGGCCTGCGCGTCGACCCGGCCACCGTGCTCACCACCACCTTCGAGGCCAACCACGAGGAACTGGTGCTGGTCCGGGACATCGACGTGATGAGCCTCTGCGAGCACCACCTGCTGCCCTTCCGGGGCAGTGCCCACATCGGCTACATCCCCGGCCCCGACGGGCGGATCACCGGGCTGTCCAAGCTGGCCCGGCTGGTCGAGGTGTTCGCCCGACGGCCCCAGGTGCAGGAGCGACTCACCTCGCAGATCGCGGACCTGCTGATGAAGCGGCTGGAGCCGCGTGGCGTGGTAGTCGTTCTCGAGTGCGAACACATGTGCATGGCGATGCGGGGCATCCAGAAATCCGGCGCCAAGACGATCACGTCCGCGGTGCGTGGCACCCTGCAGCGCGACGCCAAGTCCCGGGCCGAGGCGATGGCGCTGATCATTCGCTGACCGGACGGTCGCTCAGGAAGACAGCATCGCCAGCACGATCCCCGCGTTCACCACCACGGCCGGGACCAGGCAGGCCAGCGCGCCGAACCGTGGCGTACGGTCCACCCGCTCCCCGGGACCGGGCGGGAAGCAACGGCCCACCGCGAGCCAGCCCAGGCCGAATGCGACAGCCGGTGCCGGCAGCCCCACCAGTAACGCCAGGGCGGTCACCGCGCCGGTGCCGGCCAGCAGGAACACCACCACCAGAAGCACCGGAACGAGCAGCCCCAGCGGCCCGTACACCAGCAGGTTGCGCGGGCGGGACGGCCAGTGCGCGACCCGGGGCAGGCCACGGGCGGCAAGCGTGTCGTCCGCGCCGACGGCCCACCGTCGGGCCTCCCGCAACGCTGCCAACACCGCCGCCGGACCGCCGCTCATCGACCGGGTCGCCTCGGCCACTTCCGGCGGTGTCGGCACCAGCGAGATCGGTGGTACGCCCAGCTCGCGTAACCGGCTCTCCTGCGGCGCCAGCCGGGTGCGTACCCCGGTCAGCTCCTCCCGGGCGGCCTGGACCGCGCGGGCCTGCTCGCCCGCAGCGGTCGCCGCGCCACGGCGTACCCCGTCGAGCTGCCGGGCCGCGGCCAGGTAGTCGGCCCACGCGGTCCGCACCGGATCCCCCGGTGTGCCCGCCGTCCGCTGCCGAACCGGCCCGGTTGCCGTGGCCGGGGACTGATCGAGAGTCATTCTGGTTCCCCCTCCGCGCTGCCCGGCACGTCGTACGGAACCAGCACCACGCCGCGCTCTCCCGGCCCGTCCCAGAGCACCACGCGGTCGGGCCGGGGTCGCCACTCCACCGGGCGGCCGAAGACCGGGGTGAGCTGAGCCCCCGGCACACCCGCCACCGCCACGGCAGTCAGCTTGTCCACCGTCTCGTCCGGTTCCACGAGCGTCGCGAACGACGGCACCGTCCGCCACCAGCCGAGCAGATGCTGACCGGCCGGCGGCCCGTCACGCAGCAGGGCCCGCAGCCTGGCCGGCGGCAGCTGGTCGGCCGGTGCCACATCCAGCCCGAAGACAACCAGGTACGCCGGCTCACCGGCGTCCGCCACGGCGATCAGCCCGGCCAGGTCCACCCGGTCAACCTGGTGGTGTTCGGCCAACTCCGCGGCGAGAGCGTCAGCCAACGGCGCTGCCTCGGCATCCGGTGCGGCGACCACGAACCGCGCCGTACCCTCCGGGTGGTGCGCCGCCGTGCTGTGGGCGGCCGTCGCCAGCAGGCGGCACGCGGCAGGTCGTGGACCGAGAACCGCGAGGTTGCGCCCCGCCGCCGGCCCGAACGGCACCGCCGCGGTGCTCCGCGCGACATCCACCGCCCGTCCGAGCAACGCGGCCGGGGCCAGCGACTGCCCGGCGACCGCTGCCCGGTAGCGGGGATCGTTGCTCAGCAGCGGGCGCGCGTACCCGGCGAAAACGACTGGTGGCGTCGCGTTCGGCGGGCGGGCCGTGAAGAGCCGGTGGCGCAGCCCGGTGACCGCTTCCGGCTCGTCCGCTGGGTCGGGGAACCGGACCATCCGTTCATGACCACGGATCGCCCCCCGTGGACCGCCGAGGCCGCCGGCGGTGTTCACCACCGCGCTGCCGACCGGTAGACCGGCCGCGGCGTCGTTTCTGGGTTCCAGTACCGCCCCGCCACCAGGCAGCGCCACCCGCACCGGGAACTGGCCCAGCAGCGAGTCCCGCTGCCCACCGTCGGAACGGGTGCCCAGGCCCAGGTCACCCTCGCCGGCCAGCACCAGATGCACACCGTACGCCCGCCCGGTCCGGGCCAGCGCGTCCAGCCGGACGGCCGCCTCCGCCGCCAGGCGGTCCCGTTCGGCGAAGAGCACCGGCAGGTTCTCCAGCACACAGACCACCCGGGGCAGCGGGCGATGTCCGCGCAGCTCGGCGAAGCGCTGCCCACCAGCGCGTGCGGACGCCTCCGCACGTCGATGCACCTCGGCCGTCAGCTGGTCCAACAGGTCCAGCACGTACTCCCGATCGGCGGCCATCGCGGCCGCCCGGACCTGCGGGATCCAGGACCGGTCCCGCTCGGTCTGCAGAAACTCCGCAAAGGACTCACCGTCGCCCAGGTCCACCAGATACAGCGACAGCTCGTCCGGGCCGTACCGGGCGACGAGACCGAGCAACGCCGTGGTCAGGAAGGTGGACCGGCAGCCCCGCGACCGGCCGCTGACCAGCCAGTGCGGGGTCAGTTCGGTGAAGCCGAGCGAAACCGGTCGGCCGCCCGCGTCCCCGACGGTGCTGCTCAGCCCGTCCGTACCGGTCGCCTGCCACAGCTCGTCCGACGGCGGCAGCAGGTGCGACAGGGAGAGCCGACTGCCCGCCTCGATCTGGGCGGCGATCCGGCGGCACACGGTGTCGACAAGCTCGGCCGGCGGATCCGGGTCGACGAAGACCGGAGAGTTCAGCCCCCCGTCGGTGCCACCGCCGGCGAACGCCGCGCCCGGCGGATCGCCGAGCAAGGCGTAGGCCGTCCGCATCGCCAACGGCGTGGCCCTGGGCAGTGCGGCCCGGCCGGTCGGCGGCCACCCCGCCACCACCAGGTGCAACCCGGCCGCCGGCCCCTGCTCGGCGAGCGCCTCGATCCGCGCCAGGTCACCTGGGCGGTGCGGTTCGGGGAGCGCGGCCAGCACCAGCAGCAGCGAGCGGTCGTGCCGACGAGGGCCGGAGGCTTCCGGTGCCACCCACCGCTCCGCCTCCGTCAGCACCGCCTGCAGACCCTCGGTGTCCGTGGCCGGCGGGGCCAGCACCCCGGCGTCGCCGAGCGCCGCGAACGGCGCCAGCGCGACACCCGTGGCATCCACTGCTCGTACCAGCAGCGCCCCCGCCGGTGTCGCCGCCAACAACCGCAGCAGTACGGCCCGAAGCAGCCCGACGACCCGTGGGTCGTGCGCGTCGGCGTCCACCACGAGGTGGCCGCTGCCGAACATCGGCACCAGAGCCGGGAAGCGCGCGTCGTCAAGCGGGGCGGCGGTCCCCACCCGGACGAACGGCGGCGGTGTCTCCCCGGCGGGATGTGCTGGATCGACAGCGTCCAGCGTGGACCCGGCCCAACCGGGAGCGAGCGTGGTGGCCGCTTCGCGTAGCCGCTCGGCCAACGCGTACTGGCGGCGCTGGTCAGCCGGGACGGGACGGGTCTCGTCGAGGGTCGTCGTCGCCGCCGCGACCGTCGCGGCGGCTCGGCGGTGCAGCGCGGCGGCGCGGAGCGTCCGTGCCTTCGGACCGCCCACCGTGTCCACCCCCTCCGCCCGAGGTCGGCACCCACTCGCCGGGCAGAAACGACGGTATCCCAGCGAGGCCTCCACCTCCGGGATGCGCGGCGGTGCTGCGCCGGTGTTGTCGCGGATCTCACCCATCGGCAGTGTTCCGTCACGATCTGCCAAATCTGGGGCATTGGGTCCTGGGCCGCCAGCCGATAGCCTCAGGGGGTGGAATCAGTGCCGCCCCCCGCCGGTTCCCAGGTCTCCCGCGTACCGGCGCAGAGGACCCCGCCGGAGGAACTGGCGCCGCCCGCTGTCGCGCCGGCCCCGCGCCAGCCCCGGCGACGCCTGCGTACGGTACTGACAGTTGTCGCCGGTGTGGTCGCGGCACTCTGCCTGACCGGCGGGGTGGTCGGCTACCTCGTCTACGACCGCGCCACCACCCCCGACCGCAGCGCCCCGACGATCGTCGTGGACAGCTACCTGCGAGCTTTCCTCGTTGACCGGAACGACGTACGAGCCAAACTCTTCACGTGCGAAGACGGTAGCGACTTAGGACAGCTCGACGCGCTTAGATCCGATCTTGCAGCTCGCGAGGAGCAATTCGGCACGAGTATGTCGATTAGCTGGGGTAACGTTCTGGCAGAACAACACGGTAAGGAGGCCGAGGTGAGGGTTGAACTGCTGCTCTCGGCTCGGATCGATGGCATAAGGCAGTACGACCGGCAGTCGTGGACGTTCACCACGCGGTTGAACGAAGACTGGCGGGTCTGCTCAGCTGCGGCGAGCTAGTCTCACTCCACCCACAGCATGTGGACCGGTACCTCCAGGGTGGTCGGTGACTGGCCGCGCCAGGCCCAGCGGTACCACTCCACCTCGGGTGTCACCCGCACACAGATGTCGCCCTCGGCACCCGAGTAGGTCTCGGTGACGGCGCGCAGGTCACGGTGCTCGACGGCGCCGACCATGTGCACGACCCGGCGCCCGGTGACCGAGTCCGCCTCGAAGACCGGCGTCGGCGCCCGGTGGGCGGGCGCGTCCAGCGAGACGAGACGCAGGGCGCCGTCCGTCGTCGGCTTGGTCGGTCGGCCGACCGTCTCGACCCAGACCCGTTCGACCGGCACCAGCGGGGCGAACACCTCGACCTGGTCGGACTCGGCGCGGTACCACTCGTGTTCCGGGATGACCGGGACGTAGGTGCGGCTGTTCTGCACCACCCGCTCGTCAGCCCGCAGGTCGGCGCGCCAGCCCAGACCGGGCAGTCCGACAAGCACCCGCCGTCCGCGTAGCTCGACGCTGCCGGCGGCAGGGACGATGTCGATCGGGCGGGGCGGCTGGGGGGCCCAGTCGGGCTGGTCGGCGAAGGGATCCGGAAGCGGTTCGGTCATGACGGCGCGTGGTTCACCCGGCGCCCTTCAACGGCGCACCCTTCGACCGCATGAACGGCACCGGATCGATGGCGCCCCGGCTGCTGCGATCGCCCTCGACGTGCACCTCGAAGTGCAGGTGCGGCCCGGAGGAGTTGCCGCTGCTGCCCACCTCGCCGATCACCTCACCAGCCTGCACCGTGTCGCCCGCGGCGACCCGGGGACGACTCACCAGATGACAGTAGCGGGTGATGAAGCCCTGCGCGTGCAGCACGTCGACGAACCAGCCACAGCCTCCCTTGCCAGGCCAGCCGTCCACATCACAGCTGAGTCGCCCTCTCCGGTCGGGGTCACATCGGGAGACCAGCACCCGACCGGTCGCCGCGACTCTGATCAAGGTGCCCTTCGGCGCGGCGATGTCCACACCGTTGTGTCCGGGCCGACTGGCGGTCCGGAATCCGGAGCCGACCCCGCCCGGGATCGGCGCGGTCCAACCGGAGGCGGCGATCTCGCCGCCCATGGCGGCGTCACAGACCTCTCGTCCGGCGATCAACGCGGTCCGCGCCGCACCCCCGGCCAGCGCGTCCACGATCCGGGCGGCGAGTTCCTCGTGCTTCGCGTACGCATCCGGAAAGGCGCTGATCTGGACCCGCTGGGCGGCCACGGTCAGCGGTAGTTTCTCCCAGTCGGTCACGTCCAGGAGCTTCTCGTAGAACTTGCGGGACGCGTACTCGGGGTTCATCCGCTGGGCGACCGTGCCCCATGAGGGTCGTTGCTGGAAGAGACCGACGGAGTCATGATCGGCCCCGATTCCCTCGTTCGGAATGTCCCGTGACTCGCCGACCGTGCTGTTGGCCAGGTTGAGCAGGCGCGACTCCTGCATGGCGGTCGCCACCGCGATGACCCAGCCCCGCGGGGGCACCTTCATCTCCTGGCCGACCTTGATGATCACGGCGGCGTTCCGTAGCTGGCGTTCCCCGTACTCGGCGAAGCGTGGCATCTTGCCAGTGGCGTCCACCTCGAAGTCGCCGGTGCACTCCATGCTGGCCGGGGCCAGCTGCTCGGCGGCGTCGCCACCCAGCTCGGTGAGGAAGAAGGCGCCAGCCCCACCGGTGCAGCAGAGCAGTGCCAGCGCCGCGGTGAGCGCGGCGGCGAGGGCACCGGTCCGGACCGGCCTGCGGGGACGGCTCTGCTCACTCATCCCTGCTCCAGTCGACCGCGTCCACCAACCACCGCCCGTCGGGCGCCAGCAGTTCGAGCCGGAGTTGCCCGCCGTCGAGCGGTACCGTCGCCTCCACGAAGGTCTCACCGCGCGGGCGGAGGGTCACCTCGCCGGTGATCGCGCCAGCGGGCACGCTGGCCGGGTCGGCGCCGGAGAGCTTCTCGATGAGGCCGGCGGTCGAAAGCGGACGCAGCGCGTCGTGCCAGCCCTGAATGGTCTGCCCCGGGCGGCCGAGCCAGGCGGCAGCGAAGCGTTCGGCGACCAGTTCCGGGGCCGGCTGGCCGGGCCGGGTGACCGGCGACGGTGTCGTGGTCGTGGAGATCGCGCCGTCGTCGCCGGTGGTCGGATGCACCGTGGTGATCGGGTCGGCCGGGCGACTGCTCAGCCCGGCCGCCGGGTCGGTGGGGCCGGCCACCAACCTGGCCGCCCCGATCACCCCGAGCACCAGCACGGCGATGCCGAGTGCGACACCCAGCCGGGACCGCAGCAACCGTAGGAAGAGGAACTCGATCGCCCGGCGCACGACGGTCACCGGGCCTCGGAGCGGACCCGCGGTGCCGGCTTCTCGGGGACCCGTTCGGCGGAACCGGGGCGGTAGATGACGTAGGAGGGGTTCTCATCCGGCACGTCCGGCTCGGTCCAGGAGGCCGGCTGCCGGCGTCGGGGCTTGGGCGCGACGGCTCCCTTGGAGCGCTGCTCCCGGCGCTGGCCCTCGGCGCCGCCGGTGCCGTCGGCCTCGCGGCCGTCCGCCCGCTTCGCGGCAGCGGAGGCGCCGCTGGGTACCGGGTCGGGACGAGCCTCCGGACGCACCTTCGGCTGCTCCGGTGCGATCGCCCGGCGCCGTCCCAAGGTGGGCTCGGCGGTGCCGCCGGGCTCGGCGACGTCGAGCCGGGCCGCGGTGCGCATGTCCCGGAAGAACCGACGGTGCCAGGAGCCCGCCGAGCTGACCGCCTCGCTGTTGTCCTTGCCGCCGAGCTGGGTGATCCGGCGGTAGGGGCGCAGCAACAGCCAGCCGACCACCCCGCACAACCAGACCAGCACCACCTGCAGCCAGCCGGGGAGGGTAGCCGTGCTCATGATGAGGTCGACAGCGAAGAGGTAGATGGCGGCACCGGTGCCGAAGATCGCGATGTTGAACAGCGCCGCCACCACCGCGTTGCCCAGCCGCCGCAGGCCGGCGCTGGCCGGGCGGAGCAGGCCGATGGTGCCCAGGATCGGTGCCGCGATCACCGCCCACCGGAAGATCAGGAAGCCGAGCAGCACCAGCAGTGACGCGGTCAGGTCGAACATCGCGAAAAGCAGGGCGGCGAGCACCGCGATGAACCCGGCTCCCACCCGGTCCATGTCCCGGACGCCCTGCAGGTACTCAAAGGCCTCCGGATCCTCCCGCTCGACCTGGGCGGCGACCGTCATCCACTGCTGTTTCTTCGCGCTGATGGTGGCCTCGCGGAGTTCCGGGCTGGTCCGGATCTTCTCGGCCTCATCCCAGGACAGCGACTTGGCGTCGTAGAGCGCCTCGCCGTACTTCTGAGCGGTCTCGCTGTCGGCCGAACCGAGCGCACCGCGTAGCCAGTTCCGGTAGAGCATCGCCTCGGCGGCTGTGTCGCTGGCCCGGACCGCCGGTGGACGCTTGTCCGTGCAGGCGTCCGGGTTGGGCATCGCACACCGGTCCGGCGGCACGTCCTTTGCGGCGGGACCCACGGCGTCGTGCACGACGCCGAGCGTGGAGACGAGGGCGCCGTCGGCGAGGTTCGCGGACTTGACCGGCCACGCAGCCAGCGCGGTCACCGCCACCATCACCACCAACGCCCACCCCGCCGTGGTCATCGCGCTGCTCATGTCGGACTGGCGTGAGCGCCAGAGCAGGTAGAACCCGACGACGCAGAGGGTGACGATGCCGAAGACGCTGAACACCTTCTGGTAGATCGCCTTGGTGGCCTGGTCCACGAGCGGGTCGGCCCAGCCCCACATCGTGCCCGGCTCCCAGGCGCGTTCGCGCAGCGCGTTCGAGGCGCCGATGATCGCCGTGGCCATCATGAACTCGCCGTTGGCGATTGTGTTAGTGAACTTGTAGTCCGGGTGCAGCAAGGTGGTAGCGCAACCAGATTCGATCCTGTAAGTGCTGTAGCTGTAGCCGGCGTAGCCGTAATTGGTGTAGTAGCCCTTCGGTCCCCTGAGTTCCGAAGCCTCCGGACGGGATGCGAACCAGCCAGCGATCCCGGAGTCGGGGGCAGTTGGTGTCGGAGGGTTGAGGCACGTCGCCTCCGATTCCGCTACCTGCTGAAGCTTGGCAACGCAGGCGCGGAAGTCGACCTTCCATTCCTCGGTCGTGCAGAGATCTGCCGCGGCCTGGTACGCGGCCGGAGCCGCGTACGCCGGTGTGGCCGTGAGCCCGGGCCAGCTGATCGTGGCTGCGGCGAGGACGCCGAGTGCCAGGAGGAGCGCCGTGATCCGTGCCCGGGCCCTCGCCATGTCACGCCTCCATGTCAGGCAGCACGGTCGGCAGCACCCCGGCAGCGGCGGCGATGGCGGCGGGGGTGGTGTCGAGGTGGTCCAGCAGTCCATCCACGTAGGAGACGTCGACCCGGACCTTCTGGACCCGGCCGTCGACGTCGCGCATCACGAACTCCCGGAAGCCGAGCCGGTTGGCCGAGGTCGCGTCGGCGGTGGAGAGCGAGGCGAGGGTGGCCTCGTAGCCGTCGTCGACAGGTACGCGCAGCAGCCGCAACGCCTCGGAGGCGATCTCGGCGTCCTCGGCGATCCGGCCGACGAACACGGTGGAGACGAGGTTCTGCACGTCGAGACCGAGGATGTCGCGGGGGTTCTGCGAGGCGACAAGTGCGGCGAGGTTCCACTTGCGGGAGTCGCGGGCGAGCCGGACGAGGAAGGATCGGCCGGAGCGCCACCCCTCCATGAAGTGCGCCTCGTCCAGGCCGACCAGCTTCCGCGAGGCCATCGATCCGCCGTAGCAGCGGCGGACCGCCAGCCGGTGTGCGGTGTGCAGCATGGGCAGGGCGAGCGCTTCCTCGGCCGACCAGTACTCGCGTTCGATCTTGAGGTCGGGCAGCCGCAGGCCGGCCATGGTGATCACGGTGAGTGCCGCGTCCGGGCCGAGCAGCCCGTCCGGTGGGCGACCGAAGAAGAGCATCGCCAGTGGCATCTCGGCGGTGTCCAGCAGCAGGTTGGCCAGTTCCCGGCCGGCGTCGTCGTCGAGCTGGCCGAGACAGGTGACCACGTCGTCCAGAGTGGAGGTCTCCTCGGCGGGCACCTGGCGTACGGCGTGCCGGAACAGGGTGGCGGTGCTGGCCTCCCGGGCGACCTGCGGCGGCACCAGCATCATGCAGATGTCCTGCACCAGCATCCGGCGCTCGGCCCGCGCGTTGGAGACCGCGATCTCGAACTCCCGGTCACCTGCGGCTCCGGCGGCGAACTCGCTACGCAGCGGTGTCGGGATCAGCGAGTACGGTGCCAGCGTGCCGTGTTCGGAGCCGGTCAGGTTCAGCACTCGCGAGTAGGGCCGGAGTTCCGGCATCGCGCAGAGCCGGGCCAGCGGGCCGGAGGGGTCGAGCAGGGTCACCTGCACGCCGCGACGGGCAGCGAGGTAGCCCAGTGCGCCGAGCAGCGTGGACTTTCCGCCGCCCGGCTCGGCCACGAAGACCGCCAGGCCGGAGCGCTCCCGCACCTCCATGGGGAAGTGCAGGTCGAGGAAGACCGGACGGCGGCAGGTGCCGGCGGTACGCCCGATCAGGTCGCCGCGCCGGTCACCCACAGTGGAGGCGGCCTGCGGCAGCGCCGCCGCGAGCAGGTTGACGGGCATCCTGCGCACGTAACCGGTGTTGGCGATCGGCTCCCCGGGGATGAACTCGCGGGCCAGCCAGTCCTGGTTCTTCGGGTGTTGCAGGGAGATGCGCAGCTCGCGGGAGTAGAGCTGGATGAGGCGGCGGGCCCGTTCCAGGCACTCCTCCCGGGTACGACCGCCCACCGCGATCCGGTGCCAGCCGTGGGCGCGAGCGGAGTCGACCGGCAGCCCGGTGGTCATCTCGTCGCCGATCACCAGGGCTCGCTTGGCGAGTCGCTCCAGCTCGGGTGGGGCGTCGATGCCGTGTTCGGCGTAGTCCAGCTGCTGTGAGCGGATCATCCGGAGCCGGTGTTCCAGGTTGCGGAAGGAGTCGCCGGAACCGAGGATGTCGACCCGGGTCGAGAGTTCCATCGGCCAGGGCAGTCGCTCGTGGAAGTGCAGCCAGGGTTCGTGTCGCTCGGGGATCTCGAGCGGCTCCATCCGGCCCACGGCGAGCACTGCCACGTGCCGCTCCTCGCCGGTCATCCGGTGGACCAGCTTGACCGTGGATCCGTACGGCGTGCGGTAGCGCTCGACCTGTTCGGTGAGGGCGAGCAGGTCGCCGCGTTCCCAGCGTCCGTCGGTGTTGGGCGAGAGCGTGCCGGGGGGTGCCATGCAGAGCGCCACCGACCGGTAGAGCAGCCATTCCAGCTCGTGCGCGGTGACCCGCCGCCCGCGCATGCCGAACGCGCCGAGCACCTCGTCGAACTGCTCGACGGTGCGGCCGAGCTTGCGCCGCTCGCCGTCGGCGACGCCGCGGCCGAAGGTGCGCAGCAGCCGCTCGGTGAGCGAGTCGCCGAGTGAACGGCGGGCGAAGGTGACCCCGAGGTAGGTCTGGCCTTCGGCGTGGTTGACCGAGAGCAGGTGCCGCTGCGCGGCCACCAGGTGCTCGGCCCAGCCGGGCGTGCCGGGGACGTCGGGCAGCGGCGCGGCGGTGTTCGCGTCGATGGTGCGGGCCCACTCGTCAGCCGGGAAGGGCCGGGTGGTCCGGCGCAGGTGCAGTCGGAAGCCGGCCAGCCCGGCGTACTGCTCGGAGATGGCCGAGAGCAGGGCCTCGCGTTCCGCGTCCGGGCGGAAGGCCCAGCGCACCTCGGGCAGCCAGTACCAGGCGGTGACCGTGTTGGGGGTGAAGGTCAGGTGACCGGCGATCTCGGTGATGGCCAGCTCGACCGACGGATCCCGATCGCCGAACTTGATTTTCGGTGGTCGGACGCGGACCGGCTTGACCGGCCGGTCGCGGTGCTCCACGGATCGCTGCCGGGGGGCTGGGCGGGTGGCCGGGGGCGCTACCCGGCGTGGTGTCCGGGTCTCGGCGTCGGCGTGTGCCCTGTCGTTCTCACGGGCACGGCGGTCCTCGCGGACCGGGTCGTCACCGGCGGGACTGTCGTCGGCGGGCGGCCGGGCGCTCGGCAGCCGGTCGTTGGAGGGCGGTGCCACCCGGGAGGGGGCCGGCGGCAGGGTCGTGGCCGTGACGGCGTCGTCGACCATGCGGACGGGTGGCGCGGCCGGTGGCGGGCCGGGCGGGGGTGGCGGTGGCGGTGGCGGTGGCGGGGCCGCACGGTGGGGTGCCGGCGCGGGCCCGACGGCGGGCGGCGGCGTGGGGTGCGGCTGCTGCGGCAGGGCACGTGCGGGGAGCCCGTTGCCGCGCTGGGCGGAACCGGGCCTGGGGTACGCGCCACCGAACAGATCGAGGAACGGAGAGTCGATGTCCGCGCTGTCCCGGCTGGCCGACGTGGGTTCGGCCGG
Source organism: Micromonospora sp. NPDC049891 (assembly GCF_040660295.1). Taxonomy (NCBI): domain Bacteria; kingdom Bacillati; phylum Actinomycetota; class Actinomycetes; order Micromonosporales; family Micromonosporaceae; genus Micromonospora; species Micromonospora sp. NPDC049891. The sequence continues at coordinate 43,042 of NZ_JBFAML010000030.1, forward strand.
AACCGCCCGGCGCTGCGGCGGGCGGGGCGCCTGGAACACGCCGACGCTGCCGTGACCGGGGGTGGTGGCGAGCGCCGGATCCAGCGCGGTCTCGTCCAGCTCGCCGGATTCAGGGTAGTCGAATGAACGCGCACGGTTACCGTGTGGTGCGGCCGGACGTCCGGCCGGGGATCCCGGCGTGGCGGAGCGGCTCATGCGATCGCCCTGCCCGTGTCCTCGTTCGGCCCGTACGGCGTGCAGCCGGTCATGCCAGTTCCTCCCGGATCCTGATCCTGCTGCCGACCAGTCGCGGATCGCGCTGTTCGGCGGCCGGCTCCCGGGTGCGTCGCCAGTCGGTCAGCGCGGTACGGATCACCATGCGCGCCGGACGGTCCGGATCGACGTACCGGAAGACGAACGAGGTGGTCACGATGGCGAGGGCGATCTCCCAGGCGGGGAAGAGTTCGACCTGCAGCGTGAACAGCCAGTGGATGAACATGTAGAGGGGAACGAGCAGGATGAACAACCCGTACTGGGCGTACGGCAGATGGACCGGAAGGGTGTAGCCGGGCGGGCCGAGATAGACCAGGCGGGCCCGGTAGATGTCGTCGTCGGTGCGTAGCCGCATCTCGTGCCCGCGCCTATTCGAAGATCAGGTTGATCAGGAAGTCACCGATGAAGAAGAGGGTGGCGGCTCCGGCGATGAAGGCCAACCCGACGATCGCGATTGCCGAGCTGGTCAGCACCTTGGAGATCTCGCCCCGGCTGGCACGGCCGATGAAGATGACCCCCAGCACGGCCAGCAGGATCGGCGCGATCTTGCTGGCGAAGAAGGTGACGACGCCTTCGGTGTTGATCCCCTTCGGCTCCTCGGCCGCGAACGGGATCGACGACGCCAGGGTGGAGAGCAGGTGGGCGGCGCTTGTGGACGCCGTTTCCATCAGCTCGATGGCGATCACTGAAACCTCCCCAAGTCGCGGCCGGCGGCGCCGCGGTGGTGCAGTAGGCAAGCCTTGCGGGATCGGTGCTCACTGTGCGCAGCGCCCGAGACCCTGCGTACGACAACCGCCACGTAGGGTGGCGATTTTTGGGCGGGTTGTCCCGCTTCGGCCCTCCCTCCAAGCGTCGCCATCTCGATGCTGGGCAATTCCACAGCGTACGGGCCGCCCCCCTTTGCGACAAGCCGCGAAGATGCTGCCCGAACCGACCCGGACGACCGATCGTACACCTGTTCCAATTGCCATGTCGGGGGCTGTCGACCGGGCGGTCTCTGGCCGGCGGCGGGACCGGTACCGTCCTACTCGTGACCGATCTGGTGCGGGCCCCGGCCCCGGTGGTGATGGGCGTCCTGAACGTCACGCCCGACTCTTTCTCCGACGGCGGACGCTACGCCGACGTCGAGGCCGCTGTCGCACACGGCGTCCGGCTACGAGCCGACGGAGCGGGGTTGGTGGATGTCGGTGGTGAGTCGACCCGTCCCGGTGCCGACCGGATCGACGCGGAGACCGAGGCCGCCCGGGTGGTGCCGGTCATCCGGGAACTGGCCTCGGCCGGCGTTCCGGTCAGCATCGACACCTCCCGCGCCCGGGTGGCCGTGGCGGCGCTGCACGCCGGGGCGGTCGTGGTCAACGACGTCTCGGGAGGGCTCGCCGACCCCGACATGGCCCGGGTGGTCAGCGAGGCCGGTTGCCCCTGGGTGCTGATGCACTGGCGCGGCCACTCCCGCAGGATGAGCGAGCTGGCCAGCTACGGCGACGTGGTCGCCGACGTCCGTGCTGAACTCGGCCAGCGGGTGGATGCGGCGCTCGCCGCCGGCGTCGCCCCGGATCGGATAATCATCGATCCGGGCCTCGGCTTCGCCAAGAACGCCGCCCACAACTGGCAGCTCAGCGCTCGACTGCCCGAGCTGATCGAGCTCGGCTATCCGCTGCTGTTCGGCGCGAGCCGCAAGTCGTACCTGGGTCAACTGCTGGCCGGCCCCGACGGCGCGCCACGACCGACCGGCGGGCGGGAGACGGCCACCGTCGCCACCAGCCTGCTCGCGGTCGCGGCCGGCGCCTGGGGGGTACGCGTGCACGACGTGCGCGCCACCGTCGACGCCCTCGCCGTCTGGCAGGCCACCGGCCGTCCCCGCCTGGCCGCCTCGCCGACCGCCGGCATCGTCCCCGTCGGCGCGCCGGTCGCCGGTGCCGGGCCGGCTGCCGGTGACGCCGTGCTGCCAACTGCCGTCCGGAAGTCCGCGCTCGACGGGCGGACCCGACGATGACCGACCGGATCGAGCTGACCGGCCTGCGGGCACCCGGCCGGCACGGGGTGTACGACTTCGAACGCGCCAACGGTCAGGACTTCGTCGTTGACGCGGTGCTCGAACTCGACCTGGGCCCGGCCGCCCGGTCCGACGACGTACGCGACACCGTGCACTACGGCGAACTGGCCCAGCGGCTGGTCGAGGTGATCACCGGTGAGCCGGTAAACCTGATCGAGACCCTCGCCGACCGGCTGATCGAGGTCTGCCTGGCGGATCCGCGGGTGACCGCCGTGACGGTCACGGTGCACAAGCCCGAGGCTCCGGTTCCGCACGCCTTCACCGACGTGGCCGTGACGATGCGTCGGACACGTACCCGATGACCCGTGCCGTGCTCTCCCTCGGCAGCAACCTCGGTGACCGGCTGGGCCACCTGCGCACCGCCCTGGCCGCCCTGGGTGAGAGTGTGCTCGTGGTCTCCGGGGTCTACGAGACCCCGCCGTGGGGCGACACCGAGCAGCCGGCGTACCTGAACGCCGTGCTGCTGGCCGCGGACCCGACCGCCGGCCCCTACGACTGGTTGGCGCGGGGGCGGGCGGCGGAGGACGCCGCCGGCCGCGTTCGTGACCCGGGGCGGCGGTTCGGCCCCCGCACCCTCGACGTCGATGTCGTCGCGGTGTGGACCGATGACGACCGCCCGGTGTTCAGCGACGACCCCGAACTGACCCTGCCGCATCCCCGGGCGCATCTGCGAGCTTTCGTGCTGCGGCCGTGGATCGACATCCAGCCTTACGGTCAACTGCCCGGGCACGGCTGGCTGACCGACCTGCTCACCACCGGCCCGGCCGCCGCCGAGGTGCCGGAACTGAGCCCCCGACCCGATCTGACGTTAGAGTCGACGGCATGAGCGTGTCGCCGCCGCCCGACGGATCGCGGATGGGACCCACCCGTGTCTCGACCCTGGTGGTGACCGCCCTCGCGGCCGCGGCGGTGTCCTGGCTGCTGATCAGCGGTGTCTACTACGAACGGCTGCCACCGCTGCCCTGGCTACCGGTGGCGACGCTGGCCGGACTTGCCGTGCTGGAGGCGTACGCCGCAATCAACACCCGGGGGCGGATCGAGCGCCGACCCGGCCGTGACCCGGTCAATCCGTTGCTTGTGGCTCGATTCGTCGTACTGGCCAAGGCGTCCGCGCTTGTCGGTGCCATCTTCGCCGGCGGGTACGCGGGCCTGACGGGTTGGTTGTTCGTGCAACCGACGCGAGCGGCCGCCGACGACCGCCCGGCTGCCATCGCCGGCCTGCTCGCCTCGACCGCCCTGGTGGCCGCGGCGCTCTGGCTGGAAAGGTCGTGCCGGGTTCCGGAGCGGCCGGAGGACGAACAGGAGCCGGACGACTGGGAGAGCCGTCCGGGCCAGCGCTAGGACACGTGTCAGAGCCCTGGCCGGGCTCCGCCTCGGCTCGACCGGGGACGTCGACAGCGGCACCGGGCCGTCGGTGGCCCCCAGGCAGGGGGTTACGCCCGGCTCTCGCGCGCGGGTACGGTGCCTGCGACCGAAAGGCAACGCCCCGCCGCCGGTCCGCCCGTGCGTCGGTGGAGTCCGGGCGGCCGCTGGGAGGCAAAGATCATGGGGTACGACGAACCGGGCCGTGGTGGACCGCCGGAGCCCGCCTCGGCCGGTCCCGCCACCGGGGCGGAGGCCGTCCTCGACGAACCCGACGCCGAGCCGGGCCGGGACCGTTTCGGTGTCTACGTCGTCTGGGAGACGTTCCTGCTGCTCGGCTTCGGCGCACTTGTCTACCTCGTGTGGCGGGAGGATCCGGCGGTGCTGCGCGGCAGCGGGCTGCGGGACCTCATCGTCGACGTGGTCGGTCTGGGGCTGCTGGCCCTGGCCGCCGGGCTGACGCTGCGTACGGCTGCGGTGAACCTCGCGATCGGGCCGGTGGCGGTCGCGGCCGGGCTGCATTTCGCCGAACAGAGCGACCGTGGGGTGCTCGGCACCGTCGGCACGGCCACCGCGGTGGCCGCGATCGGTGGCCTGTTGCTCGGGCTGGTGGTCGTGCTGCTGCACGTGCCCGGTTGGGCGGCGAGCCTCGGTGGTGCGGCAGGTGTCATCGTCTACATCGAGCAGCGCTCCGCACCGGTACTCGTGCAGGGGGACTACGACCCGCGTGGCACCGCCGGACAGCTCTTCGTCGGCTTTGCCGCGATCGCGGTGTTCGGTGGGCTCTTCGGGGCGGTGCACCCGATCCGTCGGCTGGTCGGCCGGTTCCGTCCGATCGCCGACCCGGCGCGACGGCGTGGTGCGGCGGCCGCCGTCGCCGCCACCGGCGGGTACGTCTGCTCCACCGTGCTCGCGACTCTCGCCGGAGTGCTTATCGCCTCGACCGACGGGGCTGTGACACCGGCGGCGGGGTTGGACTGGACAGTAGTGGCGGTGGGCGCGACGCTGCTCGCGGGCACCAGTGCGTTCGGGCTGCGTGGTGGCGTCTTCGGCACGCTGCTGGCGGCCGGTGCGATCGGCCTGTTCCTGGCGTACGCGCAGGCACGCGACTGGACAGTCAGCCACTGGGCCGTCGGTGGCGCGGCGCTGGCCCTGGGACTCGTCGTCACCCGCCTGGTCGAGACGTACGGACGTCCGGCGCCGGTAGTCGGTGCGCCGCCCCCACCGCCACCCGCCGAACCCGCCACCGGCGGAGGATGGAGTGTGGCGCAGCCGCAGCCGGTCGGTGACTGGCCGCCGGTGTTGCCGGCCCAGCCCACCGCCGGCAGCACGGACCCGTGGAGCGCCCGACGTTGGGAGAGCGGCCCACGAACCTGGGAGGCCGACGACCGGTGACCCGGCCGGCACTCGCCGCGCGTCGTCGGCGCGCCGAGAGTGATCTCGACGGTTAGGCTCGGGACATGACCGACACATCATCGATCTCCGGCGGCCGGTCGTTCGAGGAGTTGGACGTCCTCTCCACCGAGGAGCTGCGGGAGCGTGCGTTCACCCTCGCCCGGGAGCGCCGCGACGTGAGGTTCTTCTGGTCGGTGCTGCGGCATCTGCCGAACGCGGACGAGGCCGCCGCGCTGGACGGCGCGCCGAACTCGGTGGGACCGACGGTCGACGAGGCGGTGGCCCTCTGGCGGGAGATGACCGGGCACGGCTACGAGGAGTCCGCGCCGCTGCTGCGCGCCGCGTTCATCGACTACCTGATGAAGCACTAGAGGTCATCAAGCGCGCGTACCACCATAAATAACGCCTCGCGTTTGCCTGCGTCGATTCGCTGGGAACTAGCGAGGCCATGGCTCTCACCAATCGATACAAGTCCGCACCGGGCGCTGGCACGCTCGCCGCGCTCATCCTGGTCCTCGTCTTCGGTAGCCCCTGGTACGTCGACTGGGCCAGGAACAACACCGATCCGGACAGCGCCGGCGGGTGGTTCCTGCGCCTGCTCGCCTGGCCTGCCTGGCGATTCGACTCCTCCGACTCGATTCAGGAGATCTTCGCCGACGACCTGAAGGCGATCCTCGTGGTCGTCCTCACCTTCGTGTTCCTCTACCTGCTACCGGGTTCCCAGCTCGCCCGGGCCCGGGGCACCATCAGCCAGTTCTTCGCCGGCTGGGCGGCGTTCGTCTTCGCCGGGGCGTTCGCGGCCCTGTTCACCACGCTGATCCGGACCAACCCGTCGCTGCTGGGTGCCTTCCAGGCCGCGGGTGACGGCGCGGAGTACGGCTTCTTCGTCGGCTGGATCATCGGTATCGCCACCCTTGGCGGTTACCGGGGCCGGCGCTAGGCCGCGTTGGGCTCCAGCGGCACGGCCGGGTCCGTCGACCGGACGGACCCGGCCAACCACCGTTGCCGGCCACCGGCGACGCTCGGCCCACCGGCTCAGCCGGTCGACTCGGCAAGCGTCAGGATGCGTTCCCGGCTGAGCGTCCCGACCGGACGCCCGTCCTCGGTGACCACGGCCTGCCCACCGGCGGAGGTGAGCAGCACGGCCAGCGCGTCGTACGCCGAGCCGCCCAGCGGCACCGCCGGCAGGTCCGCGCCGCCGTCCACCGGCAGCGGATCGAGCACCTCCCGGGTCACCGGGGTGACGGCCAGCCGGCGGATGCCCCGGTCGGCCCCGACGAACTCGCGGACGAACCCGGTGGCGGGCGCGCCGAGCAGCGCCGCCGGGGTGTCGTACTGCTCCAGCCGGCCGCCCTCGGAGAGCACCGCGATCCGGTCACCGAGCCGGACGGCCTCGTCCAGGTCGTGGGTGACCAGGACGATGGTCTTGCGCACCTCCGCCTGCAACCGCAGAAACTCCTCCTGGAGCCGGGTGCGCACGATCGGGTCGACGGCGGAGAAGGGCTCGTCCATCAGCAGCACCACCGGGTCGGCCGCGAGCGCCCGGGCCACCCCGACCCGTTGCCGCTGACCGCCGGAGAGTTCGTGGGGGTAGCGTCGGCCGAACTGCGCCGGATCGAGACCTACCAGTTCGAGCAGTTCCTCGACCCGACGCTGCACCGGGCCGGCGGCCCAGCCGAGCAGTCGGGGCACGGTGGCGACGTTGGCGGCCACCGTCTGGTGCGGGAAGAGCCCGACGTTCTGGATGACGTAGCCGATCTGTCGGCGCAGCTTCACCGGGTCGACCCGGGTGACGTCGGAGTCGCCGAGCAGAATCCGGCCGGCGGTCGGCTCGATCAGCCGGTTGATCATCCGCAGCACCGTCGACTTGCCGCAACCCGACGGGCCGATCAGTACGACCAGTTCGCCCTCGTCGACGTGCAGGCTGAGTTCTCGGACCGCCTCGGTGCCGTCCGGGTAGCGCTTGCCGATGCCGTCGAGGGTGATCGACGCCGCGCGCCGATCGCCGTCGGCACCCGGGGTAACGTCCACGTATGTCCTTCCGCCTGAGCTACCGGGCTGATCCGGGTAACCCGTGGTTCTCCTGGCAGTACGTGCGGGACAACTCTGACACGGTGCTCAACGCCCTGCGTGAGCACACCACGCTGACCCTCCGGGCGGTGCTCATCGCCGCGTTGATCGCCGTCCCGCTGGCGGTGGTGGCGTACTGGTTCCGGCCGCTCACCGGGCCGATTCTCGCACTGACCGGGGTGCTCTACACGGTCCCCTCCCTGGCCCTTTTCGCATTCGTCGCGCCCTATCTGGGCATCGGTGTCGCGACCGTGCTGAGCGTGGTGGTGCTGTATGCGCTGCTGGTGATCGTCCGTAACACCGTCGCCGGGCTCAACCAGGTGCCGGCGGAGGTCCGGGAGGCGGCCGAGGGCATGGGTTACGGCCGCTGGGGTCGACTGTTGCGGATCGAGTTGCCGCTGGCCGTACCCGGCATCCTGACCGGACTGCGGTTGGCCACGGTCTCCACGGTGGCCCTGGTCACCGTCGGAGTGGTGATCGGGCGGGGCGGGCTCGGGCAGATCATCTTCGCCGGCTTCCAGAACAACCTCTACAAGGCCCAGATCATGACCGGGACGTTGCTCTGTGTGCTGCTGGCACTGGTGCTCGACCTGCTCCTGGTCGGGGCCGGCCGGCTGCTCACCCCATGGCTGCGCGGGCGGACCGGATGACCGCCGAGGCGGACCGGAGGCCCGTCGGAGACGACCGGACCCGGGCCGGAGAGGAGAGGCCGCGATGAATCCGGTGTCACAGGCGGTGGTCTGGCTCAACGATCCGCTGAACTGGACGAACCCGGGCGGCATCCTGGACCGGCTGGGCGAGCACGTGAGCATGTCGGCCGCCGCGGTGTTGTTGGGCTGCCTGGTGGCCTGGCCGCTGGGTCTCTGGCTGGGTCACACCGGCCGGGGCGGCGGGCTGGTGGTGCTCGTCTCCAACCTCACCCTGGCGGTGCCCACGCTCGCCCTGCTCACCATCCTCCCGCTGACCTTCCTCGGCTTCGGCCGGCCGGCGGTGGTGGTCGCTCTGGCGGTCTTCGCCGTGCCGCCGCTGCTGGCGAACGCGTACACCGGGGTGCGGCAGGTCGATCCACAGACCCGGGAGGCGGCCCGGGGCATGGGCATGACCGGCGCGCAGGTGCTGCGCCGGGTGGAGCTGCCGCTGGCGGTGCCCTACCTCGCGGCCGGGTTCCGGACCGCCGCCGTCCAGGTGGTCGCCACGGCGGCGCTGGCGACCTTCGTCAACGGGGGCGGCCTGGGCGAGATCATCCGCTTCGGCTTCGGCCTGAGTATCGCGGTCGGCGGTGGTCAGATCCTGGCCGGTGGGCTGCTGGTCGCCGGGCTCGCGGTGAGCGTCGAACTGCTCTTCGCACTTGTCGAACGGCTGGTCACCCCCCGCCCGTTGCGCCGCGCCCGGCGAGGTGCCGGGCGCCGCGCGGCGGACGCCGTCACCGGCTCCTGACCGGCAGACAACCAGCGCGCGGTCCCCGTCCACCGAACAGGGCCGGTCCCGTGGCATCCGGTCGCGCGGGCGTCGGCTGGGCGCGGTGACACCGAAGGGTGACGTTCCGGTGACGAACGCCTCCCCGGGTTGTCGGGGGGCCGCGTCAGGATGTTGGGTGGAAATCGCGGGCGGCCGGAGCGCGGATCGCCCGTCGGACACGCGGCCGGCCCACCCGGGCCGCGCCGGGACACGGAAGGCGGGCTGATGCGCGCAGGTAGAAGACTGTCCATCGCGGTCGTGGGGGCGGTCGCGGCGGCGACCGTGCTGGCGGGCTGCGGCGACGCCGGTTCGTCCGGCACCGAAGCGCCCCAGCAGGGTGCCTCCGGCGAGGGTTGCGCCCCGGTGGCCGGCGAGCAGCTGATCGCACTCGAAGACGACAAGTCACTGCAGAACGCCGACAACATCATTCCGGCGATCAACAGCGAGGCGGCGACGCCGCAGTTGATCGCCGCGCTCGACAAGGTCTCCGCGGTGCTCGACACGCCGAAGCTGGTGCAGCTCAACAAGGCGGTCGACGTGGACCGCAAGAGCGCGCAGGCCGCGGCTCAGGAGTTCGCGGACGCCAACTCGCTCACCGACGGCGTGGAGAAGGGCCCGGGTGGGCGGATCACGGTGGGGGCGGGCAACTTCACCGAGAGCGAGATCATCGCCGAGCTTTACAAGATCCAGCTGGCTGCCGCGGGCTACCAGGTCAACGTGCAGCAGATCGGCAACCGGGAGCTGTACGAGCCGGCGCTGGAGAAGGGCGAGATCCAGGTCGTCCCGGAGTACGCGGCCACCCTCGCCGAGTTCCTCAACGGCAAGGAGAACAGCGGCGGCCAGCCGGTTTCCTCGCCGGACGTGGAGAAGACCGTCACCGCACTGCGTGATCTGGGTGGCAAGGCGGGTCTGACCTTCGGTGCGCCGGCAGCGGCACAGAACCAGAACGCCTTCGCGGTGACCCAGGAGTTCGCCGACAAGTACGGCGTGCGGACCCTCTCCGAACTGGCTGAGAAGTGCTCGGGCACCGCGACCGTGCTTGGTGGCCCGCCGGAGTGCCAGGAGCGCCCGTTCTGCAAGCCCGGCCTGGAGCAGACCTACGGGCTGGCGGTCGGTTCGTTCTCCTCGCTCGACCAGGGTGGCCCGCTGACCAAGACGGGTCTGCGTAACGGCACGATCAGTGTCGGCCTGGTCTTCTCGACCGACGCGGCGTACGCCCAGAGCTGAGCACCCGCGCCAGCACCACGGCGCCCCGGCCGACCTGGCCGGGGCGCCGTGTCGTTGCTGGTCACGAGACCTGCCTGGGGCACGGCAGGGAACGCCTCGGCACTCGCGGCGGAGACCTGCCGTCGAGCCGTTCCCACGTGACGCAACTCTCGGTAGGCTGCGGACCCATGCCCGCCCCGGTGCCCGCCGATACGCGCAAGCTGCTCACCGTGCTCTTCTGGGGCGGTGTGGCCCTGGCACCTGTCGCGGCGCTGATACTCCTGGTCGCTGACGGCAACGGGCCGCTTCGGTTCGCCGCGGTGCTGGCCATCCTGGCCGTGGTGCTGATCGGGCTCTCCATCGCGCTGCGTACCGACGATGGCGGGCAGCACGCCGAGGAACTCCGCGAGGAGGTCGACGAGCTGCGGCGGGAACTGCGCGGTGAGATCGTGGCCGCCGCCCAGCGCGGCAACCACGCGCTCGACGAGGTCCAGCGGGTTCAGGAAGCGCTGGCCGGGCTGCGTCGCCGGGTCGAGTCGGGTGGCGGCGGCACCCCGGTCGCGGACGACGAGCCGCCGCCCGGTCCGGGCCGGGCCCGGGTGCCGGCGCCGGAGGCGCCGTCGCGACAGGCCGAACGGCCGGCCGCCCAGGCCGGGGTGTACGGCACGGCCCAGACCGGGCCCGGCCCGGCCGGCGGGTACGGCGGGGAGCGATCCGGGCCCGGCAACGATCGCCCGGCCAGCGGCTCGGCCGGTGTCTACGGTTCGCCGGTCCGTCCCGAGCAGGACAACCGGCCGGGTGAGCCGGGCCCGAGGCCGCTCGGGGTGGTCCGGCACACCGAGACCGTGCACGTGACCACCCGGCACACGATCGTGGGCGAGTCCGGCGGCCGGTACGGCGGCTACCCGGCGGCGTGGTCAGGAGCTCAGCCCGGGGAGCGCGGACGGAGCGGACAGGGCACCGACCGGGACGACCACTCCTGGTCCGACGGCGACGACCGTTCCCGCCGGGACGACGGCCGGCGTTGGTCGGGTGGGGAGCGCCACGACGAACGTTCCTGGTCCGGGGCGGCCCAGGAGGAGGAGCGTCCCTGGTCCGGATCGTCCCGTGACGACGAACGTTCCTGGTCCGGTTCGCCAGGCGAAGCGGACCGCTCCTGGTCGCCCCCACGGGAGCAGAGCCGCTGGTCCGCCGCGCACGACGACTGGTCCACCGCCCGCGACGGCGGCTCGGGCTATCCGGAGGGGCCCTCGGTGGACCGGGAGGACCGCGACCGGGCGGGCCGACGTGACGACCGGGGCTGGGACGCTGGTGGCCAGCATTGGGAGTCACCCGCCGACCCGGCGCCGGTGGCCCGGGGGCATCGGGCGGACGACACCGGGGAGTACTGGGCCCAGCTGCGGGCCGGTGACCGGTGGGCAGCGGTACGCGACGACGACCGGGGCCGCGAGCTGCGCGTCGGCGAACGCCGGGCCGAGATGCACGCCGATCCGACCGGCTCCGAGTACCGGGTGGAGGACCGCTGGGCGAGCGTACGCCGCGACGAGCCACGCCGGGATGTCGCGGGCGACGACGCGTGGCGGGACGGCTGGGGCGAGCCGGAGAGCCGTCCGGCGCTGCCCGCCGGTGGGGTGCCGGTGCCGCAGGAGTGGCGTCCGCCGCGTCAGCGCGGCTACCAGCCCGAACCAGCGCGCGGGTATCAGCCCGAGCCGGCGTACGGGTATCAGCCCGAACCCGCGCGCGGACAGCGCCCGGACGGGGAGCAGTACGGCCGGCGGCACCACGTGGAGGAGCCTGGCTGCGGGCCGGCGGCGCACGACGGCGGCGCTGACCGCTGGCGTTGATCCCCACGGCCGGCGACGGTGGGCGGCGTCGCAGGGGTGGCCGTCACTTGTCGACGTCACCGACCACGAAGAACATCGAGCCGAGAATGGCGATCAGGTCCGGCACCAGGCAGCCGGGCAGCAGGGTGGCCAGAGCCTGCACGTTCGCGTACGAGGCGGTGCGCAGCTTGAGTCGCCACGGCGTCTTCTCGCCCCGCGACACCAGGTAGTAACCGTTGATGCCGAGCGGGTTCTCCGTCCAGGCGTACGTGTGTCCCTCGGGTGCCTTGAGCACCTTCGGCAGCCGGGTGTTCACCGGTCCGGTGAGTCGGTCGACCCGGTCCAGGCACTGCTCCGCCAGATCGAGCGAGGCGTACACCTGGTCGAGCAGCACCTCGAAGCGGGCGTGGCAGTCGCCGGCCGTCTTCGTCACCACCGGCACGTCGAGCTGGTCGTAGGCCAGGTACGGCTCGTCCCGGCGCAGGTCGAGGTCGAGCCCGGAGGCCCGGGCGACCGGACCGGAGGCCCCGAACGCGGCCGCCTCGGCCGCCGACAGCACCCCCACGCCGACGGTTCGGGCCAGGAAGATCTCGTTGCGCCGGATCAGGTTGTCCAGGTCCGGCATCCGCCGCCGGACCTCGCCGATGGCCGCCCGGGCCCGCCCGGTCCAGCCGGCCGGCACTTCCTCCTTCAGGCCGCCGACCCGGTTGAACATGTAGTGGATCCGCCCGCCGGAGACCTCCTCCATCACCGCCTGGAGCGTCTCCCGTTCCCGGAAGGCGTAGAACATCGGGGTGATCGCGCCGATCTCCAGCGGGTACGAGCCGAGGAACATCAGGTGGTTGAGCACCCGGTTCAGCTCGGCCAGGGCCATCCGTAGCCAGGTGGCCCGCTCCGGCACCTCCATGCCCATCAGCCGTTCCACGGCGAGCACGACGCCCAGTTCGTTGGCGAAGGCCGAGAGCCAGTCGTGCCGGTTGGCCAGCACGATGATCTGCCGGTAGTCGCGTACCTCGAACAGCTTCTCCGCGCCCCGGTGCATGTAGCCCACGATCGGCTCCGCGGCGAGCACCCGCTCGCCGTCGAGCACGAGCTTGAGCCGCAGGACGCCGTGCGTGGAGGGGTGCTGCGGCCCGATGTTCAGCACCATGTCCGCGCCGAGCTGCTCCCCGCCGGTACCCGCCACCAGCCCAGCCCCGGTGCCGACGGTCAGCTCGCGCAGATCGCCCGTGGTCATGCCCGCCATCGTGCCATGAACACCGAACCCGGACGGCATCCGTCCGCGCCCCAGCCTCGACCGAATGGGCGGTGTGCCCCCTGCCCGCCGTTCGTACGATCCGGCCATGGAGCGTACGGAGATCGACGGTGTGCCGGTGCTGTGGAAGTCGGGGCCGGCGCCGCTGACCGCGAGTCTGGTTTTCGGGTGCGGTGGACGGGATGAGACCTTCCGGACGATCGGTGTGACCCACCTGGTCGAGCACCTGGCGATGAGCACGTTGCCGCGGGTGCACCACGACCGCAACGCCTGCGTCGATCTGTACACCACCGAGTTCATGGCCGCCGGCCGGCCCGAACAGCTCGTCGCCTTTCTGGACGGGGTGTGCCGGGCACTCGCCGATCTGCCGCTCGACCGGATCGGGAAGGAAGCCGGCGTGCTCGCCGCCGAGGGCGGCTCCTACGTCGACCCGACAGTGGCGGCGTTGCTGACCCAACGCTTCGGGATACAGGGTCTGGGGCTCGCTCCGTGGCACGGGCCGGGCTTTGATCGGATCACCGAGGACCAGGTGTGTTCGTACGCCGCCCGCTACTTCACCGCTGGCAATGCGGTGCTGGTGCTCAACGGGCCGCCGCCGGACGGGCTCCGACTGCCGCTGCCGGCCGGACCCCGCGTCGAGCATCCGGTCCACGTACCCCGACAGGTCCCTGGTCCGGCCTGGTGCGAGCATGCCGTGCCGGCGGTCGGCGCCGCTCTGCTGGGCCGGCGGGACGTGGCGTGGAGCCTCGGTATGGCCGTCCTCGCCGAACGGTTGGAGCAGATCGCCCGGCACACCCACGGGCTCAGCTACGAGATCGGTGGAGACGCGGCGCAGTTCGACGGTGACCGGTACCTGTATGCGATCACCGCGGACGCCCGTGAGGGGCAGGAGGTCCAGGTCGCCCGGTTGCTCTGGGACGAGTTGCGGCGGATGGCCGAGGACGGGCCGACGGAACGGGAGCTGGCCGAGGAGCGGGAAGCCGCCGCGGAGGCGTACCAGGATCCGCGTTTCGTGGAGGTCGAGCTGCGCGACGCCGCGTCCGGGCAGCTGTTCGGCTGGCCCTGCCTGCCGACGGCGGAGCGGGTAGCTCTTCGGGCGGCGGTCACCCCCGACGACGTCCGGGAGCGTTTCCGAGCCGCGCTGGCCAGCACCCAGCTCGTCGTACCCTGCGGGACCACACTGGACCTGCCCGGGCTAGCCGGAACCAACTGCACCACCGGCCGGAGCCTGCCTCCTGGCCGGGTCTTCCAACCACCCCTGCTGGCCAAGGTCTTCGCCCGCGAGGCTCGGACGGCGCGCCTGGTGCTCTGCGACGACGGGGTGGCGTTCCGGGACTCGGACGGGGACGTCCACCAGGTCCGTTTCTCCGAGGTGGTGGGTGTCGAGGAACATGGCCCGGAGCGGACCGTGTTCGGGTCGCAGGGCTGCTTCATCAACGTGGACCCGGAGCTGTACTCCGGTGCCGAAGCGGCGGTGCGCACGATCGACGCGACCGTTCCGGCGCAGCTGCGCTATCGCCGCTCCGAGCTGATCGGCGAGGACTGATCGAGTGGCAGCCGGTCGGCGGGCAGGCCGACCGGCTGCCACAGCCACAGGTGGCCGCCGAGGCCGGCCGGATCGGTCAGCTCGGCCGCCGCCGAGGCGGTGGCCAGTGCCCGCAGGTAGCCGGCCGGGTCGCTGGAGGCCAGGCTCAGCGGCGGTCGCCCACCGTCGGCCCCGAGCGCTCGCAACGCCTCCCGCTGCGAGGTCAGCACGTACGCACACCGGGCGACCCGCTCACCTGCGGAGGCGACCGAGTCGATGGCGACGTGCGCGGTGACGTCGCAGGAGCCGTCCGGCACCGGTGGCACCTGCCGTCCGCCCCGGTATCCGGTGAGCGTCCCGTCGACCGGCCGCTCGGCACGCAGGTGGCCGTAGTCCACCGCCAACGCCAGCCCTCGGTCGACGTGCCCCACGGCGTGCGCCCACGCCTCGTCTCTCGTCCGCCCGATCTCCGCCCGCCACGTCGGCAACGTGTCACCCGTGGGGGTGGGGCCCGTGCGGGCCCGCGTCCCGGGGGTCTGGTCGGTCGGGGAGGGCCACCAGGTGGCCAGCCAGTCGAGGTCAGCGGGGCTGATCTGTTCGCCTGTCGTCTCGGTGCCGGTGGTGGGGTCGACGAGGAGGTAGTGCCAGCCGTGGTCGGTGTGGGTGGCCAGGTCGAGGGGC
This sequence comes from Micromonospora sp. NPDC049891, assembly GCF_040660295.1. Lineage (NCBI taxonomy): Bacteria > Bacillati > Actinomycetota > Actinomycetes > Micromonosporales > Micromonosporaceae > Micromonospora > Micromonospora sp. NPDC049891. Next base: position 58,122 of record NZ_JBFAML010000030.1, read on the forward strand.
ACGTTGTCGAGCCACTCGGTGGCCAGGAGCAGGCCGGTGATCTCGCCGGGGATCTCGTTCGTCCAGGTGATCTGGTCGGGGAGATCGGCGGGGCGCGGGGCGAGTTCGACGGCGGTGAGCCGTACCCGCAGAGCCAGCGGAACCGGCGCGGACGGCGACGAATCGACGGACCCGGACGAGACACCACCCGGCGTGGTGCCGACGGCGGCCGTGGTGGTCAGGGTTTCCGGGGAGCCCGCCCGCGCAGCGATCAAGCCTGACCGCCCGGAGCGGGCGGGCTCCCCGGAAACCCCCACGGAGAGGGCGTTCAGCAGTTCGCCACCCCCAGCACCCACGTCCACCACGTCGAACCGGTCGGGAAAGCCCAGGGCGGCGTCGAGCTGGTGGATCAGCCGGAGCAGCGCCGCGGTGAAGATCGGTGAGGTGTGCACGCTGGTGCGGAAATGCGCCGCCGGTCCGGCACCGGAGACGAAGAAACCCGAAGGGCCGTAGAGCGCCCGCCGCATCGCGTCTCGCCAGCGCATCGACATGGGGCCCTCCTCACACCGGTGAACGATTTCACACATCCTTGTTTCAGATCCGCGTCAGCGACGCATACTTGCCCCGACCGGTACCCGCCTCGAGGACTGGATCGTGACATGAGCGCACCGCTGCGCACCCACTCGGCCGCCCATCGGCGGCCCGCGACCGTGGCATCGGCCCAGGTCGCCACCTCAACCGTGCTCACCGTCGGCGTCATCGGCGCCGGACGGGTGGGTGCCACCCTGGGCGCCGCGCTGGCCGCTGCGGGCCACCGGGTGGTCGCTGCCAGCGGGGCTTCCGGCGCCTCCCAGGCCCGCCTGGCGCTGCTCCTGCCCACCGTCTCGCGTCGCCCGGCCGCCGAGGTCGCCCGGGCCGCCACCGACCTGCTGCTGATAGCCGTGCCGGACGACGCGCTGGCCGGGGTGGTGGCCGGCCTGGCCGCCGACGGCGCACTGCGTCCCGGCCAGGTGGTCGCGCACACGTCGGGGGCGCACGGTCTGGCGGTGCTGGCGCCGGCCAGCGCGGCCGGTGCCCGTCCGCTGGCGTTGCATCCCGCGATGACCTTCGCGGGTACGCCCGACGACCTCGGCCGGTTGCCCGGCATCTCGTACGGGGTGACCGCGCCCGCCGACCTGCGCCCGCTGGCCGCCCGGCTGGTTGTCGATCTCGGTGGGGTGCCCGAGTGGATCGCCGAGGCGGACCGGCCGCTGTACCACGCGGCGCTGGCGCACGGCGCCAACCACCTGGTGACCCTGGTCAACGAGGCAGCCGACCGGCTGCGCGACGCCGGGGTGGGCCAGCCCGAGAAGGTGCTCGCCCCGTTGCTGCGTGCCGCGCTGGAGAACGCGTTGCGTCTCGGCGACGACGCGTTGACCGGCCCGGTCTCCCGGGGTGACGCGGGTACGGTGCGCCGGCACCTGGCACAGCTCGCCGCCACCGCGCCCGAGTCGGTCGAGCCCTACCTCGTCCTGGCCCGGCGTACCGCCGACCGGGCCGTCGCAGCCGGCCGGCTGCGTCCGGCCGACGCGGCGCCACTGCTCGGTGTCCTGGACGGCTACCGGAGTGGGGTGGCGGCGTGACCCGCGGGGGAGGACAGGTGTCGAGCGAGGTGGAACACGCGACGGAGCTGGTGCACACCCGTGCCGACCTGGCCAGGGCGCGAGCCTCCCGGACCGGGACGGTGGGCGTGGTGATGACCATGGGTGCTCTGCACGAGGGGCACGAGACGCTCCTGCGGGAGGCCCGGGCGCGCGCCGATCACGTGATCGTGACGGTCTTCGTGAATCCGCTGCAGTTCGGGCCGAACGAGGACTTCGACCGCTACCCGCGTACCCTCGAAGCCGATCTTGAAGTGTGCCGGCGGGCCGGCGCGGACCTGGTCTTCGCGCCTTCCGTCGCGGAGATGTACCCCGGCGGTGAGCCGGCGGTCCGGGTCAATCCGGGGCCGCTCGGCGAGGACCTGGAGGGGCTGAGCCGGCCGGGGTTCTTCCACGGCGTGCTCACCGTGGTGTTGAAGCTGCTCCAGCTCACCCGCGCGGACCTGGCCTTCTTCGGCGAGAAGGACTATCAGCAGCTGACCCTGGTCCGGCGGATGTGCCGGGACCTGGACGTCCCGGTCGAGGTGATCGGGGTGCCCACCGTCCGGGAACCGGACGGCCTGGCCCTGTCCAGTCGCAACCGCTATCTCTCGCCGGCCGAGCGGTCGGTGGCGCTGAACCTGTCCCGGGCGTTGCGGGCCGGTGCCGAGGCCGCCTCGGCCGGCGGCGACGCCGCGGCGGTCCTGACCGCGGCGCACGTCGCCTTCGGCGCCGGCGAATCCGGAGCGCGCCTCGACTACCTGGTGCTCACCGATCCGGATCTGGAGCCCGGACCGGTCCGTGGACCCGCCCGGCTGCTCGTGGCGGCCTGGGTGGGCGGCACGCGGCTGATCGACAACGCTCCGGTCCGGCTCGACCCGGCTTCCTGACCAACACGTACCCGCGAAAGGCGTCCCGATGTTCCGCACGATGCTCAAGTCCAAGATCCACCGGGCCACGGTGACCCAGGCGGACCTGCACTACGTCGGCTCGGTGACCGTCGACGAGGATCTGCTCGACGCCGCCGACCTGCTACCGGGCGAGCAGGTGGCGATCGTCGACATCACAAACGGCGCTCGGCTGGAGACGTACGTCATCCCGGGCCGGCGGGGCAGCGGCGTGATCGGTATCAACGGTGCCGCCGCCCGCCTGGTACAGCCGGGCGATCTGATCATCCTCATCTCGTACGGGCAGATGGACGATGCCGAGGCCCGTGCGTACCGCCCTCGGGTGGTGCACGTGGACGCGGACAACAAGGTCGTGGACCTCGGTGCCGATCCGTCGACCGCCGCGCCCGGCACCGCCGGCACCCCGGTGCCCAACCCGCTGTCGGTGTAGCCGGGGTCCACTCGGCGACCAGGCCTGCTCGGCAGCACCGCTTTCCGACCCGCTGCGGCGATCACGCCGCGAATCCGGTCTGTCACCGGAAGGTCATTTCTGGTTACCCTGAAGGCGCCGTCGGGGGACGGCCGCTGACTGGGGGAGGCGGCGCCATGCAGCGTGCGACGAGGACCCTGGTCACCACCTTGATCACGGCAGCGTTGCTGGTCGGCTGCGGGTCGACCGGCGGGCTGGATGGCGACCTGGTCGACGACTGGGCCGTGCTGCCGCCGCCCGGGCCGTTCACCCCGGCCGCCGGGGTCTGTCACGAGGCCGACTTCGCCGAGGTGGTGCCGCTCGGGGCGTACGCGCCGGTGGACTGCACCGCACCGCACCGGGTGGAGACGGTGCACGTCGGGGCCTTCCCCGCCGAACGGAACAAGCCGCCGTCCACCGGCTCGGCGGAACTGCGTACCGCCTTCGCCGAGTGCGACAACCGGGCCAACGGCTACGTCGGTGACAACTGGCGGGCCGGGCGGCTCCGGTTGGCGGTCGCCGTGCCGTCCGAGCAGGGCTGGACGGCCGGCTCGCGCTGGTACCGCTGCGACCTGATGGAAGTCAGCACGGTGGAGGCGGGTGCCAGGGTGGTGTCGCGTACCGGGTCGCTCCGGGACGTGCTTCGGACGGCTTCGGCGCTGCGACTGGGCTGTCAGCAGACGCGTACCGACGGGGGCGGCGTGGTGCAGACCCTGGTTCCGGTGGTGTGCACCGAACGCCACGACGCCGAGTTCGCCGGGGTCTGGGCGGCCCCGGACCGCCCGTACCCGACGCGCAGCGCGCAGTGGGCACCCTTCTACGCCGGCTGCCGCTCGGTCCTCGCCCGCTTCGCCGGTCTGCCGGAGGACGACGATCTGGTCTTCCGTACCGACGTGGTGGTGCGTCCGCCCAGCGCCGGCCGGTGGCGGGTGGGCGACCGGGGAATCCGCTGCTATCTGTGGCTCAGTGACCGTCGGCTGACCGGAACGCTCAAGGGCGCCGGGCCGGCCGCACTCCCGGTCCGGACGAAGTAGTCGGAACCACTCGTCCCGCCCCCGCCGCCCGAGGCGAAAGGCATTCGGGTTGACTGTGGGCATGGACCTACCGACCGTCGGCCTGCCGGCGCTGCCGAGCCGGCTGGCCGCCCCGGAACCGGGCTGGGTGGAGACCACCGACGTGATCGTGGTCGGCTCCGGGGTGGCCGGGCTGACCGCCGCACTGCATCTACGTGAGGCGGGCCTGCACGTCACAGTGGTCACCAAGGTCGACATTGACGAGGGGTCGACCAGGTGGGCGCAGGGCGGCATCGCCGCAGTGCTCGACCCGGGCGACACCCCGGCGATGCACGCTTCCGACACCGAGATCGCCGGCGTGGGCCTGTGCGACCCGGCGGCGGTCCGCGTGCTGGTGGAGGAGGGACCGACCCGGCTGCGGGAACTGATGCGCCTCGGCGCCGAGTTCGACCGCAACGCCGACGGCTCGTTGATGCTCACCCGGGAGGGCGGGCACCGGGCCGACCGCATCGTGCACGCGGGCGGCGACGCGACAGGTGCGGAGGTGCAGCGGGCGCTGCACGAGGCGGTGCGCCGCGACCCGTGGATCAGGCTCGTCGAGCACGCGCTGGTGCTGGATCTGCTCCGGGCCCCCGGCGACGGCCCGGGCGGGCTCGGCGCAGCGTGCGGGATCACGCTGCACGTGCTCGGCGAAGGCAGCGAGGACGGCGTCGGTGCCCTGCTGGCCCGCGCGGTCGTGCTGGCCACCGGCGGAATGGGGCAGATCTTCGCGGCCACCACCAACCCGGCGGTCTCCACCGGCGACGGGGTCGCCCTGGCCATGCGGGCCGGCGCGGCGGTCACCGACGTCGAGTTCGTGCAGTTCCATCCGACCGCGCTGATCGTGCCGGAGCACTCCCGGGTGCCCGGCGCCGGCCACGCCCAGCAGCCGCTGGTCTCCGAGGCGTTACGGGGCGAGGGCGCGTACCTGGTGGACGCCGACGGCAAACGCTTCATGCTCGGCCAGCACGAACTGGCCGAGCTGGCGCCACGGGACGTGGTCGCCAAGGGCATCCACCGGGTGCTGCTGGCCACCGGCGACGACCATGTCCACCTCGACGCCCGCCATCTCGGCGGCGACTTCCTGGCCCAACGGTTTCCCACGATCGTCGCGTCGTGCCTGGCCATCGGCGTCGACCCGGGAACCGACCTGATCCCGGTGGCGCCGGCCGCGCACTACGCCTCCGGTGGGGTCCGCACCGACCTGCGCGGCCGGACCTCCATTCCCGGCCTGTACGCCTGCGGCGAGGTCGCCTGCACCGGCGTGCACGGCGCGAACCGACTGGCCAGCAACTCCCTGCTGGAAGGGCTGGTCTTCTCCCGGCGGATCGCCGACGACATCGCGTCCGGCCTACCCGAACAGGCCCGCCCGGCGGACACCGGGGCGTGGCGGGGTGCGGGCGGCTGGGTGCTGCCGGCAGCGACGACGCCAGTGTTGCAGCGGGCGATGACCCGGGGCGCCGGGGTGCTCCGCTCGGCCGCGACGCTCAGCGCGACCGCCGCCGACCTTGTCGAACTGGGCGTCGCTCGTGGCACACCGCGCACCGCCGACTGGGAGGCGACGAACCTGCTCACCGTCGCCGCCACGCTGGTCGCCGCGGCGTACGCCCGCCAGGAGACCCGGGGTTGCCACTGGCGGGAGGACTTCCCGGTGGCCGACGAGCGGTGGCGCGGCCACCTGGTCGGTGCCGTCGGCGGACAGGGACGGTTGACCACCCGGTGGGAGGAGAAGCGATGACCGGCGAGACGGAGCGGATGCTGCGCGCGGCTGGGCTGGACCCGGCCCAGGTGCGCCGGATCATCGAGAACGCGCTTGTCGAGGATCTCGGCCCGGAGGGGCTCGACGTGACAAGCACCGCCACCATCCCGGCGACCCAGACGGACACCGCCGATGTGGTGGCCCGCGCCGACGGTGTGGTGGCCGGCCTGGCCGTCGCCGCCGCCGTGTTCGAGCTGGCCGCCGAGGTCACCGGGATCGGGCGTACCGTCGAGGTTTCGCTTGTGGCTCACGACGGCGAGCGGGTGGCCCGGGGGGACGTGCTGGCCACGGTGACCGGCCCCACCCGGGTGCTGCTCACCGCCGAACGGACCGCCCTCAACCTGCTCAGTCGGATGTCCGGGGTGGCCACCCACACCCGGGCCTGGGCGGACGCGCTGGCCGGTAGCAAGGCGATGGTGCTGGACACCCGCAAGACCACGCCGGGGCTGCGTGCCCTGGAGAAGTACGCGGTCCGTGCCGGCGGAGGCACGAACAAGCGGATGGGCCTGCACGACGTCGCCATGGTCAAGGACAACCACAAGTTCGCGGCCGGCGGTGTCGCCGCCGCCTATCAGCGGGTTCGGGAGGCGTTCCCGGACGTGCCGGTGCAGGTGGAGGTGGACACCCTCGCCGAGGCGGTGGAGGCGGTGGAGGCAGGGGCCGGCTTCCTGCTGCTGGACAACATGTCCCCGGCGGTGCTCGCCGAGGTGGTCGCCACCGTCGGCGACCGGGCCGAGTTGGAGGCGACCGGCGGGCTGACTCTCGCCGACGCGGCGGCGGTGGGCGCCACAGGCGTCGACTTCCTCTCCGTCGGCGCGCTCACCCACTCCTCGCCGATCCTGGACATCGCCCTGGACCTGCGCACGGAGTGAACCCGTCTAGGCTGCGTGCGTGCTGCTCTGCATCGACATCGGGAACACCAACACCGTGCTGGCGACCTTCGACGGCGACAAGCTGGTGCACTCCTGGCGGATCAAGACCGACGCCCGTTCGACCGCCGACGAACTGGGCCTGATGTTCCGGGGGCTGCTCGCCGGCGACGCCGTCGAGATCACCGGTGTGGCCGCCTGCTCGACGGTCCCGGCGGCCCTGCGCTCGCTGCGGACCATGCTGACCCGTTACTACGGGGAACTGCCGAGCGTCATCGTCGAGCCCGGCGTACGAACCGGCGTGCAGCTGGCCATCGACAACCCGAAGGAGGTCGGCGCGGACCGGGTGGTCAACACGCTGGCCGCGTACACTCTCTACGGCGGGCCGTCGATCGTCGTCGACTTCGGCACCACCACCAACTTCGACGTGATCAGTGGCCGGGGCGAGTTCCTCGGCGGTGCGTTCGCCCCGGGCATCGAGATCTCCTTTGACGCGCTCGCCGCCCGCGCCGCCCAGCTGCGCAAGGTCGAGGCGACCCGGCCCCGCTCGGTGATCGGCAAGAACACCGTCGAGTGCCTCCAGGCCGGCCTCTACTTCGGTTTCGCCGGTCAGGTGGACCGGATCGTCGAGCGGATGGCCGCCGAGATGGGCGAGCTGAAGGCGGTGATCGCCACCGGCGGGCTGGCCTCGCTCGTGCTCAACGAGTGCCGGACGATCACGCACCACGAACCGATGATCACGCTGATCGGGTTGCGCATGGTGTACGAGCGGAACGTCTGACGCTTTGGGTCTGGCTTTGTGGTTGCGGTGGGGTTTCCGGGCAGCCCGACCGGCTCCGGGCGGTCAGGCTTGATCCCTGCGCCGGTCGGGCTGCCCGGAAACCCTCCGTGGGCATGCGCCATCCGTCCGCTGGGGCGGGTTGATCTGTGGTGGTGGGGGTTCCCGTCTGTTGCGGCTTTTGTTCCGTGGGTGGGTCAGGTCTTCCGGGCGCGGGCTACGAGGGTGGTGTACGGCAGGGTGAGGGTTTCCTGGTCGGCCAGATCCGGGTGGGTCTGGAGCAACGCGTGAACCTCGCGGTCGACCTCGGCGCGCCGTTCCGGGGTTGCGGTGAGGTAGTGGGAGCGGGTGCGGACCAGGCCGAGCAGTTCGTCGGGGGTCAGCGTGGTGGTGTGGGTTAACTCGGCCCACTCGGGAGCGGTGAACGAGTCGCCGAAGTCGGTCACGCTCTGTCGTAGGTGCTCGGCGGTGTCGCCGATCTCGGCGATCCGACTCAGCTCGGCCACCCAGTCGACGCCGTCGTCGCGCAGGTTCCAGATCGGGGCGAAGACCCCACCGGGCCGCAGCACCCGGGCGACCTCGGCGTGCGCCCGTGGCCTGTCGAACCAGTGGTACGCCTGGCCGGTGAGCACGGCGTCGGCGTATCCGTCCGGCAGTGGCATCGTCTCGGCGCTGCCGTCGAGTGCGCGTACGACAGCATTGGTGGACGTCAACTGGGTCCGCATGCCTGGGTCGGGTTCGACGGCCGTCACCCGGTGGCCCAGCGCGAGCAGCCCACGGGCCAGGATGCCGGTCCCGGAGGCCAGGTCGACAAGTTGCGCGGGGGCGTCGATGCCGTCGAGCGCCCAACGCAGCGCCGCCTCCGGATAGCGGGGGCGGTATCTGTCGTAGTCGGCGGCGGCGGTGCCGAACGAGAGGGCCTGGGTGGGGTCGGTCATGACCGGCAGGCTATCCAGTAACGGTCGCCGGGGCGTTTGAGTACGCTCGGGGCCTGACCCCGCCCGAATTCTCCCGCTGAGGAAGCGTGCCGTGACCCAACAGAGCCCCGTGCCAGTCGACCCCGCCGACGACCTTCCCGAGCAGATGAAGGTCCGCCGGGAGAAGCGGGACCGGATGCTCGCCGATGGTGTGCAGCCCTATCCGATCGGCTACCCGCGTACCAGCACGCTGAGCCAGCTGCGCGAGCGCTACGCCGATCTGCCCACGGACACCGCCACCGGCGACCGGGCCTCGGTCACCGGTCGGGTGATCTTCGTGCGGAACACCGGCAAGCTCTGTTTCGCCACCTTGCGCGATGGCGACGGCACCGAGTTGCAGGCCATGCTGTCGCTGGACCGGGTCGGTGCGGATCGGCTGGAGGACTGGAAGCGCCTGGTGGACCTCGGCGACCACGTCGGGGTCACCGGGGAGGTGATCACCAGCCGCCGGGGTGAGCTGTCGGTGCTGGCCGAGGAGTGGGCGGTCACCGCCAAGGCGTTGCGCCCGCTTCCGGTGGCGCACAAGCCGCTCAGCGAGGAGGCCCGGGTCCGGCAGCGCTATGTCGACCTGGTCGTCCGTCCGCAGGCGCGGCAGATGGTGCGTACCCGGGCGGCGGCGTTGCGTAGTCTGCGCGATTCGTTGCACAACGAGGGTTACCTTGAGGTCGAGACCCCGATGTTGCAGTTGCTCCATGGGGGCGCGGCGGCTCGGCCTTTCGTGACCCACAGCAATGCACTCGACACCGATCTGTATCTCCGAATCGCTCCGGAACTGTTTTTGAAGCGTGCCGTCGTCGGCGGCGTCGAGCGGGTCTTCGAGATCAACCGCAACTTCCGTAATGAGGGCATCGACTCTTCGCACTCGCCCGAGTTCGCCATGCTGGAGGCGTACGAGGCGTACGGCGACTACAACACGATGGCCGAGTTGACCCGCAATCTCGTCCAGCGGGCGGCGATCGCGGTGTCGGGATCGACGGTGGTCACCCACGCTGACGGTCGGGAGTTCGACCTGGGCGGCGAGTGGCGTTCGGTCACCCTCTTCGGCGTGCTTTCCGAGGCGCTCGGAGAGGAGGTCACGGTCCACACCGAGCACGCTCGCCTGGTCGAGTACGCGGACAAGGTCGGCCTGGCCGTCGACCCCAGGTGGGGGCCGGGCAAGCTGGCCGAGGAGCTGTTCGAGGAACTGGTCGTACCCGGTCTGGACGCGCCCACCTTCGTTCGGGACTACCCGGAGGAGACCAGTCCGCTGACCCGGTCCCACCGCAGCGAGCCGGGCCTGGCCGAGAAGTGGGACCTGTACGTGCTCGGTTTCGAGCTGGGCACCGCGTACTCCGAGCTCGTCGACCCGGTGGTGCAGCGGGAACGGCTGGTGGCCCAGGCGCAACTGGCCGCCCGGGGTGACGCCGAGGCGATGCGACTGGACGAGGACTTTCTCCGGGCGATGGAGTACGGAATGCCGCCGGCCGGTGGCATGGGAATGGGAATCGACCGCCTCCTGATGGCGCTGACCGGCCTCGGAATTCGGGAAACCATCCTCTTCCCGTTGGTCCGCCCGGAGTAGTCGTACGAAAACTTACCGCCTCGTTACCGCATCCTATTGACGTGACAAGCATCTGACGGGTTATTGTGCTTGTGCAGTTGGCAGGAGCAACCCTGCTCGAAAGGAATGTGGGACGTGGCCAAGCAGATCATTCACAAGCTGGTCGATGACCTGGACGGCGGGGACGCGGACGAGACCGTCAAGTTCGCGCTCGACGGCGTTCAGTATGAGATCGACCTGTCAGGTTCGAACGCAGAGAAATTGCGCGAGGTATTCGCCCCGTACATCGCCCACGGCACCAAGGTCGGTCGCGGCGGTGTGGTCGTCGGTGGTCGGGCCGCCCGTGGTCGGGGTGGTGCCACCGCCGACCGTGAGCAGAACAAGGCCATCCGGGCCTGGGCGCGCAAGGCGGGCAAGGACATCTCGGACCGGGGCCGGATCCCGCAGGAGATCGTCGACGAGTACCACTCGAAGGCCGGTCACTGAGACCAGGCACCACGAGCGTTCACGACGCCGGCCCGGAGGCTCTCCGGGCCGGCGTCGCCGTCGTCGGGACTATCCGGGGCGTACCGCGCGTTGTCCACAGCCGGTGGATGCTCTGTCCACAACCTGTGGATGGTGCCGTGGTGGTGCCGTCCCCGGGGCCCGGGTCGCCCCCGTGCGGTGTCCCGGAGGTCCCGGCCAGCGGGCCGAATTTCGCTCTGCGCGTACACAGACCATGCCCGGAACACCCGTTGAGCGTGGATGGTTGTGCAAAACGACGCGTACCGGGCCTACGACGCAGACACACGAGGTCAGCCGAGTCGGCTCGCGGCGATAGAGTAATGAGGCGCGGACGCCCGTCCCGGGCGCTCGCGTATCCGGCCCCGCCGAGAGTCTTGACCACCAAGATCGAGTGCGCACGGCACGTGAGGAGCACGAGGGCATGTTCGAGCGGTTCACCGACCGAGCGCGACGGGTTGTCGTCCTGGCCCAGGAAGAGGCCCGGATGCTCAACCACAACTACATCGGTACGGAACACATCCTGCTGGGCCTGATCCACGAGGGTGAGGGCGTCGCGGCCAAGGCCCTGGAGAGCCTCGGGATCTCCCTGGAGGGCGTCCGCCAGCAGGTGGAGGAGATCATCGGCCAGGGCCAGCAGGCGCCGAGCGGGCACATCCCGTTCACGCCGCGGGCCAAGAAGGTGCTGGAGCTGTCGCTACGTGAGGCGCTTCAGCTCGGCCACAACTACATCGGCACGGAGCACATCCTGCTCGGTCTGATCCGCGAGGGTGAGGGCGTCGCCGCCCAGGTGCTGGTCAAGCTCGGCGCCGACCTGAACCGGGTCCGCCAGCAGGTGATCCAGCTGCTCTCCGGTTACCAGGGCAAGGAGCCGGCTGCGGCGGGCACCGCGCCGGGTGAGGCCGCGCCGTCGACCAGCCTGGTGCTGGACCAGTTCGGCCGGAACCTGACCCAGGCCGCCCGGGAGGGCAAGCTCGACCCGGTCATCGGGCGCGAGAAGGAGATCGAGCGGGTGATGCAGGTGCTCTCCCGCCGGACGAAGAACAACCCGGTCCTGATCGGCGAGCCCGGCGTCGGTAAGACCGCGGTGGTCGAGGGGCTGTCCCAGAAGATCATCAAGGGCGAGGTGCCCGAGACGCTGAAGGACAAGCAGCTCTACACGCTCGACCTGGGCGCGCTGGTGGCCGGCTCCCGGTACCGCGGTGACTTCGAGGAGCGCCTCAAGAAGGTGCTCAAGGAGATCCGCACCCGGGGCGACATCATCCTGTTCATCGACGAGATCCACACCCTCGTCGGCGCGGGTGCCGCCGAGGGCGCGATAGACGCGGCGAGCATCCTCAAGCCGATGCTGGCCCGTGGTGAGCTGCAGACCATCGGCGCGACCACGCTCGACGAGTACCGCAAGCACCTGGAGAAGGACGCCGCACTGGAGCGGCGCTTCCAGCCCATCCAGGTCGGCGAGCCGTCGCTGGCGCACACCATCGAGATCCTCAAGGGCCTGCGGGACCGGTACGAGGCGCACCACCGCGTCTCGATCACCGACGCAGCGCTCGTGGCTGCCGCAACTCTGGCTGATCGGTACATCTCCGACCGGTTCCTGCCGGACAAGGCGATCGACCTCATCGACGAGGCCGGTGCCCGGATGCGGATCCGCCGGATGACCGCGCCGCCAGACCTGCGTGACTTCGACGAGCGCATCGCCCAGGTGCGCCGCGACAAGGAGTCCGCCATCGACGCGCAGGACTTCGAGCGCGCCGCGCAGCTGCGTGACAAGGAGAAGCAGCTGCTGGGTCAGAAGGCGCAACGGGAGAAGGAGTGGAAGGCCGGTGACCTGGACGTCGTCAGCGAGGTCGACGACGAGCAGATCGCCGAGGTGCTGGGCAACTGGACGGGCATCCCGGTCTACAAGCTGACCGAGGAGGAGACCTCGCGCCTGCTGCGCATGGAGGACGAGCTGCACAAGCGCGTCATCGGCCAGGAGGACGCGGTCAAGGCGGTCTCGAAGGCGATCCGGCGTACCCGGGCCGGCCTGAAGGACCCCAAGCGCCCGTCGGGCTCGTTCATCTTCGCCGGCCCGTCCGGTGTGGGTAAGACCGAGCTGTCCAAGGCGCTCGCCGAGTTCCTGTTCGGCAGCGAGGACGCCCTGATCCAGCTGGACATGTCCGAGTTCCACGACCGTTACACCGTCTCCCGGCTGGTGGGTGCCCCTCCCGGCTACGTCGGCTACGACGAGGGCGGGCAGCTGACCGAGAAGGTGCGGCGTCGGCCGTTCAGCGTGGTCCTCTTCGACGAGATCGAGAAGGCCCACCCGGACGTGTTCAACACGCTCCTCCAGATCCTGGAGGACGGGCGGCTCACCGACGGCCAGGGCCGGATCGTGGACTTCAAGAACACGGTCATCATCCTGACCACCAACCTGGGCACCCGGGACGTGGCCAAGGCGGTCTCGCTGGGCTTCCAGGCGTCGGAGGACTCCGAGTCCAACTACGACCGGATGAAGCAGAAGGTCAACGACGAGCTCAAGCAGCACTTCCGGCCTGAGTTCCTGAACCGGATCGACGACACCATCGTCTTCCACCAGCTGCGTCAGACCGAGATCCTGTCGATCGTCGACATCATGATCTCCCGCATCGAGACCCAGCTGCGTAACAAGGACATGGGCCTGGAGCTGACCGACAACGCCAAGAAGTACCTGGCGGCGAAGGGCTTCGACCCGGTGCTCGGGGCACGTCCCCTGCGTCGCACGATCCAGCGCGACATCGAGGACAACCTGTCCGAGCGGATCCTGTTCAACGAGCTGACCCCGGGTCAGATCGTCGTGGTCGACTGCGAGGGCGACCCGAACGACATCGACAAGTCCAAGCTCGTCTTCCAGGGGTCCGACCGGCCGGTGGAGGTGCCGGACGCCGTGCCGGCCGACCTCGGCGGTACGACGGCACCCGCGGGCGCGGACGAGTAGGTCGTCAGCCGAAGCAACGGCGGCCCGGTGGCGAATGCCACCGGGCCGCCGCCGTCTGTCGGGGATCCCCCGCTCGACTCCGCCCGCTGCCGGCATCGCGAGCGGGCGTCCTGGTTGGGTGCCGGGCGGGGTCGAAAACGTCGCATGGGCCCTGAGCGGTCTGCGTGCCGGCTCCCCACCTGGGCAGCCTGTCCGTTTCATGGGTATTTGTCGTGACGTCGGTCACGGTTTGATCGGGCATGGACCCGTCCTGGGGGCCGTTGTACGGGGAGTAACCGCGACGGCCTCTGCCAGCACCCGGTAAATGCCGGGCCCGCTGCGGTCGTTGCAGATCCGGGCAGGCGCGCCCGCGCCGCCTCCTCCCGACGCGGTATCCGCATCCTCCCTTCTCCCGGTGTCGTGTCGATCCCCCGAGACGGAAGGCAACGATCATGACTGGTCCGATCCGTAAGGCCGCCCTGACCGCCGCCGGTGCCGTCTGCGCCGGTGGAATGATCGCCGGCCCGGTGGGCGCGCTGGCCGCCCCACCGAGCTCCGACCCACTGGCCGCCGTGACCGAGCGCGGGCACGGCAAGGGCGAGCGACAGCTGAAGGTTCGCTACGAGGCGCAGCCGAACTTCTACTACTGCGGCCCGGCTGCGGTGCGTAACACCCTGAGCATCCTGAACAAGGACGTCTCCCAGGACGACCTGGCCCGCGAGATGGGCACCACCGAGCGGGGCACCGACTCGGCGTACCTGATCACCGAGGCCCTCAACCGGAAGGCCGGCAAGGATGTCTACCGCACGGTGGAGATCCCCGGTCAGGCCGCAGATCGCGCGGAGACCGACCGGCTGCGTGAAGACGTCGTCCGGGCCGTGGACCACGGCCGGGGCGTGGTGGCCAACGTCGTCGGCACCGCCACCGACCTCGACGGGGGCAGCCACACCTTCGAGGGCGGCCACTACATCGCGGTGACCGGTTACCGCGACGGTGGCGACCAGATGAAGATCGCTGACTCGGCCGACGCCGCCCGGGCCGAGTACTGGATCAGCACCGACGCACTGGCCGACTGGATCGCCAGCCGCGGCTATTCCGCCTGATCCACCAGGCAGACACGCCAGGCAGATGTCCGATCCACCTGGCGCAGATATCGGAAAACTGAGGGCCGGCTCCGTTCGGGGCCGGCCCTCAGCCTGCCACCGGTGCTGGTGGGCCGTCCCCGACCAGCCGGAACGAGGTCTCACCTATCGGCTCGACCAGACCGTCGGTGACGAGGCCGGCGAGTGCCCGAGCACGCTGCACCTCGTCCGACCAGACCTGATCCAGGCGCTGGTACGGCACGGGACCGGTGGCCTCCCGGAGCACCCCCAGCAGCAGGCCGCGTACCTGACGGTCGGTGCCCGCGTACCGCTGGGGGCGGCGGGTCGGACCGACCGGAGCGGGCCGACCGGAGGCTCGCCAGGCGCAGGTCGACTCGACCGGGCACACCTCGCAGCGAGGGGACCGGGCGGTGCAGACGACCGCCCCCAACTCCATGATGGCGGCGCTGGCCAGGGCCGCCGCCGCCGGCTCGGCGGGCAGCAGTTCCTCGGTGGCGACCAGATCAGCGGGTCGAGTGGTCGGGCCGGCGTCCGGTTCACCGGCCACCGCACGGCAGACCACCCGGCGTACGTTCGTGTCGACCACCGGGTGCCGCTGGCCGTACGCGAAGGCGGCGACCGCCCGAGCTGTGTACGTGCCGACGCCGGGTAGAGCGAGCAGCTGCTCCAGCCGATCCGGCACCTCACCGCCGTGGCGCTCCACGATGGCCGTCGCACAGTCGTGCAGCCGGACCGCCCGGCGGGGGTAGCCGAGCCGCCCCCACATGCGGATCGCCTCGGCCGGGGTGGACGCGGCGAGTGCGGCAGGTGTCGGCCAGCGCTCAAGCCACGCCTGCCAGGCGGGCACCACCCGGGCCACCGGGGTCTGCTGGAGCATGACCTCGCTGACCAGGATCGCCCACGGGCTCACCTCGGGCCTGCGCCACGGGAGGTCTCGCGCGTGCTGCTCGTACCACCGGCTCACCCGGCCGGCGAATGTGGGTTCTGTCATCGCGCCGCCGATGATGTCACGCACGCCGATCCCGCCGTTCGGACGGTCGGCGGGCCGACGCCGAGGGTGCGTGACGATCGGGCAGAATGCCCGGATGAACGAGCTTGCGATCACCGTCATCGGCCGGGACCGGCCCGGCATCGTGGCTGACGTCGCCGAGGTGCTCGCCCGGCTCGGAGCCAACCTCACCGACAGCACCATGACCCGCCTGCGGGGACACTTCGCGATGACCCTGATCTGTGTCGGCCCGGCCGCCGCCGAGGTCGAGACCGCGCTGACGCCGCTGGCCGCCGACGGGCAACTGCTGGCGACCGTACGCGCGGTGACGCCCGACGGCGAGACGGCACCCGCCGGCGAACCGTACGTGATGGCGGTGCACGGTGCCGACCGGATGGGCATCGTCGCCGCGATGACCCGGGTGCTGGCCGACGCGGGTGGCAACGTCACCGACCTGAGCACCCGCCTGGCGGGGTCGCTCTACGTGGTGGTCGCCGAGGTGGAACTGCCGACGGGTACCGCCGACACGCTCGCCGGTCGGCTGACCGAGGCCGCCGCCGGTCTCGGTGTCGAGGTGACCCTCCGGCCTGCCGAACCGGATCTGCTGTGAGCGGCGCGCCGGACGGATCGAACCTGGACCCGCAGGCCGACGCGTACGTGGGCCTTGGTGACTGGGTACCCGAGTCACTGGGCAGCGGCCGGGTCATCCCGGTGGTCTCCGCCCCGGATCCGGTGCTGAGCCGGCCGGGAGGGGAGGTCGACCCGACCGCCGGTGAGACGATGCGACTGGCCGCCGACCTGGTCGCCACGATGCGCGTGTCGCCCGGCTGCGTGGGCCTGGCCGCCCCACAGGTCGGGGTGAGCGCCCAGATCTTCGCGGTGGACGTCACCGGGCATCCCAAGACGGTCACCGGGCACGGCCTCTTCGTGCTCTGCAACGCCCGGGTGGTCGAGGCGACCCGGTGGAAGGCGGGCCGGGAAGGGTGCATGTCGGTGCCGGACCTGACCGGTGACGTGAAGCGCGCGAGCCGGCTGGTGGTGGAGGGTGCGCTGCCCGGCAGCGGCAAGACCGTACGCCTGGTGACGGACGGCTTCGAGGCGCGCGCCCTGCAACACGAGATCGACCACTGCGCCGGCCTGCTGTTTCTGGACCGGGTGGCCGGTGCACACGCGATCTACCAGCGCAAGGTCTACCTCTGAGCCGGGTGGAACAGTTGCGCTGAGTGACTGTCGTCGGTGCGAACAGTCGTGAATGGAGGGTGGGATCCGATGGGTCGGACGAGCCACGGCGCGTCGCTGCCGTCCGCCGCGCCCGCCGCCGCTACGGTGGGGACATCATGCGTCTGACGGTCGGCCCCCTGCCTCCCACCGTGTACTGGCGGCGTCGCGCCGTCGTGCTCGGTGCGGTGCTGCTCTTCCTGATTGTCCTGCTCTACTCGTGCAACGGGCCCAAGGACGGCAACGACGCGACCGGGAACGGCCAGCCCGGCCCGGGCGTGGTGACCGGCACGCCGGAGCCGACCGGGTCGGTGCTGACCCCGCAGACCGGTTCACCTCCCTCCGGTGATGCGGGGGCCGACCCTTCCACCCCGGGGGACGAGGCCGACCCTTCGAGCCCGGAGACCGAGCCGAGCCTCAGCAACGACCCGCCAGCTGTCGATCCGGTCGCGGACGAGGGCAACTGCGCGGACACCGAACTGTCGGTGACCGCCGTGGCGCAACCCGCGCAAACCGCCTCGGGGGCCACCGTCGACCTGAACTTGAAGATCCGCAACAGGTCGGACCGGACGTGCAGCCGAGACGTGGGTGCCACCGCCCAGGAGTTGTACATCAAGGCCGGTGCCGAGGTGGTCTGGTCCTCCGACACCTGTGGCACGGCCGCTGGGTCGGACGTGCAGTCCTTCACCCCCGGCTTCGAACGCGCCTACCAGGTCAGCTGGAACGGTAGGGACAGCAGCCGGTGCGCCAACGGCGTGGCGAACGGACCTGCGGTGCCGGCCGGGACGTACGAGGTGTTCGCCCGGGTGGGCACGAAGCTGAGTCAGCCCGCGAAGCTGGTCCTCAGGTAGCCGGCGCAGCGCCGGGACGTCGCCTCGCTCGCCCGGTTGGTCACCGGCAGCCGCTCAGACGTAGCGTTCCAGGATGGATGCCTCGGCCAGCCGCGACAGCCCTTCGCGTACGCCCCGGGCCCGGGCGTCACCGACGCCCTCGACCGTCTGGAGATCCTCCACGGTGGCGCCCAGCAGCCGTTGCAGGCTGCCGAAGTGCACCACCAGCCGGTCGACCACGGCCGCCGGAAGTCGGGGCACCTTGGCCAGCAGCCGGAACCCGCGAGGGCTGACCGCGGCGTCGAGTGCATCCGAGGCGGCCGGATAGCCGATCGCCTTGGCGACCGAGACCAGATCGATCAGTTCGGTGGCGCTGAGCAGGTCCAACTCGACAAGCGCCTCGTCGAGGGTCCGGGACTTGCGGCCGGTGGGCAGGTAGTCCCGAATGACCAGGGTGCGGTCGGCGTCGACGCCGGCCATCAACTCGTCCAACTGAAGGGCGAGCAACCGTCCGTCGGTGCCCAGCTCCACCACGTAACCGGCGATCTCGTCGGCGATCCGGCGGACCATCTCCAGCCGCTGCACCACGGCCACCGCGTCCCGCACGGTGACCAGATCCTCGATCTCCAGAGCGGAGAGGGTGCCGGACACCTCGTCCAGGCGGAGCTTGTACCGCTCCAGCGTGGCCAGCGCCTGATTGGCGCGGGAGAGGATCGCCGCCGAGTCGTCAAGGACGTGCCGCTGGCCGTTGACGTAGAGGCTGATGATGCGCATGGACTGGCTGACGGAGATGACCGGGTAGCCGGTCTGCCGGGCGACCCGCTCCGCGGTGCGGTGCCGGGTGCCGGACTCTTCGGTCGGGATGGTCGGATCGGGCATCAGGTGCACCGCAGCCCGGACGATCCGGGTGCCGTCGCTGGAGAGCACGACAGCGCCGTCCATCTTGCACAGCTCGCGCACCCGGGTCGCGGAGAACTCGACGTCCAGCGGAAACCCGCCGGTGCAGAGGCCCTCGACCACCTTGTCGTACCCGAGGACGATCAACGCGCCCGTCCGGCCCCGCAGAATCCGCTCCAACCCGTCGCGCAGCGCGGTGCCCGGTGCCATCAGGGCCAGATTGGCGCGCAGCGGGTCGCCGACGACGCCGCCCCCGGTCACGCTCACGCTGATCGGTCGGGCAGGCGAGCCCACGGCACCGGTGCGGGCGTGGGGCGTCGCGCCGGCAGGCTTTGTGGTTTCGCGGTCGATCGGCACGGGCACAGTCTACGGACTGCCGTGCGGTGGGTGCTCTCGCGGTTACTGTGATGTGTCACGATTCCGCCCGGCCTGCCCGACCGCCCGGTGCACGGCTCACTCCGCCGACGCCCGTGCCGCGGCCTGCAACGCCGAACGGACGTCGGTGACCTCGATCACGCGCATCTGCTCCGGGCCGGCACCGGTGCTCGCCGGCCCGCAGCCCGGCGGCACGAGGGCCAGCCGGAAACCGAGTCGGGCCGCCTCGGCCAGCCGGCGCGGTACCGCGCCCACCCGACGTACCTCCCCGGTGAGGCCGACCTCACCGATCGCCACCAGGTGCGGTGCGATCGCCAGGTTGAGCCCGCCGGAGGCGACGGCGAGAGCGACCGCGAGGTCGGCCGCCGGCTCCACCACCCGGATGCCGCCCACGGTGGCCGCGAAGACCTCCCGGTCGTGCAGAGTGAGCCGTTCGGTGCGGCGCTGAAGCACCGCCAGCACCATCGCCAGCCGGGCGGAGTCCAGGCCGGAGACGGTACGCCGGGGTGAGCCGGCCACGGTGGCACCGATCAGCGCCTGAACCTCGGTGAGCAGTGCCCGGCGACCCTCCATCGCCACGGTCACGCAGGTGCCCGGTACCGGCTCCGAGTAGCGGGTCAGGAACAGCCCGGAGGGGTCGGCGAGGCTGCTGATGCCGCCCTCGTGCATTTCGAAGCAGCCGACCTCGTCGGCGGCGCCGAACCGGTTCTTGACACCACGCACCATCCGCAGCGACGAGTGCTTGTCGCCTTCGAAATGCAGCACCACGTCGACCAGATGTTCGAGCACCCGAGGACCGGCGACCTGGCCGTCCTTGGTGACGTGGCCGACCAGCACGGTGGCGATCCCGCGTTCCTTGGCGACCGCGACCAGGGCGGCGGTGACCGCCCGGACCTGGGTCACCCCGCCGGGTACGCCCTCGGTGCCGGTGGTGGAGATGGTCTGCACCGAGTCGAGGACGAGCAGGCCGGGCTTGACCGCGTCGAGATGACCGAGCACCGCTGCGAGGTCGCTCTCGGCGGCCAGGAAGAGCTGGTCGTGCAGGGTGCCCATGCGCTCGGCGCGCAGCCGTACCTGGCTGACCGACTCCTCACCGCTGACCACCAGCGACGGGCTGCCCGCCCCGGTGGCCCACTGCTGGGCGACGTCGAGCAGCAGGGTGGACTTGCCCACCCCCGGCTCCCCGGCGAGCAGCACCACGGCACCGGGGACCAGGCCGCCGCCGAGGACGCGGTCCAGCTCGCCGACCCCGGTGGGCCGGGCCCGGGCCGGTGCCGCGCTGATGGTGGCGATGGGCCGGGCCGGCTCGGCGGGCACCCGGGAGCTGACCACGCGGCCCGAGACGGTCGGGCCGGTGATCGTGCACTCGACCACCGAGCCCCACTCGCCGCACTCGGGACAGCGGCCCACCCACTTCGGTGGCTGGTGTCCGCAGGCGTCGCACTCGTAGGCGGGTCGGGGCTCGCGACCGGCGGCCCGGCTTCGCGAGCCGGTGCCCGCCCGGGACGGGGTCGATCGGGAGATGCTCACCCGACCGACGCTAACCCCCGGGTATGACGAAGGCGCCGTCGGCATGGCTGCACCACGCCGACGGCGCCGTCGGAAATCACCTGGACCGGCCCGGTCGCGGTACCCGACGCCGGTCGGCCGGGCTCAGTGGCCGCCTTCGCCCTCGTACTCGGTGTGCCGCTCGATGATCGGCGACGGCTGCGGCGCCGGGGTGAGCGGCACGGCGATCGGCGCGGGGCTGGTGACCGTCTCGCCACCGAAGTCGAAGGTGAGCGTGACGTTCTGGCCGGCGAGCACCGCCTCGTTCAGGCCGAGGAGTTGCAGCACCTGCTCGCCCTCGGTGTTCAGCTGCACGTAGCTCAGCGGGGGAATCTCGATCCGGGCCGGACCGGCGGTGGGCGATTCGGTCGGGCTGGGCGACGGGGAGTCGTCCGGGGAAGGCGAGTTGTCCGGAGAGGGGGAGCCCTCGGGGGACTGCTCCGGTGACGGGGAGCCGGTGGGCGAGGGGCTGGCCGCGGCGGCGACGGTGGTGAGCACCACCTCACGGGCGTCCGGCGAGGTGACGGTCACCGTGACCGGATCCCGTGAGTCGTTGTAGAGGACGACGTTGAGCAGGGCGTTGTCGCCGGCCTGGTAGCCCTCGACACCGGGATAGGCGACCAGGGCGCCGCGTACGGCGTACTTCCCGTCGCCGGCCTGGATGTTGGCGCCCTGGACCGACGGCACCTTGTTGGCCGTCTCGGAGATCTGGCCGGCGCCGCATCCGGACAGCAGCAGCCCGGCTGCCGCCGCGATCCCGGGCAGCAGCACGGCAGCCCGCCGGGAACCCCTGATCGAGCGCCTCACGTCGGTCCTCCTCGTCACGATCACACCCGGCTTGCCCGCCGGAACCGCTGGCCATGCCCGCGCAGACCGGGCTCCAGGGTAGTTGGAGCTGATCGCGGCCCGCACGCGGACCCGGTGCGGCCACCTGCCCGGGGTGAGGCTCAGACCAGTCGACCACTCGTGACCAGCAGGACGACGTCGATCAGGGCGACCAGCAGCACCGCCCGGAAGGCGGCCACCGGCCGGGCCCCGGCGCGATCGCCGGTCCTGCCCAGGTACCAGGCCAGGATGAAGATCACGACGGCGGCGACGACCGCCGCGAGGCCCACGCCCGTCGGTGGTCCGGGTGGCCCGAGCACCAGGGTGACGGTCGCCGCGATCAGCAGCCCGACGGCGGCGGCCCGGCTGCCCGCCGGGCCGAGCCGGTGCGGCAGCCCTCGGACCCCGGTCCGGGCGTCGTCGGCGAAGTCGGGCAGCACGTTTGCGAAATGGGCGCCCGCGCCGAGCAGTGCCGCCGCGGCGACCAGCCAGGCCGGGGGTGGCGGAGCGCCGGGCAGTGCCAGCACCACGAAGGCGGGCAGCGCACCGAAGGAGATCGCGTACGGCAGCACCGAGACCGCCGTGGATTTCAGCGGCCAGTCGTAGAGCAGCGCCGACACCAGGGCGACGACGGCGCAGAGCGCCGCGGTCGGGTTGGTGGTCAGCGCCAGGGCAACTGTTGCCGTCGCGGCCACGGCGGCGGCCACCGCGACGGTACGCCGGCTGAGTGCGCCGGCGGCGAGCGGCTTGTCGGTACGCCCGACCGTGGCGTCGCGATCCGCGTCGAGCAGATCGTTCGTCCACCCGACAGTGAACTGGCTGGCAGCCACGGTGAGCACCACCGCGACGACACCGCCGGGTGGATGTCCGACACCGACGGCGAGCAGACCGGCCACTGTGGTGACCGCCGCGGTTGGTTCCGGATGGCTCGCTCTGACCAGCCCTAACACCGTCGACGACATAACGGAAGTCTGGTCGTTACCGGG
>NZ_JBFAML010000031.1:0-68972 GCF_040660295.1 Micromonospora sp. NPDC049891
CCCCGCCGTACCAGGAGAAGTCCAGCGGGGCGAGACCGTTGCGCTCGGCGAAACCCGCGCGGGCCACCTGCGCGGAAAGGTCGGTCCCCATGGGCGGGGCCAGCAGGAACGCCACGGTCAGCAGCAGCGACACCACAAGCGCGCCGAGGACGGGTTGGGCCGCCCGGGGTGCACCAGCATCTGGCGCCAGCCCGGCGGCCCGCCCGTCCGGGACGGCAGCGTGGGTCGATGTCGGCACCGAGCAGTCCTACCACGGGCAGTGACCGGCCCTGGTGGCGGGTCGCCGGGGAGGCCCGCGCTACATCTCCAGGACGCGTTCGGTGGCGGCGCGGGAGCGGCGGCCGGTGCGCAGGTACTCGTCGAGGAACTCGCCCGGGTCCTCGTGGCCGAGCAGCCGGACCACGCCGGCCAGTTCCACGCCGTGCCGGGGCAACTGGTCGCCGGCCCGGCCCCGGACCAGCATCAGCGCGTTGCGGACCTGTGCGGCGAGGGTCCAGCCGGCCGTCATCGCCTCGGCGTCCGCCGGATCGACGAGGCCCGCGTCCCGAGCGGCGGTGAGCGCGTCGAGGGTACGCGTGCCGCGCAGCTGCGGGTACACGCCCGCGTGCCGTAGCTGGAGCAGTTGCACCGCCCACTCCACGTCGGCCAGGCCGCCGCGGCCCAGCTTGGTGTGGGTGGCCGGGTCGGCGCCCCGGGGCAACCGCTCGGTCTCCACCCGCACCTTGATCCGGCGGATCTCGATGATCTGTTCCCGGGTCAGTCCGTCGGCCGGGTACCGGATCGGGTCGACCATCTGCTCGAACCGGGTGCCCAGCTCGGCGTCGCCGCAGACGCAGCGGGCGCGCAGCAGCGCCTGTGCCTCCCACACCCGCGACCAGCGGGCGTAGTACTGCTGGTAGGCGGCGAGGCTGCGGACCAGCGGCCCCTGCCGGCCCTCGGGACGCAGGTCGGCGTCGACGCCGAGCGGCGGGTCGGGTGCGGGCATGCCGAGCAGCCGCCGTAGCTCCTCGGCGATGGCGTGCGCGGCGGCGCTGGCCGCGCTCTCGCTGACCCCCTCCGGCGGGTCGTAGACGAAGAGCACGTCGGCGTCGGAGAGGTAGTTCGACTCGTACCCGCCGAGCCGGCCCATCCCGATCACCGCGAACGTCAGTCCGGGCATGGCCGGCTGGGTGACGCGGGCGGTCCGCAGCGCGGCGGCGAGGGTCGCGTCGGTGACGTCGGACAGCGCGGTGCCGACCGCCGTGATGTCGGCCAAGGCGGACGTGGCCCGGCCGCCGTCGGGGCGGGCCGGAGCGAGCGAGCCGGCCCGGCTGAGCACGTCGGCGCAGGCGAGGCGGAGCAGTTCCCGGCGGCGCAGCGCGCGTACCGCACGGGTCGCCTCGACCGGGTCGCTGTGTCGGGTCGCGGCGGCGGTGAGACCGTCGAAGAGCACCTCGCGTGGCCGGGGGCTCAGCTCGCTCTCCTCGGCCAGCAGGCGCAGCGCCTCCGGCTCGCGGGTCAGCAGGTCCGCGACGTACCGGGAGGAGGAGAGCACCCGGGCCAGCCGGCGGGCCACCGGCCCGGAGTCGCGAAGCAGCCGCAGGTACCAGGGGGTGCTGCCGAGCGAGTCGGAGACCTGGCGGTAGTTGAGCAGCCCCCGGTCCGGCTCGGGCGCGTCGGCGAACTCGCTGAGCAGCACCGGCAGCAGGGTGCGCTGGATGGCGGCGGTGCGGCTCACCCCGCCGGTGAGGGCCTGGAGGTGACGCAGCGCCCCGGCCGGGTCGGCGAAGCCGAGGATCTCCAGGCGGTTGCGGGCCGCCTGCGGGGTCAGCCGCAGCCCGTCGGCCGGTACCCGGGCCACCGACTCCAGCAGCGGCCGGTAGAGCAGCTTGGCGTGCAGTCGGCGTACCTCTGAGGCGTGGGTGACCCACTCGGCGCGGAACTCCTCGACGGCGCTGCGCCCGGGGGTGGCGGTGTAGCCGAGCGCGGCGGCGAGCCAGCGCAACGCGCCCGGTTCGGTCGGTACGGTGTGGGTGCGCCGGAGGCCCTGAAGTTGCAGCCGGTGCTCGACGCTGCGCAGGAAGCGGTAGCCGCGCAGCAGCGCCTCGCCGTCGGCTCGGCCGACGTAGCCGCCGGTGACCAGCGCACGCAGGGCGGGGATGGTGCCGGGCGCCCGCAACGTCTCGTCGCCCCGGCCGTGCACCAGTTGCAGCAGCTGCACCGCGAACTCGATGTCACGCAGCCCGCCCGGGCCGCGTTTGATCTCGCGTTCCAGCTCCTTCGGCGGGATATGGTCGATGATCTTGCGCCGCATCGCCCGGACGTCCTCGACCGCCTCGGGGCGTTCGGCCGCCTGCCAGAGCAGCGGCGCCAGTGCGTCGATCCACTCCTGGCCGAGCGCCAGGTCACCGGCGGCCGGGCGGGCCTTGAGCAGCGCCTGGAACTCCCAGGTCCGGGCCCAGCGCCGGTAGTAGGCCAGGTGGCTGGCGAGCGTGCGTACCAGCGGCCCCCGGTTGCCTTCCGGGCGCAGGGCCGCGTCGACCGGCCAGGCGACCAGCCCGCAGATGTGGATCAGCCGGGTGGCCACGGTGGTGGCCGTGGTCAGGTCGTCGTCCTCGGCCGCCACGAAGATCACGTCGACGTCGGAGACGTAGTTCAGCTCACCGCCGCCGCACTTGCCCATCGCGACCACGGCCAGACGCGGTTCCCGGGTGCCCTCGGGCAGCTCCCCCACGGCGATCTGGTACGCGGCCGACAGCGTGGCGTCGGCCAGCGCCGAGAGCGCCGCCATCGACTGTTCCAGGCCACGCCCGCCGGTCAGGTCGGCCGCCGCGACCCGCAGCAGCGCCAGCCGGTACGCCCGCCGCAGCACCGCGACCGGGTTGCCCTCGCCGGAGAGGTCGAGCCGGCCGTCGGCGGTCGGGGCGAGGCCGTCCGGTTCGGTACGCAGCACCGGCCACTGGTCGGGGTTGGCCACGAGGTGATCGCCGAGCGCCGAGGACGCACCCAGCACGGCGAGCAGCCGGCGACGCAGACCCGGATCGTCGTGCAGCGCGGCGAGCAGCACCGAGCCCGCTCCGATGCCGCCGACGGCGCCCTCGGTCGCGTCCCGACTTCCGGCGGCACCCGCACCTCCGGTGGTGCCGCCGTTGCCGGCAGCACCCCGGCTCCCGGCAGCACCGCCACTGTCGGCGGCATCCCCGCTCCCGGTGTTCCCGCCCTGGCCGGTGGGGGTCGCCGTGGCACGTCCCGGCCCTGCCCCCCGCTGCCGCACGGCCGCGCCCGGGCCGGGGGTGCCGTTCGGGCCGGCCGCCGCGCGGTGCTCCGCCTCGACCAGTCGATGCAGCTGACGCAGCGCCAGATCCGGGTCGGCTGCCCGGGACAGCGCGGTGAGCAGCTCCCGGGCCTGCTCGCCGGTGGGTTCCTGCGTCTGCGGACGCCACAGGTCGAGCCCGTCCGGGCCGAGCAGGTCGGCGGCCCGGGCGCCCGCGTCGTCGTCGGTGACGCCGAAGCCGTAGCGGGCGAGCCGGCCGGTGGCGCTCGTCGGCCGGCCCATCAGTGCCCGAGCAGGGGCAGGCTGCGACGCGACCCGTCGTCCAGCTCACCGAGGGCGAGCGCGGCGAACCGCGCCGCGAACGGCTGCCAGACCTCCTCGACGTCGACCATCACCGCGTCGCAGGCGGAGATCACCAGCTGCGGGTCGTAGCCCAGCTCGGCCAGCAGCGCCGAGTCGGTGGCCCATTCGGCGATCATGGCGGTGTCGCACTCGATGTGGAACTGCAACCCCCAGGCCCGGTCGCCGAGGCGGAACGCCTGGTTCGGATAGCGGGTGGAGGCGGCCAGCAGGGTGGCGCCGGCGGGCAGCTCGGTGATCTCGTCGGTGTGCCACTGCAACACGTCGGGGATCAGCGGAACGTACCGGAAGAGCGGGTCGGATTCGGCCGCGTCCCGCCGGCCGACCACGGCGGGCCCGGCCTCCGGCCCGGACGGGCTGCGCTCGACCGTGCCGGCGTGGGCGGTGGCCAGCAGCTGCGCGCCGAGGCAGACGCCCAGGGTCGGCAGCCGGTGCCGCACCGCCTTGCGGAGCAGCTTCTCCACGGCCGGGAACCAGGGCGCCTCCGGCCCGCCGTCGGCCAGCGGGTAGGCCTGCTGGTCGCCGCCGAGCACGACCAGGGCGGCGTACCCGTCCAGGTCGGCGGGGAGGGCGTCGCCCGCGTGCGGGCGGACCACCGACAGCTCCAGCCCGGCTTCGGTAAGCCACTCCCCCAGCCGGCGCGGGTCGTCGGTCGGGTCGTTCTCGATCACCAACGCGGTTGCCACACCGTCGAGGCTATCCCGTACGGCCGGCAACGCCCGGAACGGCTCCGGCACCGTCCCGGTCCCGGCCCTACCGACCCGGGCCGACGCCCGTTCGGTCGGCGGGTCCGCCGCAACGGAGCGCGTGGAGGAGGTTGGTCAGAGCGGCCCGGGTGGCGGCCAGGTCGTCCGGGTCGACGGACTCGGCGAGCCACAGCGCCGCCTCGTTCATGGCACCGGAGAGCAGGTGGGTCAGCGGCCCGACCGGCTGCCGGGGGATGATCCCGGCGTCGACCACCGCGGTGAGCGCCTCGGCCAGGTGCCGGCCGGAGGTGGCCTCGTCGAGGGCCCGCCACTGCCGCCAGCCGAGCACCGCAGGGCCGTCGACGAGCATGATACGGCGCACGGCCGGATCGGTGCTGGCGGTGAGGAACTCCTGGCAACCGGCGACGAGCTGCGCCCACGGGTCGGCGTGGGCGTCCGCAGCGGCGGCCACCTGCTGGCCGACGTCCTGCTGAACCTCGGCCAGCACCGCCCGGAACAGCTCGGCCTTGCCGGGGAAGTGGTGGTAGAGCGCGCCCTTGGTCACCCCGGCGACCCGCACGATCTCGGCGAGGCCGACCGCGGCGTACCCGCGGGTGGCGAACAGTCGACGGCTCTGCGCCAGCAGCGTCCCACGGGTCTGCTCACGCTGCCGCTCCCGGATGCCCTGCCCCATCGGTCCCTCCAGCCGTTGACATACCAACGGTATGCGAAATACCGTTCTTGACATACCGATGGTATGTGAGGAGTGGCCATGCTGTTGACCAGCTTCTACCCGGTGATCTGCACCGACCGGCTTCTGGAGTCGTACGACTTCTACCGGCGGCTGTTCGGGTTCGACCCGACGTTCGAGGCCGACTGGTACGTGAGTCTGCGCCGGCCCGGCCCGCCGGAGTACGAGCTGGCGTTGCTCGACCACCGACACCCCACCCTGCCGGCCGCCTACCGCCGACCCGTCCAGGGGCTGCTGCTCAACTTCGAGGTCGAGGACGTGGACGCCGAGTGGGAACGCCTGGTCGTCCGCGAAGGGCTTCCCGCCGAGCTGGAGCTGCGTAGCGAGGACTTCGGCCAACGACACTTCATCGTCGCCGACCCCAACGGGGTCCTTGTCGACGTGATCACCCCCATCGCGCCGGCCGCCGCCTTCGCCGAACAGCACCTCGACCCTCGGCCTGCGCAACGGCGTTAGGCTCGGCACCTGTGATCACCGACGACGTCGTACGCCCGCCGGCCCTGCGCCCCGGCGACACGGTGATGCTGGTGTCACCGTCCGGACCGACCCGTCCGGAACGGGTGGCCCGGGGCGTGGAACTGCTCACCGGCTGGGGACTGCGGCCGGTGCTCGCGCCCAACGCCTACGCCCGGCAGGGCTACCTCGCGGGGGCGGACGCGCTGCGGGCGGCGGACCTGAACACCGCGTTCGCCGATCCCCAGGTGCGCGGGGTGATCTGTACCCGGGGCGGTTACGGGGCGCAGCGGGTGGTGGACGCGATCGACATGGCGGCGGTACGCCGTGACCCGAAGGTGGTGGCCGGGTTCTCCGACATCACCGCGCTGCAACTGGCGCTCTGGCGGGGTGCCCGGCTGGCCGGGGTGCACGGTCCCGGGGCGGCCTGGCGCGACGAACGCACCCCGCTGGCTTCGGCCGAGTCCCTGCACGCGGCGATGACCAGCACCGAGCCGGTCGCCCTGCGCGCCGTCGAGGGCGAGGAGACCTTTGGCGTACGCGTCGCGGGTCGGGCCGCCGGCCGGCTGCTGGGCGGCAACCTCTGCCTGGTCGTGGCCTCGCTCGGCACCCCGGACATGCCCGACCTGACCGGCGCGGTGCTGCTGCTGGAGGACGTGCAGGAACCGCCGTACAAGGTCGACCGGATGCTGACCCAGCTCCGTCGGGCCGGTGCGCTGGACGGGCTGGCCGGGGTGGCGGTGGGGCAGTTCACCGACTGCGCCGACGGCTGGGACACCACGGTGGCCGACGTGCTCGTCGAGCGCCTCGGCGACCTGGGCGTACCGGTGCTGGGTGGCCTGCCGATCGGCCACGGCCCCGGTCAGCTCACCGTCCCGGTCGGTACCCGGGCGACCCTCGACGCCGACGCCGGCACCCTCACCGTCGCCGCCGCCGTCCGCTGACCCTTCGTCGGCCATATCCGAATTCTGGTCGGGATTGCCAGCTCGCTGACAGCTTCACCATGGTCCGCACCCAGCCGGGCTCGTCACTGTCGGTGACGTCATCGCATCACCGACGAGTTGGAGGAACGATGTCCCGCACGATCTCGAAGAAGCACCTGCTGGCCGGTCTGGCCGCGGCGGGCGTGCTCGGCGTGGGGATCGCCGCTCCCACCGTGGCGCTCGCCGACGACAAGGCCACCCCGAGTGCCAGCGCGAGCAGTGAGCCGCAGGGCGATCGGCAGGAACAGCGGGCCGCACGGCACGCGGAGTTCGCCGAGGCGCTGGCCGAGGAGCTGGGTGTGCCGACGGAGAAGGTGACCGAGGCGCTGGGGAAGCTCCGCGAGCAGCACCAGCCGCAGGGCCGGACGGACCGCGAGGGCCACCGGGGATTCCCTGGTCGCGGCGACGGTGCCGCCGAGGGTCGCAAGGGCGAGTGGCGGACACCGCCGTCGGCTGAGGAGCGCAAGGAGGCGCTGGCCGAGCGACTCACCCAGGCGGTCGAGGACGGCAAACTCACCCAGGAGCAGGCCGACGCCATCACCGCCGCCGTCGAGGCCGGTGTGTTCGGCGGCTGGGGCGGCCCGGGCGCTCGTGGCGGCGCGGACGAGTCCGCCGGCAAGTGACGCCTCGGCCGGCACCATCCGATGCGGCGTGCGCGGCGGAGGCCCGACCCGACCCGACGAGCGAGGTGAGCGCCGGCTCGACCGACGAGCGGTGTGAACGCCGGCCCGAATGTGGCCCCGGCTGACGTGCCGCGCCCGCCGTGACAGGCGGCCCCGTTCCACTCCTGCGGGGCCGCCTGTCAGGTGCACCCGGCGCTTCCCGACCGGGTGTCCGTCGCAGCCCTCCGGCCCGACTCACGTCGTCGGACACGACTGGGGTGCGGTAGTCGGGTGGGTGTCCCGCGGCCCGACGCACGACATGCGGCGAATCGCGGTCTCCGCGTGCGGTAGTCGGGTGGGTATCCCGCGGCCCGACGCACGACATGCGGCGAATCGCGGTCTCCGGGGCCAGGGAAGGCACGAGACGCCGCAACCCGCGACCGACAAGCCCACGAGCAGCAGCCCGGCACGCTCCTACCGACAACGGTCGGCGCGGGTCCGCGTCAGGCGATGCAGGCGCAGACGATGAGCGCGGCACCGAAGTGGCTGGCGGCGCTGACCCGGGCCACCGGGTGCGGCTCGTCGGAGCAGACGACCTCGCCGAGCTTGCCCGGCGTGATCAGGTCCAGCACGAAGAAGGCAAGCGCCATGATGCCGAGACCGATCAGCCCGAAGATCACCGTCGAGGCCAGCCCCTTGGCGAAGTCGCTGTAGCTGGTCAGGATCGCGGTGAAGACGATCCCGGCGACGCCGAGCTGGTTCGCGGCGAGCAGCAGGCCGGCGTTGGCGTTGCGCCGTACCCAGATCAGGTCCCGCAGTTTGCCCGGGGTGAGCAGGTCGACCAGGACGAAGCCGGCGGCCATCAGGCCCACCCCGACGACCCCGAACACCACGCTCTGCCAGGCTCCGCTGAGCAGATCCTCCAGCACCGACTGCCTCCCGACGAGTCTCCGGCCGGCGGACGCCGGCACGGTGATCGAGACGATAGCGGCACTCCGCAACGCTCGGCTGCCCGGCGGCGGGCCCGTCCCCACGGACCCACCCACACAGCGGCCGCAGCGACAGACAGGCCCCCGCCCGGAGCAGCCGCTACAGCGACAGGTAGTGCTGGCGCTCGTACGGAGTGACCTCGCGGCGGTACTGCTCCCACTCGGCCCGCTTGTTGCGCAGGAAGAAATCGAAGACGTGCTCGCCGAGCACCTCGGCGACCAGTTCCGAACCCGCCATCACGTCGATCGCCTCGGACAGGTTCTCCGGCAGCGGTTCGTACCCCATGGCCCGCCGCTCGGCGCTGGTCAGCGCCCACACGTCGTCCTCGGCGCCCGGCGGCAGCTCGTACCCCTCCTCGATGCCCTTCATCCCGGCGCCGAGCAGCACCGCGAAGGCGAGGTACGGGTTGGCGGCCGAGTCGGGCGAGCGGATCTCCACCCGGGCCGAGTTCGGCTTGCCGTACGCCGGGACCCGGACCAGCGCGGAGCGGTTCAGGTGCCCCCAGCAGACGTACGCGGGGCTCTCGGTGACCCGGTCCGGCAGCGCCTGCGGGAACAGCCGCTTGTACGAGTTGACCCACTGGTTGGTGACCGCCGTGTACTCCCGGGCGTGGGCCAGCAGCCCGGCGATGAACGCCCGGGCCACCTTGGACAGCTTCATCGGGTCGCTGGCGTCGTGGAACGCGTTGCGCTCCCCCTCGAACAGCGACAGGTGGGTGTGCATCCCGCTGCCCGGCTGGTCGGTGAACGGCTTGGGCATGAAGGTGGCCTGCACACCTGTGGAGAGCGCCACCTCCTTCACCACGTGTCGGAAGGTCATGATGTTGTCGGCGGTGGTCAGCGCGTCGGCGTAGCGTAGGTCGATCTCCTGCTGGCCGGGGGCGACCTCGTGGTGGCTGAACTCCACCGAGATGCCGATCCGCTCCAGCGACAGCACCGCCTGGCGGCGGAAGTCCCGCGCCACGGCGTGGGTGGTGTGCTCGAAGTAACCGCCGGTGTCCACCGGGATCGGGACGGTGCCGTCCATCGGCCCGTTCTCCAGCAGGAAGAACTCGATCTCCGGGTGGGTGTAGAAGGTGAAGCCCTTCTCGGCCGCCCGGGACAGCGCCCGACGCAGTACGTGGCGCGGGTCGGCCCAGGAGGGGCCGCCGTCGGGCAGCAGGATGTCGCAGAACATCCGGGCGCTCTCGCCGCTGACCCCACCCTCGAACGGGAAGACCTGGAAGGTGGTCGGGTCCGGCATGGCGACCATGTCCGACTCGAAGACCCGGGCGAATCCCTCGATGGCCGAGCCGTCGAAGCCGATACCCTCCTCGAAGGCGGCTTCCAGTTCGGCCGGGGCGACGGACACGCTCTTGAGCGTGCCCAGCACGTCGGTGAACCACAGCCGGACGAAACGGATGTCCCGCTCTTCCAGCGTACGGAGGACGAACTCCTGCTGACGGTCCACTTCCCCAACCTTCCGCGACACTCAACGTCCGCCTTGGTCGGACTCTGTCCGACCTGACCGACCAGTCTCCACCGACCCGATTACGCAGACGTTAACCGAACCCCGGCCGTCGCGTCCCGTCCAGTCCCGACCGGCGGTCCGACCCGGTCGCACTGCCCCACGCCGACGTGTCGACCCCGTGCCGCTGGGGCAAGATGAGGACATGCCCACCCTGCGTCTCGCCCTGTGCCAGGTCAACCCCAGTGTCGGTGACCTCACCGGCAACGCCGGTCTCGTCCGCGCCTGGACCCGTCGGGCCGCCGAATCCGGCGCCCAGCTCGTCCTGTTCCCGGAGATGATGCTGACCGGGTACCCGGTGGAGGACCTCGTCTTCCGGCGCTCCTTCGTGGCCGCCTCCCAGGCGGCACTCGGCCGGCTCGCCACCGACCTGGCCGCCGACGGTCTGGGCGAGCTGCCGGTCGTGGTGGGTTACCTGGACGCCGACGGTCCGCCGCAGGTCAGCGCGGACGCCGAGCCGGGCCGGGGGGCGCGCAACGCCGCCGCGCTGCTGCATCGCGGCGAGGTGGTCGCCACCTACTTCAAGCACCACCTGCCCAACTACGGCGTCTTCGACGAGGACCGCTACTTCGTGCCCGGCGACATGCTCACCGTGGTCCGGCTGGGCGGGGTGGACGTGGCACTGACCATCTGCGAGGACCTGTGGCAGGCCGGCGGGCCGTTCGCCGCCGCCCGGCGGGCCGGGGTGGGGCTGGTGGTCAACATCAACGGCTCGCCGTACGAGCTGAACAAGGACGACGTGCGACTTCCGGTGGTCCGTCGGCGGGCCGCCGAGGCCGGCGCCACCATCGCGTACGTCAACATGATCGGTGGGCAGGACGAGCTGGTCTTCGAGGGCGACTCGATGATCGTCGCGGCGGACGGGACGGTGCTGACCCGGGCACCGCAGTTCGTCACCCACCTGCTCGTGCACGACGTCGACCTGCCCGCGGCCGGCGAGGCCACCGACGGCCCCGGTGCGGGCGGCGACGAGGTCGGGGACGGCGAACAGCTCCCCGACGGGCTGCGGGTGGTCCGGCGTACCGTCGACGGGATCCCGCCCTCGCCGACCGGCCCGGCGGCTACCGGCGGCCTCATCGAACCGGTGGCCGACGAGGCCGAGGTGTGGCAGGCGCTGGTGCTCGGCCTGCGTGACTACGTGGAGAAGAACCGCTTCCCGTCGGTGGTGCTCGGGCTCTCCGGCGGCATCGACTCCGCGGTGGTGGCGGCCATCGCGGTGGACGCCCTCGGCGGCGATCGGGTGGTCGGTGTCTCCATGCCCAGTCAGCACTCCTCGGAGCACAGCCGCTCCGACGCGGCCGATCTGGCCAAGCGGACCGGCCTGGACTACCGGGTGGAGCCGATCCAGCCGATGGTGGACACCTTCCTGGCGAACATGTCGCTGTCCGGGGTCGCGGTGGAGAACCTCCAGGCCCGGGTACGCGGCGTCATCCTGATGGCGTTGTCGAACCAGGAGGGCCACCTGGTGCTGACCACCGGCAACAAGAGCGAGCTGGCGGTCGGCTACTCGACCCTGTACGGCGACTCGGTCGGCGGCTTCAACCCGGTCAAGGACGTCTGGAAGACCCTGGTCTGGCGGCTGGCCAAGTGGCGCAACACCGAGGCGGCCCGACTGGGCCTGACGCCACCGATCCCGGAGAACTCGATCGGCAAGCCGCCGAGCGCCGAGCTGAGCCCGGGTCAGCTCGACAGCGACTCGCTGCCCGACTACGACGTACTCGATCCGATCCTGATCGGCTACATCGACGGCGACCTCGGCCGCGACGGCCTGGTCGCCTCCGGCCACGACCCGGCCGTGGTGGACAAGGTGCTGCGGTTGGTGGATACCGCCGAGTACAAGCGCCGCCAGTCGGCGCCGGGTACGAAGATCTCGATGAAGGCGTTCGGACGGGACCGGCGGCTGCCGATCACCAACCGCTGGCGCGAGGACGGCTGACCGGCTCCCGGGCCACCCGGCCGGCCTGTGCTCACGGACGGCCGGCTGGGTTGGAGTGACATCCTCCACTGCGCCCTGCCGCCGACCGCCCGCACGGTGGGACGATCGCGGCAGAACCCGGGGACCGCGTACGCGGCCTCGAGGAAGGAGAACATCGTGGTGGAATCCACTCCGGCCGAGGTGACCGCCCTCTACGGCGGCCCGGCCACCCGTCGCGTCCGGACCCGCGACCTGCTCGCCGCCAAGGAGCGCGGCGAGAAATGGTCGATGCTCACCTCGTACGACCAGTACACGGCCTCGATCTTCGATGCGGCCGGGATCCCGGTGCTGCTGGTGGGCGATTCGGCGGCGAACAACGTGTTCGGCTACGAGACGACCCTGCCGGTGACCGCCGAGGAACTGCTGCCGCTGGTCCGGGCGGTCGTCCGGGCCACCCGGCAGACCCTGGTCGTCGGTGATCTGCCCTTCGGGTCGTACGAGGAGGGTCCGACCCAGGCGCTGCGTACCGCCGTCCGGTTCATGAAGGAGGGCGGTTGTCACGCGGTGAAACTGGAGGGCGGCCAGCGCTGTGCCGCGCAGATCGAGGCGATCGTCGGTGCCGGCATCCCGGTGATGGCGCACATCGGCTTCACCCCGCAGCGTGAGCACACCATCGGCGGATACCGGGTGCAGGGCCGCGGCGAGACCGCCGACGAGGTGCTGGCCGACGCGCGGGCGGTCGCCGCGGCGGGCGCCTTCGCGGTGGTGCTCGAAATGGTGCCCGGCGACGTCGCCAAGCGGGTCACCGCCGAACTGCCGATCCCCACCGTGGGCATCGGCGCCGGCCCGGAGACCGACGCCCAGGTGCTGGTCTGGCAGGACATGGCGGGCCTGCGCACCGGCAAGGCGCCTCGCTTCGTGAAGCGTTACGCCGCCCTGGCCGACACGCTCGACGAGGCCACCCGCCGCTTCGCCGACGAGGTCCGCTCCGGCCAGTTCCCCGCACCCGAACACACCTTCTGACCCCGCCAGCTGCTCGTCGGTAGGCGGCGGGACCGCATGTGTCGGTCCCGCCGCCGCCCACGAATCACTGCGGCTGGACGACGTTCACCATCCACGGGATGCCGAACCTGTCCACGCACATGCCGTACAGATCCCCCCACACCTGCTTCTCGAACGGCATCGTGACGGTGCCACCGTCGGACAACTTCTGCCACGCCTCCTCGATGCCCTCGCCCGGGTCTCCGCTCAGGCTGCAGGTGATGGTGTCGCCGGGGTTGTAGGGCATGCCGGGCGCGGTGTCGGAGGCCATCAGGGTGTAGCCCCGCTCGGTGGTGAGCATCGCGTGCATGACCTTGTCGGCGACGGCGGGGTCGGACGTGCCGAACTCGCCGAACGTGCTGATCCGCAACTGGCCGCCGAACACCGACTGGTAGAACTCCATCGCCTGGCGGGCGTCGCCGTTGAACGTGAGATACGGGTTGAGCTGGGACGTCATGCCGGGATCCTCCTTGACAAGCTGACCGGTGACCGTCGGACGCTAACCCCGACCACCGACACTGGGGGCGGCTTTCCGCCCGACCCCCACCCCATCGGTGCCCGGCCTGCGCGGATCCACGTGCCCGGACCCTGCGCGGTCCGCGTGCCCGGCCACTCCGACTGGGCCCTGCCCCGTATGACGACAGGCCCACGGGCCGCGCACCTTCTTGGTGGGCCGCTGGTCGTTACGCGACCAGGCGGGCAGGCGACGGGGGCGCAGCAGCCGCTCGCCGATCGGGCAGGCATGGTGCGCGCACCCAAATCATCAGCTCGGATGGTCAGGGCGGGTGCGTTCGCCTGGATGTGCGTCGTGCAGTCGTGCCCGACCGCCACACGTCACTGCCTGCCGTCGGGTGGGTGATGGCCGTGCGGACTCGTGACGCGGTGGACGCCGACTTCAACGACCGCAGTCCGGACACCGGTCGTTTCGATCCGGCGGATGCCGGTGTGGGCCACCCTGGCCCGTCCGACACCGGGATCGGTGACCGTGGCCCGCCAGGCACGGAGGCCGGCGCTCCCGGCCCGTCGCGGGCAGGGGTCAGCGATCGTGGGCTGGTGGGCGCGGGTGCCTGCCGTAGCTGGTTGCGGCGGGGACGCTGATCCGGGTCGAGCCAGGCGGGCGGGACGAACTCCGGGAGGCCGTCGGCGTCGAGGCGGACCTGCCAGCCATGGTGGTGCACCTGTCGATGGTGATGACGGCAGAGCAGCACCGCGTTGGCGAGACTGGTGTGGCCACCGTCGGACCAGTGCCGCAGGTGATGGCCCTCGCACCAGCGCGGTGGGCGGTCGCAACCTGGGAAGGCGCAACCACGGTCTCGCAGCACCAGCGCCCGCCGCAGCGGCCCGGTGATGAGCCGACGCTGCCGGCCCACGTCGAGGACGACGATAGAACATACGTACGACAGAATTCCTGCCTGCGCCGGAGTTGCGGTCTCCTCGGTGAGCATCGGCGCCAGCCCGGGCATCGAAGCCCATGAGCTCGTACGGCAGGAACGGCCGGGCTGCGCAGCGGATGGACACGCGCTGCGACGATATGGCCATGATCGATGAGACGCGGGCCCTACGCGCTGGGCGGGGCTGGCGCTGGTGGGCGGTGTTACGGCTCAGCATCGTGGCGTTGTGGCTGGTGGCAGCCGGGACGGCTTGGTGGACGGCACCCCGGCAGCAGAGCTACGACCAAGCAGGAGCGGACCTGGCAGCCGGCCGTGTGGTGGCCTACCAGTGGGGTGACCGGTGGGATGCCAACAGGCGGACCCCGTGGTTCGGCACCGCCGACCTGGAGTCGTCCGGCACTCTCGGTCCTTTGTTCGGGTGGCGAACGCCCGACGGTCGGGTCTGGTGGACCGACACCACCTACTTCGGAGAGGTCACGACCACCGGCACTGTCCACGAGAGGTCCTATGCCGGGCCGGGCGCAATCGGCATCGCGCAGCAGTTGCAGGCTGCGGGTCTGGAGGGTCGCAACGGCGTTCTTCAGCCGCTCGGACAGGTCGTCGCTGGAACGGGCCTCGCCGCTGCCGTGGTCATCATCGGTGTCCTGCTGGCCGGGCCCGCTCCGGTGCTGGGTACGCGGTGGTTCTGGTTCTGGCTGGTCTGCCTCGTACCGTTCGGGCTCGGGCTCCTGTGGTGGTTGGCCCGGGAGCACCCCTGGGCGCACAGCGGCTCCCCCCACACCGGCCCACGCCAGCGCAGCCACGGTGCACTCGGTTTTGCTCTCGGCCTCCTCGCCGCGCTCCTGAGCAGCATGCTGTTGCTGGTACTCGGCCAACTTCTCGGCGACTGGTGGGTGCCGCGCCTGGACGCCGGATAGGGCGAGAAAAATTTCCCGAAAGCCGCTACGGTTCGGGCTCGTGAATCGAGTTCGTGCTTCTTTTCTTGTCCTGGCCTGCGCCTCGCTGCTGACACTGACCGCCTGCGGTGGCGAGGAGGCGGCCCCGACGGCCGGAGCCTCACCGTCGGCCGTCGTACCGTCCGACAGTGCCACTTCCGCGTCGCCCACCCCGGCACCGCCCACCGCTGACGTAGCGGAAACGGTGAGCGACAAGAAGCTCTGCCAGTCGGCGAAGAAGGCCAGCGAGGAAATGAAGCGGAATCTCGTGTCCGCGCTGGGTTCCGGAAGCGAGCCGTCGCCGGCGCTGTTCCAGAAGATTCTGTCCGGGTTGCAGAACGAGGTGACCCGGGTGGCTGCCACCGGTGCCACCGACAGCAAGGTGGTTGCCGCGTTGGAGCGGTTCGGCGCGGAGGCCGGCAAGGCCGCCAACGCGGCGGATCCGGCGACCGCCGCGGACAACCCGGCCTTCGAGAAGGCCGGCGCTTCCCTGAGCACGGCCTGCAAGTCGGCAGGCGTCAACGTCACCTTCTGACCGCCCGGACGCCCTCACGAAGGATCGGTGGCAGTTGCGGTAGCGGACACGCCGGTCGGCGGACACCTTTTCTGCCACCGATCCGCTCCTGGGCGGTGCTGTCACCGACGGTGCCACGGCTCGGCGGGCTGGCAGGTGGGGCCGGGGTCGCCGTAGACGACCGCGCCGGCCGGGTCGACGTAGCAGCGACCAAGCTCGTCGAACGGGGTGAACAGCGGTCGCCTGTCGATCTCGACGCCGGCCCTGTCGTAGGCGACCAGGTCCGCCCCGCCGTCCTCGCTGACGCTTGCGCCGACGAGGCCGAACGCGCCACCCGCGACCCGGGCCGGCGTGATCGTGCCGTCGGCCTGCTGCAACACCACGCGCTGCACCCGGGCGCTCACCCGCCCGATCGCCACCACCTCGCCTCCGTCGGGGTCGGTCGAGGTGAGCAGGAGCCGTTGGACGGGGCCGGGCAGCCAGGCCTTCCGCCAGGTCGGATCGTCGACGGAGGTCGCCGCGCCACCGGACCACGACTGGTGGGCCGGATCCCACAGATCACAGGCGACGTAGTGGTCGTCGGTGAGGAACATCAACGCGGCGTGGTCGCCCTGTTCCACGGCGACCGCCAGGTCGGCGACGGTCGCCGACGCCCGGGCCGGCTCGTCACCGAGGGCCAGGCACCGCTCGGCGGACTGCCGCAGCGTCGGTGACAGCTCGTCCGGCCCGAAGGCCAGAAGCTGGGTCCCCCGATCCGGATCGGGCCAGGTGACCACTCCGACCGTGGCGACCATCGCGGCGGCGACGAGCGCGACGGCGATGCGGCGACGGACCGGCGCGGGGCCCGGCACCGCCCGCACCTCCGTCATGAGTCGGGCCCGCATCCGGACCGCCCGCCCGGCCGGCAGGTCACGCTCGGCGGGCGGGTTGAGCAGCTCGTTCATCGGTCCTCCGGGTCATCGGGAAGTTGGCTGGCCAGCCGGGCGCGCGCCCGGCTGACCCGGGAGCGAACCGAGCTTTCACTGATGTCGAGCGCGACCGCCGCGTCGGCGTAGGACACACCGGACCACAGGCACAGCGCGACGGCTTCGCGCTCGGCACGGGGCAACCGGCGCACCGCCGCCAGGATCAGCCGCATCCGTCGCTCGTCGTCCACCCGCCCGGCCGCGTCCTCAGCGACGTCTCGTTCCGTACCGCGCTCAAGCGGTATCCGCCGCAGCAGCGCGCGCCAACGCCGCGCCGAGCGGGTCTCACCGCGCGCGGTGTTTGTGGTGATGACGAGCAGCCAGGGCAGTATCGAGCCGTCGACCAGGCGGGCGTCGTCGCGACGGCGCCAGGCGACCAGGAAGGCCGACTGGGTCACGTCCTCGGCCAGCGACCAGGACCCGGTGAGCCGGAACGCGTGGTTGTAGACGGTCCCCGCGTACCTGTCGAACAGCTGCGCGAACCGCACCTCGTCGCCGGCCACCGTCGCCGACCACAACTCCTGGTCGGTCGGCTCCATCTGGATCGTCACATCACACTATGGCCGGCAGACCCGGCGGCGTTGCGTCGACGGCGACGAGCGGGGTGCCCGGGCTCAGAGGTCGGTGACCCGGACGCCCGCGTGCGCCTTGTAGCGCTTGTTGATGGCGATCAGGTTGGCGGTGAACGCCTCGATCTGGTGGGCGTTGCGCAGCCGTCCGGCGTAGATGCCACGCATGCCGGGGATGTGGGCGGCGAGCGCGCCGACGATGCCGACCAGTTCCCGCTCCTCGGTGCAGATCAGCACGTCCAGCTCGATACGGTCGATCTCGGGGTCGGCCAGCAGCGGAGCGCTGACGTGGTTGAACGCGGCGCAGACGCGGGAGTCGGGCAGCAGCGCGGCGGCCTGCTGGACGGCGCTGCCCTCCGGCACCGGCAGCGCGTACGGGCCCTGCTTGTCGAAGCCGAGCGGGTTGACGCAGTCCACGACGATCTTGCCGGCGAGGGGTTCGGCGAGCGCGCCGACGGTGGCGGCGTGCCCGTCCCAGGGCACCGCGATGATCACCACGTCGCTGCGGCGGGCCACCTCGTCGTTGTCGGCACCGGTGACGCTGCCACCGGCCGGCACGCCGGGCAGAGCGGCGATCTCGGCGGCCGACTCGGCCGCCCGCTGCGCGTTGCGGGAACCGATGAGCACCGTCAGGCCGGCCCGGGCGAACCGGTAGGCGAGCCCTCGGCCCTGGTCGCCGGTGCCACCGATGATGCCGATGGTGAGCCCGGAAACGTCGGGCAGGGTGCTCGGGTCGTATGCCATGGTCGTCATCCTCGCAAATCCGCTGGCCTGGCAGCAGCGACAGGCGCTGTGACAATGCCCGCTGCGGCGGTCGCTGCGCGGGCTGAACCGGTAGCCCGCCGCCGAACTGTCAGACCAGTTCGAAGGCGACCGAGCGGGTGGCCGGATCGGCGGCGACCAGCCGGACCCGGACCCGGGTGCCGAGTGGCAACTCACCCAGACAGCGGGCGCGTACCGGCGGGTCGTCCAGGGCGACGGTGCCCCCGGGTGGACGGCCCGGGCGGGCCTTGCCGTTCGACGGCGCGTCGACGTCGAGCACGGCGGCGTCGAAGGTCTCGCCCACCCGGTGGGCCAGCAGCACCGCCTCGGCCAGGTCGATCGCGCCCCGGCTCGCCGCGGACGCGGTGCGGTCCGTGGCCGCCATCACCGCGGGCAGCCGGGGCAACGCCGCGCGGGTCCAGTCGGGCACCTCCCGGCCGTCGTGCAGGGCCAGGCAGATCTCCGTGGCGTACCGGTCGGCGAGTCGTCGCAGCGGCGCCGTGACATGGGCGTACGCGGCCGCGACCCCGCCGTGCGCCGGCTGCTCGGGTGGC
Source organism: Micromonospora sp. NPDC049891 (assembly GCF_040660295.1). Classification (NCBI taxonomy): domain Bacteria; kingdom Bacillati; phylum Actinomycetota; class Actinomycetes; order Micromonosporales; family Micromonosporaceae; genus Micromonospora; species Micromonospora sp. NPDC049891. The sequence continues at coordinate 18,231 of NZ_JBFAML010000031.1, forward strand.
TCGCCGTCGAACGGGGTGTACGCGGCCGACCGCATCAGCTCGGCCGCCTGGTCGATGAACGCGGCGGCCCGCGGCTGGGCCGGATCCAGCCGGAGCAGCAGCTCGCCCACGCCCACGTCGTCCGGCCAGTGCACGCCCAACGGGGCGGCGGCGGCCCGCAACCGCTGCACCGCCTCGGGCTTCGGGGCGGGCATGGTCCGCAGCAGGCCGATCCCACCGGCCAGCATCAGGTCGGCAGCGGCCATCCCGGTGAGCAGGGAGATCTGCGCGTTGTGCTCCTCCATCGGCACCGGCGCCCGCAGGACGAGCCGCCACCCGTCACCGTCGGCCTCCACGTCCTGTTCGGGGATCGGCAGGTTGACCGCTCCCCGACGCAGCCCTCGGGCGGTGAGCAGCGCACCGACCTCGGGCAGCAGAGCGATCGGCTCGGGTAGCCGGCCCGCGTCGGCGTCGGCCTGCACCTGCGGATATGCCAGTTGGGCCCGGCTGCGGACCAGGGCACGCCGCACCGTCACCGCGGTCGTACCACCGTCGGCGTCCAGGTCGATGGTCCACAGCACGGCCGCCCGGTCGACGTCGGGCAGCAGACTCGCCGCGCCCTCGCCGAGGGAGTGCGGGTGCAGCGGCACGTTGCCGTCGGGCAGGTAGACCGTCTGCCCCCGGCGCCAGGTCTCGTCCTCCAGCACACCGCCCGGGCGTACGTGGGCGGCGACGTCGGCTATCGCGTACCGCACCCGGTAGCCGCCGCCCGCTCGGCGGCTGAGGTGCATCGCCTGGTCCAGGTCCCGCGAGCCGGGCGGGTCGATCGTGACCAGCGGGATGTCGGTGTGGTCGACGGTCGGCCGGGGCGGCGCCGCGGCTGCCTCGTCGGCCTCCCGCTGCGCCGCCTCCGGGTAGACCTCGGGCAGACCCAGTTCTCGGCGCAGCGCCCCGAAGTCGATGCGCGGTGCCAGGACACGTCGGATGACCATGTGCCAATCCTGACAGCGCCGGACACGCCGCGCCCTCCTCCGAGCGACGAGTCGTCGGCGTACACCGGGTCAGCGGGCCGCCTTCCGCGCGGTGCCGGTCCGCCCGCCGGACGTGGCGCGCCCGGTGTTCCTGGCGGCGGCCTTCTTCGCGGGTGCCTTCTTCGCGGCGGTCTTCGTCGCGGGTGCCTTCTTCGCAGGTGCCTTCCTCGCGGCGGTCTTCGTCGCAGGCGCCTTCTTCGCGGCCGTCTTCGTCGCGGAAGCCTTCTTCGCGGGCGCCTTCTTCGCCGCCGACGTACGGGTCGCCACCGTCGTGCTCTTCCGCGCCGGTGCCTGCTTGGCAGCCACCGTCTTCGCGGGCGACTTCTTCGCCGGGGCCTTCGCCGCCGTCCTGCGCGCCGTCGTCGACGTGCTCTTACGCGCCGCCGCCTTCTTCACCGCCGAGGTCGCGGTCTTCGCCGGTGCCTTGCGCGCCGCTGACGTGCTCCGCGTACCAGTCGTCTTCTTCGCGGGCGCCGTCTTGCGCGCCGGAGCCGCCTTCCGCGCGGACGCAGCCTTCTTCGCGGGCGCCTTCGCCGCCGTGCTCCGCGCGCTCGTCGCCTTCTTCGCGGGCGCGGTCTTGCGGGCCGGAGCCGCCTTCTTCGCGGGCGCCTTCGCTGCCGTGCTCCGCGCGCTCGTCGCCTTCTTCGCGGTGGCCCGCTTCGCCGCGGTCGTGGTCCTGCCCGGGCCGGTCGCGGTCCGCGCCGACGCCGAGGTGGTCCTCGCGGCGGGCGCTTTCGTCGGCGCGGCCTTGGCCGACGTCGTCTTCTTCGCGGGTGCCGTCTTCTTGGCTGCGGCGGTCTTCCGCGCCAACGAGGCCGCCCTGGTCGCGGATCCGGTGGCGGCGCTCTTCGCCGCCTTCGCCGCCGGAGTCCGCCCGGTCGCCTTACGGGCAGCCGGCGCGGTGCCGGACGCGCGGCGGGTGGACGGGGTACGGGCGAGGCCCGCGGTGCGTTCCGTCGCGGCGGTCTTCCTCGCGGGCGTACGCTTCGCGGCCGGGCGGGTGGCCTGTTGCGCTTCGGCCATCTCGGTTCCCTTCATGGGGACGTGCTGCCGCCCTCGCGACGCACGCAGTGCCTCGGCGCGGGAGGCATCCCGCGCCGTCTACCTGTCCTCCCCGGTCCAGCGAGCGTCCTCGGCCTCCCACGCCTCGTTGCGTTCCCGCACCTGTTGCAGGGCGTTCTCCGCGTCGGCGGCCGAGTCGTACGGTCCGAGAACGTGCCGCGCAGGGCACACGTCGGCACCGGACTCGACCCGGTGGTGTCGCGTACACCAGTAGTAACGTCCACGTCCGCTGTCGCTCATGGCATCACTGTGCACCGGGAAACGACCGACCGCCACCGGAACACGGCAAGTCACCAGGCCCTTCCACAGTAGACGTGGTCCCTGGCCTGCGGGCCTGAACTGCGAAAATCGACGTCGCCGGCCCGGGTGCGGGCCCGGATCAGCGGGTTGGCTAAGGTCACCGGATGGGCGTACCGGACTACATCCTGCGGATGCGCAAGCACGTCGGCCACGACCTACTCTGGCTACCCAGCGTAAGCGCGATCGTCCGCAACGACGCGGGTGAGCTACTGCTCGCCCAGCGGGCCGACGACGGCCGCTGGTCGGTGGTGAGCGGCTTCGTCGAGCCGGGCGAGCAGCCGGCCACCGCGGTCGTTCGCGAGGTGCTGGAGGAGACCGGCCTGACTGTCGAACCGCTGCGGCTCAGCAGCGCGGTGTCGCATCCGCACACGTACCCGAACGGCGACCGCTGCGAGTACCTCAACCTCGGCTTCCACTGCCGGTTGCTGGGTGGCGAGGCACGGGTCAACGACGACGAGTCGTTGGACGTCCGGTGGTTCCCGCCGGGACGGCTACCGGACCTCGACGAGCACGCCCGGCTGGTCATCCGGCACGCCCTCGGCGGGGAGACCTCGGCGTTCTTCCTGCCCGCCGGAACGCTGTGGGGCGAGCCCGGTGAGCTGGAGTACGCCTGAACCGCTGCGACGGTACCTGATCGACCTGGTCACGGTCGCCGGCGAGGTGCTCGGTGCCGAGCTGTGCGGGGCGTACGCGGCGGGCTCGGTGGGGCTGGCCGCGTACCAACCCGGACGCAGCGACGTGGACGTGGCGCTGGTCTGCGACGGCCCGCTGGACCACCGGGTCGCCGACGAGCTGGTGGCCCGGCTGCGACACGAGGCACTGCCCTGCCCGGCACGCGGCCTGGAACTGGTCGTGTACCGCCGGGAGGTGGCCCGATCCGGCAGCCCTGAGCCGGGTTTCGAGGTCGAGCTGAACACCGGCGCCCGGATGGACTTCCGGGTGTCGTACGGCCCGGCCCAACGCCCGAGCGCGGACGGCCTGTTCTGGTACGGCCTGGACCGCAGCATCCTGCACCAGAGTGGGCAGGCCCTGTTCGGCCCGCCCGCCGCTGACGCCTTCACCGATCTGGCTCCCGACGACCTGCGCCGGCTGGTCCTGGACGCGCTGCGCTGGTGGCTGGCGCGACCGGCGCCCGCCGGTGCGGTGCCCGCTCCCGGGGCGGAGGACGCCGTGCTCGGCGCCTGCCGCTCCTGGGTGCGTCTGCGCACCGGGGTGTGGCTGCCCAAGGTGGCCGCCGGCCGGCGGCTGTTGGCCGAGGCCGGCCCACTTGTCGACCCCGGCACCATCGAGTTGGTCGAGCTGTCGATCGCCGCCCGAGACGGCGGGCTGCCACCCACCGGGGCGGCGGCCCGCGCCTTCCAGCAACGCGTCCTGGCCGACCTCGCCGGCCCGCCGGCCTGAGCCGACCTTCAGCCGGCCCGGCCAGCCCGGCCGGCCCGGTACCGGCGTCTGGTCAGTGGCAGGGAACCTCGGTGAAGTCGATGTGGCTGGTGCGGACACCCCAGCTGAAGCGGTACCCGTCGCACTCCTCGTAGAGTCCGCCGACGATCGTGCTGTGGGAGGAGTCGGAGTAGTAGTGCGTCGTGCACTGGTAATTGAGGGCGCAGACCCGGGCCTGGGCGGGTGCGCCCGGCAGCAGGGCGAAGACACCCACGGCGAGGGTGGCCGCGGCGAGGGTACGACGGACCATGACAATCCCTTCGACGGACGGGCCGGCACGGCGGGTGGCCGACCGGTTACCCAGATGATAGAGAGCTGTCAATCGGGAGGCATCCACGCAGGTAGCAGCGAACTCCTGCTCCTGGCATCAGCCGCTGCGGCGATTCCCGGCCGCCCCGGTGGTCACCCAACGTGGCCCGCTCAGCCTGTTCGCGCTGCACAAGATGCGGATCGGAGGTCGCGTGTGCAAGTCTCATCCGAGATTTCTTCACCCGGGACGATCGCGTACCGGTGCGGACATACAGTTCGTCAGCAGAACCTGGAGAGGCACGTGGCCAACCTCGACACCGCCCTGAAGGACGCCATGACGATCGACGGTGCGATCGGCGCCGCGCTCGTCGACTACACAAGCGGGATGACCCTCGGCGTCGCCGGTGGCACCCCGGAGATCGACCTCACCGTCGCCGCCGCCGGCAACACCGACGTGGTACGAGCCAAGATGCGCACCATCGAGATGCTCAAGCTGAACGACGACATCGAGGACATGCTGATCACCCTCGGCGGCCAGTACCACATCATCCGGCCGCTCACCGGCCCCAACGGCAAGGGCCTGTTCCTCTACCTGATGCTCAGCAAGACCCGGTCCAACCTGGCCCTCGCCCGGCACCAGTTGCGCACCATCGAGGAGCAGTTGGAACTGTGAGCACCGGCGGCACCTTCCTCCCCCGCCGCACAGCGCAGCAGCCGAAACTCCCGGCACCGGTGCGGCTCCCACCGTCGCTGGCCGGTGACCCGTCGCTGCCGTACCCGGCGATCGGCACCGAACTGCACGAGCTGCGCCTACAGATCCCCGGGGTGCAGGGAAGTGTCCTCGGCGGAGTCGACGGGCTGCTCATCACCCACGACGTGCCCGACACGCTGGACCCCGACGACCTGGCCGCGATGGCGGCGGCTACCTTCGGCCTCGGCCGGCAGGTCAGCCTCCGCCTCGGCCAGGGCGAATTCCGCCAGTCCACCGTCCGCAACGAGGCCGGCTACTTCGCCGTGTACGCCGTCGGCCCGCACGCGCTGCTGTCGGTGGTCGGCGCCGACGCGATAAACGTCGCCCGCCTGCACCTGCACGCCCCGCCGGTAGCCGAACGCCTCGCCAAACTCCTCGTTCCCGCCTGATTCCGGAGTCGCTGGGCAGGCATCGGTCAGATGGCACCCGTCGAGCCGTCGGTCAACTCGCGGAGAATATCGGCATGGCCGGCGTGCCGAGCCGTCTCCTCGATCAGGTGCACCAGGACCCAGCGCAACGACACCTCCCCGAGCTGCGGATGGGGCACCACATGGTCGAGTTCGAACCGGCCCGCCACCTCCCGCGACCGGGCACACTCCGCCTCGTACGCCGCCGACAACCGCTCGACGGTGTCGCCCTCGGCCAACGCGAAGCTGGCCGCCGCGTCCTCCTCGGAGGTCAGATAGACGTCCTCCGGTCCCGGCGCGAACAGACACCGGAACCAGTTCCGCTCCACAAGCGTCAGGTGCTTCACCAGGCCGGCAAGAGTGGTCGCCGACGGCACCACCCGGCGGGCGGCGTCGGCGTCGGAGAGCCCACTCAGCTTCCGCAGCAACACGGCGCGGTGAAAATCGAGAAACGCCTCCAGCACGGCGCGTTCGTCACCCGTGCTCGCCATCATCGCAGTGACCACAGGGTCGAGGCGGCTCTCCACCATCCCCGGACCCTAACGGCAGCCCACCCGTCCCCGCTGCCCCGCGACCCGTGACCAATGCACGCCGCGCGAAGCGTCACGCCTGTCGATCCGAGCGATCACCACCTACCATGTGCCGATGATCGATCAAGATCGACGGCGAATTCCCGTCCCGGTCGCCGCGGCCGCGATCATTTTCCTGCTCGGGAGCGCCCTCCAGGTAGTCCAGTTCAAGACGAGCACCGCGCCCACGGCCACCGAGCCGAGGACGACCATCTTCGCCGTGGGACTGATCCTTCTCTCGCTGGCCTTCGCGTACGGCCTGTGGCGCCAGGTCGGGCGGGCCCGAATCCTGACGGCCGGCTTCGCCGCCTTCAACATCGCGTACGCCCTGGTGGAACTCCCCGACATCGCCGCGTTGACGGTGGCGCGAATGGTGGCATTCGCGGCCGTTGTCGGCTTGCTGCTGGTGCCCGCATCGTCTCGACAATGGTTCCCACCCGGCACATGAACTGCCCGGCACGAATCCTCTGACGGTCGGCCGGCTCAGAGCCGCAAGCGCGGCTCTGAGCCGTAGTGGGCGACGGACGAGTCGACCTGTACGCCGGATTATGAAGTTCATTCGCGCCCTGAGCAGGCGTTTCGTCCGTATGGCACCCGTTCAGGGCGTCCCCAGGGCGTCAGGGCTTTTCGTCGGCGTTGAACAGGTCGTCAATCGCGTTACGGGTGCGTTCCTCGCTGGCCGGCATCAGGTGCGTGTAGACGCGGAGGGTGAAACCGGGATCGGCGTGGCCGAGGTAGGAGGCGAGGGCCTTGATGCTCTCCCCCGCGTCGAGCAGCGACGAGGCGTAGAAGTGGCGGAGTGCGTGCATCCCGGTGAAGCGGGTCGGCGTTATGCCGGCCGCCACGACAGCGGGCCGCCAGCTCTTGTTGTCGAAGGTGCGCCGGTTGATCGCACCACGCCGGGTGGTGGTGAACAGCAGCGGCACCGTGACCCGCTCGTCGCTGGCAGGGTCCTCCCACGGCAGGGTGAGCGGCACCGGGGCGAAGTCGTCGACGTGCTGCTTCAGCACCTGGGCGACGGAGTCGGGCAGCGGTATCCGGCGGTCCCGGTCGTTCTTGGGCAGGCCGAAGACGAGCCGGGACCGGACGAGCTTGACCTGACGGCAGACGTGCACCCAGCCCGTGTCGAAGTCGATGTCGTCGACCCCGAGGCCGAGGATCTCCCCCTGCCGCAGACCGCAGCCGGCGCCCAGGTCGACCATCGGGCGGTACCGCTGGGCGAGGCCACCGCGGATTGCCGAAACCTGTTCGTACCGCCACGGCACCACCCGCCGCTGCACCGGTCGCGGAGGCTTGACCGACTTTGCCGAACACGGATTCTTGGCGATCCGTTCGTCGTCAACGGCCGCGCCGAGGATGGTCCGCAGGTGGGCGAAGACCACGGCCCGGGTCGCCGGGGCCAGCTTGCCGACCATGTCCGCGTCCCATGCCCGGATGTGACCCGGCTTGATCTCGGCCAGCTTCTTGGAACCGAAGAACGGCAGCAGATGCTTGCGTACCCGAAACTCAGTGCTCTCCCGGGTCGACTCGTCGAACGAACGCGTCCGTAGCCACGTCTCGGCATACTCGGCGAAGGTCATCCGCCCTGCGACCGGGTCGACGTACGAGCCGCGCAGCTTGTCCGACTCCGTCGAGACGAGGAATGCCTCAGCCTCACGCTTGGCCCGGTCCGGGAACGACTTCTTGCGTTCCTTGCCGTCCGGGCCGATGTAGCGAACCCGGTAGCGCAGGCCCTTGCCGAACAGTTCCGTCTTGACCCGCTCCCGTTGCCCGCCCGGGTGACGCAGCGTCTTGTACCAGCGATCCTCCACGTGTCCCATCAGGCCGCCGCCTGCTCACGTACCCAGGAGCGGACCGCTTCCGGCTCGTACCGCAGGTGTCGGCCGACTCGGGCCGCCGGCGGACCGTACTTGACCTTGCGCCAGCGGTACAGCGTCTCGGGCGGCACCCGCAGGTACGCCGCCACGTCCCGGATCGTCCAGAGCCCATCGTTCGCCGCCATCACAGCCCCTCCCCCGTCATGCCGTCCGTTCCCCTCGTCGATGCCGTGTCGGGGAGCTGGGCGGCGCGGTCCTTGGCAGCGAGGAGTTCGGAGCGCCAGCGGGCACGTTCGCCGATGGCCCGCAGTAGCCGGTGGGCCATCGGGCCGACGTCGGGATCGTCGGGTCGAGCGAGTTCCCAGGCGTACCGGACCGGTTCGACGGTGGCGCCCTGGTCGTCGACGCCCTCCAGGCCGACACTGACGCCGAGCAGGGCACGCACCCAGGCCCGTACGTCGTGTTTGTGGTCGGAGAGGGTCTTACCGGACCAGTCGCGGGAGATGAGGATGCGCCGGCCGCCGATGCCGAGGGTGTCCCGCTGGTGGACCTTGCCCTTGCAGCGGCCGGGCTTGAGTTTCGCGTGTGCCCGCTTCGGTTGGACGCCGTAGAGCAGCCAGTTCGCGCAGCGGTCGGTGCATGGGGTGATCTGGAGTTCCTGCCAGAGCCGGTCGAGGTGCGCGCGTTGCCGGTCGGTGGTCGCCTTGTGGACGTCGCTGGTGTGCTTGGTGATGTACTTCGTGACGTAGCGGATGGTCCGTTCCGCGTCTTCGGTGCCGGGCATGACGCCGCGTGCGTCGACTTGGGAGCCGAAGCGCACGACGTGCGCCGGTTCGGCGTCGGGGTCGTCGTCGATGGCGTCGAGGGCTTCCGTCCAGGTGGTCAGCGGCGCGCGGGTGTCCGGGTCGACCCACGCGGAAGCCTGCTCGTCCCAGACCGGGAGCCGGTCGAGGGTGTACCGCTGCACATCCACCGCCGGCCACCACACCTGGTGGTAGGTGGCCGCTGCCACGGTGCGCAGCACGTCACGCGGGATGGTGCCCCGGATGGCGAAGTGCGCGTGTGGGGCGAGTCGGCGTTGCGGCTCGACGCAGCCGGCGTACTGGACGTTCCAGCCCTCACAGCGGCGCAGGTTCTGCCAGAACCGATCGAGCAGCCGAGGGAAGTGCACCGCGTCCCACGCCGCCCGGCGGTAGTCGTACCGGTCCGGGTTCAACGGCGTGCCGTCGGGCCGGACCGGGCCGTAGGAGTCGAGGGTGAGCGTGAGCCACATCGACGGCCGGTAGGTCGACCCGTCGGAAGCGGTGTAGGTCTTGCCGACGGTGCGCCGCTCGACCTTGCGCCGAGGCAGGTCCGGAGCGTCCTGGCGACGGCGGGTGGAGCGCTTGCGACGCCGGCCGTTGTCGTCGTCGGCCTGGTCCTCGTCGCCGGTCGCGTGTGGCGGGGCGACGCGGCCCCGGAGTCCTTCGGCTGTGATGGCCTCTTCGACTTCGCGGATTGCCTCGTCGAGGTCTTCGACCTGGTCCCACTGGCTGGCCCGGGATGCCTCGTCGCGGGAGAACTCCAGATGCCCGCGCAGCAGGATCAGCGCCTTCTGTTCCTCGGTCGCCGGCTCGGGTGGCGGTAGTGGCTCGTCGTCGCGGTGCCAGCCCTCCCGGATCTGGGCCTGCCGCAGCCGGCGGTTCTTCTTCGCGCAGGGCGCGCACTTGTCTTCCCGGGTTGCGCCGCAGGGCAGGTCGATGATCTCGGTCAGTCCGGTGTTCAGGTCGGTGCGGCGCATAGCCAGGGGGCGGACGCAGACGCCGTACTCGGCGGCGATCTCCTTGAGCACGTCGACCGAGCGGGGTAGTGCCATGCGGGCCGCCCGCGACCCCGGCCGAGGAGGCGCAGCCGGGGTCGGGGCGGGTTCGAGGCCGGGCAGGGTGGCAGCGGTCATCGGATGATCCCCACCACCTGACGCCGGTCGGACTGGACGACGCCGCGCGGTGGCAGCACCGAGACTGATGCCGGCGGCATCACTTCAGTAGGCGGCACAGGCTCGGCCTGCTCGGGTTCGTCGTACCGGTCGGCCTGCGGTTGGGCCGGCTCCGGTGCCGGCGCGGTGGCGGGTGCGCTGGACAGCACGACCTTGACCAGGGCGAGGAAGGCCAACGAGGGAACGGCGGCGACGATCCAGCCCCACACGGAGGGCTCAGCCTCGGCGACCTGGGCGGCGAGGGAGAGCAGGGCGAAGGCGACCAGGAGGACGCCGACGAAGCCGACCGGTTGACCGTTGCGGCGGCGTGCGCGGATTTCGAGGCCGAGGTAGATGGCCATGAGTTCGACGGCTACGGCGTTGGCCCAGCCGATCCAGTGTGGTTGGCCGTGGGCGACGGACAGGTCATGGACGTGGGTGAACGCGGCGGCGCCGGCCATGGTGCCGATGGCGAGCAGGATGGTCAGGCGTACGGCGGATTCGATGCGGTCGCGGCTCACCGGCGGCCCCCGGAGTCGCGGACGGTCAGGGTGATGCGGATGCTCTGGCCGTCGAGGTCGCGGCGACGGTTGACCATGTGCGCGAGGCCGTGCAGGGCGGCGGCGAGCCGATCCGGGGTGCCGTCCAGTTCGATGTGCAGCGGCTTGATCCGGCCGGTGCCGAGGAAGAAGCGTTTGAGGGACATCGGTTACCTCCGGGCCGGGGCGACGCGGGTACGGATGTGCTCGGGGGGTTCGCCGAGGGAGGCGACGGCTTCGGACAGGCAGCGCCACAGCGCCCACGCCTCGTCGGGGGTGAGGTGCATGCGACGCCGGCCGCCGCCGACGGCGAGACAGACCGGGTACGGGTCGGACCGCTCGGGGTCGACGCGGACGGACACGGCGGTGCTGGTCTGCCCGCCGGGGTGCGGGGCGCGGAGCCGGTAGAAGGTCGGAGTGGTCACCTCGGCTCACCCCCGTCGGTGTCGCGAAGGATGTTGAGCAGCGAGTCCGGCAGCAGTGGCCCGCGTGGGCGGGGCAGCGGCGGACGGGTGGGTTCGGGGGCGGTTTCCCGGCCGACCTGGGCGAGGATGTCCGCCGCGTCAGCCGGCGCCGGGTAGTCGGCGGCGAGCTGGCGGATGTCGTCGTCGGTGATGTGGGAGAAGCGGACCCGGGCGGGTTCGGGGGTGCCGTCGAGGATCACGTAACCGACGCCCTTGGCCCAGCGGGGCATCTGGTCGGCCAGTGCGCCCCGGTTGCGGGCACCGTCGCCAAGGATCAGGTCGACCTGAGCGGCCTCGGTCAGGCCGAGCGCGATGCGGGTCGGGAACAGGTCCCGAAACGGCAGGACTTCCTTGCGCGGGTCCTGCAACGCGGCCACCACGAGGACGCCGACGCCGGCCCCCTGGGACAGCAGCAGCCCCAGCGACGAGGCGATGCGCTTACGCAGCTCGACGTCTTGCAGGTAGGCGGTGAGCGCGGCCATCTCGTCGATGACGACCACGACCAGGGGGTCAGCCTCGGTCGGCGTGTGCACCCGGACCGTGCCGGCAAGCCGGGTCTGCCGCTCGCGTAGCACGGTGACGGCCTCGTCGAGGAGGTCGGCCATGGCCTCGAAGGACTTACCGGCGAACCGGGCGAACAACGGGCGGCCCATGGCGAACTCCATGCCGCCCTTGGGGTCGATCACCCACAGCCGCACCAACCCCGACGAGATCCCACCGGCCAGGGAGCGAACCAGGGACCACAGCACCGAGCCCTTCCCGGAGCGGGTCGCCCCACCGATCAGTACGTGGGTGGCCAGCAGGTGCAGCGACCAGTGCCGCAGGTCTTCCCGCCGGGCCAGGGGCAGCGCGGTGAGGTCCGGCACCGCAGGTACGTCGAACGGCTTCACCACCGTGCGCAGCGCATCGGTACGGACCACGACCAGGTACACCAGCGACGGCCGATCCCGGTACCGCAGCCGATCCACCCAGCCGAGGACGAGCGCCCAATAGCCGGTCCGGGCCGGCGGATCGCCGGGCCGCTCGGAGTAGACCCGGGCGTGGCGGCGACCGAAGGCGTACGCCAAGTTCGCTGTGACCTTCTGGAACTCCTCCGGCGTCTGCCCGCGCACCATGCGAACCGTCAGCACGTCCAGCGCCTGATCCGAACGCACCCGCAGCAGCTGCGGCATGACCGGCCGATGGTCATAGGTGCGGGTCAGCCCGCACAGCGTCATGGCCTCCCGCCAGGCCCGCCGGTAGACGAACACCTGACGGAACCAGCCCAGCACCGGCCCCGCGCACCAGGTCCACCACGATGCCTCGTGCTTCCACCGCCACAGCGCCGACACCAGACCGGCCAGGACCAGCGGCACGATCAGCCCGGCCCGACCGAACTCGACGTAGAGCCACACGCCGGCCACCACCAGGCCCACGATCACCGGATGCCGCACACACCAGACAGCGGCCCGGAACAGCAACCGCAGCAGCATGCCGAGCGCGATCAGCCACAGCGGCAGCTCCAGCCGCCGAGGACGGATCACCATCAGATCCCCGGCCGTGGTCATCACGACCTCACCACGCGGCCGGCGGATCATCGAACACCCCGCACGACCGCTACCAGCACCCGCCCCACGACGGGCATACCCTTGGACACGTCACGACCTCTCTCGACAGAGCAGGGGAAGAGACACCAGGGGGCGGGGCTGCCGTCCGCCAAGACCAGACAGCCCCGCCCCCACCAGATGCGGCTACGCCGCCGCCGTCTTGCCGCCGACCACCGGAGCCCGCAGCCCGGTCGCCCGCAGCGAATACGCCATCCGACCGTTGTTCGCCACGTACGGCGTCACCGTCATCCCGTCGAACTCCACCGCCTCGAACGGCGCACCCGACGGCGGAACCGGCTGATAGTCAGCCGAGATCTTCACCGTCGTCTCGCGGGACCGCTTGCCCAGCTCAGGGTCAAGGTCCATCACCCGGACCTGCCACACCCGCTGACCGGTCACCTTGTCCTTCGCCGGGGACCGCCGGCCGGTCTTCTCGTCGTAGTCCTCGACCTCACCCAGCGACTCGGGCACCAACGCACACCCCGCCGGGAACACGTCCTCGAACCGCACGGCGAACCTCGTACCGCCACGCAGAGCCATCGCTCACCCTCCAACTTGTTGACTTGTCTGCCAAGCTGCGGTCCAAGGTAGACGGCACTTGGCAGACAAGTCAACAAGCTTTCGCGGGCCGGGTCGGTGCGGCTAATCGCTGGGGCTGAAAAAGATCTTCGCGCTCAAGCGGTGACGTCTGAGCAAAGCCCCTCGTTTACCCCCCGTGCGCAGTGCAGTCCCCCGCGCTGCGCACCAGAGGAGTGGGGGCGATTCGAAGGGAGCCGGTAATGGGCCTGATCTGCCTTGACACCGGTACGGAGGCGAGACACGACTGTGGCCGATCGTCTCGTGACCGCCGGGACTCCGAGACACAGAGAGGGGCTGTGTCGACGGCCGGCGGGGTAGTCGCGTGACGAAGCAGCAAGACGACTCGGCGGAACTGATCCGTAGCCGACAGGAGCAGTACTTCCGTGAGCACGTCAGCGAGATCCTCGCTGCGGCGATCTACCGCCACGGGCAGCACCTCGGCGAGGATCTGACCCAACAGGCGTTCTTGCGGGTCTTCAAGAGTTACGACTGGCAGACGGGGGTGCCGCCAGTCGCGTACGTGCGCAAGGCACTGAGGTGGGCCTTCATTGATCTCTGCAGGAGGGTGAAGAGCCGGGGCGAGATCCTCACGGACGAGCCACCGATGCCGAGCGAGTCGGCTAACTGGGCCACCGATATCGACGTGGACGAGGAGGTCCGCCATGCCGTAGCCCAGCTACCACCGCGACAGCAGCAGCTGATTAGAGCGGTGTACTACGAAGGCAAGAAGCTGTGTGAATTCGCACGCGAGAACCACCTGAGCGAGAAGGTGGTGCACAACTACCACCACCTCGCCAAGCGTGCGTTGGAGAAGCAGCTCGCGCACTTGGTGGGAACCACCGGTAAGGAGGGGCGAAATGGGCGTTGAGGAGCGCCTCAAGAAGGACGCCGAGGCCCTTGCCCGAGCGGTAGCCCGAGTGGACAAGGACGCTCTCCTAGCCCGGATCTTCGACACGGTCGACGAGGAGTCGGGGTGCGGGGAGCCTTTGGAAAATGGTTCGTCCGGCTCTGAGCTTGGCGAGGAAACTCGTCGAAGCGCCGAGCCGGTAGCGGAAGTCGCGTTGGGGGCTCGGCTGCTTGCAGCCGGGCCTCCGGCCCCGCCTCTTGGTTCAGATCAGGACAGAGTTGAAGTAATGAACGAGCCCTCGAATCCAATTGGGGAACTTGTTCACTTGCTCGGCCATGTTCGGGCAATCGCTCCCGTAGCTCGGCGCGTCGCCGAAATACTGGAGCTGCTGGACAGGCCGAGGCTCGCATGGTCCTGGTGGAAGCTCGCGGCGGAGACTGGCGACGCGGACGCAATCGACTACGTAAGGCTTACTTGCGTCGCACCGGAGCCAGCAATTCCAACCCAAAGAGCGGAGAATCTTACCGCAGAAACGAGGAAAGTGGCCTGTGAGGTAAACGTCGAGAAGTTATTTCTTGTGCTTGGATATACTTCAAGCGGGGACGCTAAGCACAATGAAACTGAACATCCGATTGCCGAGTGGCTGGCTTCAGGTTCGTCTGATCAGCGAATCCTAGAGTTGCTTCGGGGGCCGCAATCGGATACTCCTGCAGTTCTGACATGTCGGTACGGCTTTACGTCTTGGGTTGGCGCCGCCGAAGCGGCCCAGTCACCCCCTCCCGAGAGGCAAGAGCAGTACCCCAAGCAAGAAAAGTCAGTAGACGCTCCATCCGTGGCAGAACTCGAAGACTTGGTGCGGTGGTAGCGATGAATGGCAGATTGATTGGAGCTTACTTGAGGACGTTATTGATGTTGGCTAGACGAAGCCTTCGATCCTTTACCCAGTCTTTGGCAACGGCTACGGCAGCCACGTCCACTCTCTCGATTGGCCTCGTTCCTTTGACGCCGGTTATCGAGACGCGCAACTGATTGAGGTTGCCCCGGGTCGAGACGCTAGGCGGTCGACCCGGGGCGCCACTCTTTTCGATTCAGCCTCGTCGACTACTCGGCTTGTCAGGCTTGCGAGACCCTTCCTCCACACTTCCCGTCTTATCGCCGACCGACCAGGATGCTCACGGCACCAAGAACGTGAGCCAACACCCTCAGGGCCATACCCTGCTCCTCGTATCCAAGCAGCGACAAAGCACCTGCAAATGCCTCAGCGGCGGCAACACCGAACTCTAGGACTCTCCTAACCTTCTTCGAACGATTACCGTCCGCGCCATCATTTCCTCGGCTAGAGCCCTCAGGCCCTTGTTTCTCAGACACCGGTGATCCGAGAACCTCTACATCCTCAGAAACGCCTTAGAGCAACGGATCTCACGCTCGACCGATGTCGCATGGATCACTGTGACTTCAAGATTAGATTGCACGATGCTCTAATACCGAAGGCCGCTCACGTAGAGCTTGGCAGCGCCCGCGTAAAGGACGACGCCCTCGCTCGGAGTCACATATCACATGGAAGCGTTGGGTAACGTCGACCTCATGACTGGGAGCGAATCCGATGCACTGGCCGACATCCACTCACGTCTGCCCGGGACCGACGACATGACGGTCGAAGCGCTAGGCGAACTGAGCAAGGCCTTGGAGACTATCCATAGAGTTCGGGGACATCTGTACTCCGCCCATCAACTCGTCGGCGGGGCAGACCTCACGCTGGATCGTGTTGTGGCGTTGCTGCGTCGGGCTGGACACGACCGGGTCGCAGATCGCGTCGAGCATGAGTTGCTGGGCCGCAACGTCCTGCCTGGTCGCTGGACCTTTCAGATCATGGAGGAGTTTGACGATGGCTACTACGCCGCGTTCCAGGAGGTCGAGCGGTATGCCCGGGAGACCCTAGCCGGTGGTCGGCGGCACATCTACGAGGCGGAGATGAAGGAGCGTCGGCGTACCCCTGGGATGCCGGGGCATGAGGCTACGCCGCAGGAGTGACCGGCAAGCCGTTCGGGAGCATCGAGGCTAGGGCTACAGCTCTGGCCTCGATGATTTTCATGCGGCCTTCGTACTCGACGGGTTCGCGGTGGGCGGCTTGGCTGGTCACTTGGCCGGGCCATTTGCGGTAGAGCAGGCCGTGTTCGCGGGTGAAGTACCCGTCGCTGACGGCGCTGGCGGCCAGGAGTAGGCCTGTGTCCTCGGAGGCCGGGAGCGCCATCCAGCCGCCGAGGGCCAGGAGCAGGTCCCGGCGGATGCAGAGGGTCGCGGGGTGGACCTGAGCGCGGTAGCCGTTGGCTTGCCAGAAGGCCAGGACGGCACCGCGGCTGATGGGGCCGCCAGCCGGGTCCTTGTCCCATCCGACGGTTGACCCGTCGGGCATCAGGTCCAAGACGCGGGAAGTCGTCCAGCCGATCTGCGGGTGAGTATCGAAGGCGACGATGTCCCGAGCGAGCGCGCCGGCCGTGAGTTGGTCGTCGGCATCGAGCACCTTGACGTATTGCCCGGTGACGCGGGAGAGAGCGAGGGTGCGTGCGACACCCGGGCCGCCGGGACGACCGCCGCCGATGCTGATGCGAGGGTCGTCCGGCAGCACCTGGGCCAGCGCTCCGGTCTGCCCGTCCTCCTGGACAAGCCACTGCCAGTCCCACCCGTCGGGCATGTCCTGCTTGACCAACGAGTCGTACGCGCCGGCCAGGTACTCGACGCTCGGGGCGTGGACCGGGGTGATGACCGAGACGAGCTGCGTCACGTTTTCCACCGTTGCAGTTTGTGGGAGTAGACCAGTTCCGTCCGGTCTCCCGGCATCACCACGTCGGCCACCTCGACGACCCGGCCGGCGGTGTCGATGGAGGTCTTGCGCACGGTCAGCACCGACACGCCGGGGTCGATGTCAAGGAGTTCGGCCTCATCCGGCGACGGCGGACGCGCCCGGACCTCTTCGTCGATGCGGTCCAGCTCGACGCCGATCGTGTAGAGCTGATGCTGTGAGCCGCCGGGCCAGGGCTCGTTGCTGGCGTCGAGCAGATCCGGGTTCGCGGCCACTAGGTCATAGGGCAGATACGAGTAGGACATGGTCAGCGGCGCGTTCTCATGGCGCGACGAGGTCCAGTAGACCCGGCGCAGCAGCGCCGTTCCCGGCTCAACGTGCAGGGCCGCCGCCATGTCCGCGTCGGCTTCCACGCGGGTGTACTCGGCGTGGAACTTCAGGTCATCGACGGTCAGGCCGGTGTCATGCTCGGTCGCGCCGGTCTTGAGCCGCTCGTCCTGGTCGAGCAGGACCCGGTCCTTCTCCCACTGGTACCGCTCCGCGTTACGCCGCCGTACCCGCTGGCGAGGTGCCCGTACGTAGGTGCCGCGCCCCTGCTCCGCGCGGACCAGGCCCCACTCGCGGAGCTGGCGGATGGCGTTGCGGACACTGGTCCGGGACAGGCCCGACGTGTCGGCCAACTCCGTCTCAGACGGCATCAGGGTGCCGGGGGCGAGTTCCCCGCTCGTGATCTTGACCCGCAACTCTTCGGCGAGTTGCAGGTAACGAGGGCGCCAGTCCCGGCCATGCACACCCGTCACCGTACCCCCTAGACGTTCCAACGACTGCCAGGTGGTCCCACCCGCCGGCCGCTCCGGCACCGGATCCACCGCCACCACCGGCCGTCGCGGTCGATGCGCGGGCACCGGAGTACGGCGGGAGCTGCGGTCAGTGGCGGTCATAGTGTCCCTCCAACGGATGTCCCTTGGTCATCACCCGCCACCGGGCGTAGGTCAGTTCGTAGATCAGCCGATCGAGCTGCACCCGCGACAGCAACACCGACTCCGTCGCACCGGAGCGGGTCGCGTCGACCTTCACGACCGGATCGCGGCGCCGGAAACGGTCGAGTAGCAGTTGCACGCTCACCCAGCCCCCGCCCTCACTGCCGATCGTGGCCAGCAGCCGGCGATGCATCGGATCGTTCGGGCCGCAGCCCCGACACCAGTCAGGACACGACGCCTGATCGGCAGTGTTGGCCGTGTGGATGTTGGTCGGCTCGTCACTGTCGTCCATGCCCGCCCTCCCCTGGGCTGGCGGCTTGCGTCAGGAGCAAGCGGAGCTGGTCGACGAGTTGCCCTGCTTGCGGGAGGGTGAGTTCGGCCCAGCCGGAGCCGGCCCGGCAGGAGGCGTGCACCACGACCGCCGGCGGTTCGTCGTCGGAGCCGATCAAGTACGACACGACCAGCCCGGAAGATCGGGCCTCACCGACCCGCAGCAGCACGCCCCGATGGCGACGCGTCATGTGCGCCAGCACAGGCGGCACCAGATGCCCGCACCGATCCGGCGCACACCACGCAGGATGACTCGCCACGGCAGGCCGCCTGCTCGTCTGACTCATCGCGGCCACCGCCCACCGTTACCCCGAACCATCTGCCCCCGGGTCAGCAGCGGCGCATGGCGTAGCGCCGGTAACTCACGAGTCCGCTCCAACGCCCAGCGCAGCGGACCGGCGTTGCGAGCAGGAGCGGAACCGCCGGAGCGGCTGCCGGCTCCGGATCTGGACTGGTCCGGCTGTCGGCGAGATCGCCAGAACGAGAACCAGGGACGTCGACGATGAGAGCCAGGCATCGCACCTCCAGATGTAGGAGAGCCGGCGGCCGACCAGGGGGAATCAGCCGGCCACCGGCCCGACAGAGGGCACGGCACACCGTCCGACACCGGACGGGTCGGGTATCGCCGAGCCACCTTGTACGCGCGACTACCGCAACCGGCCCATCAGGACGCCGCGCCTCACGACCAGGCCGACGCAGCACCACCCCTGATACACGCCGTCATCTCAGCCGCACACCCGGAAACGTACCTACAAGTGGACGAGTTGTCTACACATCAAAACGACGCACCTGGTTGGCACTTGGTAAGACAAGTGCCATGTACCGTGACCAGGTGCCCACCCCGCACTATGGACAGCCCCGCTACCGAGCCATCGCGGACGAGCTAAGGGAACGAATCGAGAGTGGTGCGATCCCGCCCGGCGCCCTCTTGCCAACCGAGAACACCCTCACTACGGAATTTCGGGTAGCCCGCGGCACCATTCGTCAGGCCATAGCCGCACTACGTGAGGCAGGTCTAGTGGCCACGGAACATGGACGCGGCACCTACGCAATCCACCGCCAGCACAGGTGCGGACCCATCCAACCATCGGAGCTGGATGTACGGCAGCACCAGGTTGTTGCCGATCCGGGGCTTGCAGCACTCTTCGCTGTCGAAGTCGGCACCGCCCTGGTCGAGGAAGAGCGCGTCACCCGAACGAATGGCATCGTCGCGGAAGTGGTCAGAACCTATCGGCTAGTCCCGACGAGGCAGCGAGGGTGAGGCAACACCATCCTTCGGGCCCCTTCTGTACGCGACCCCTACAGCTAACACTCTTCGGCCGCCAGTAAACATGCGGCATATAGGGAGACAGCTGGCAGCCGCGACGAGCTGACGACGCTCGCAAGGTTGCCGCTGCCTCGACCCTCCGCCCCACCCCGGCACCAACATGGCCTTGGCTCCGCCTGCCGCCCTATCTCCGCACAGTTGCGGCTGCTCTCCGCCTGATGACGACCGGCATAGGTCGGCCAAGCTCTCACCCCCACGTACGTCAGTCAGGTCCACACGGCATGACGGGCTGAAACCTGCCTCCGACCCAGAGTTTGGGAACGACCGAACGTGTTGGACAGGAAACACAGAAGAAGCGGAACCGGGCCCTCCCGCGCAGCCCTCACACGCGCCGGATAAACCATCAAGTCGTAATGGCCGAATTGCCCGATTCGTACCTCGGGCTGTCCACATGGACAGATCCTCACGTATTCTTACCCGCTCCACGGTGGACGGCCAACTGCGGACTACCCGGCCGGCAGCTGCCATGGACGGTCGAAGGTCAAGCCCTCCGGGGCTCCGGTAGCATGCGGAGGTTTCATGGCCCACATCGACGCCCTGATCGATAAGGTCGCCGATCCGGCCCTCCGCCAACTCCTCCACGAGCAGGTCGCCCAGCTTCTCAGTCGGCAGTCATTTGGTCTTGTCTACCAGCAGCACAAGCCCGAAACGGTGGAGCTCTACCACTACAAAGTGCGGCGGAACTGCAAGGTTAGAGTGCTGCGAGAGGACGATGACGTCCTATACCGCGTCGAAAAGGTGTTGGGGAGCGACGCTACAATTGCCTCGCTAAGCGAGAGACCTCAGAGTCGACACGTCGACGTGTCTGACTTGGTTGTGATTCGCGAATTCGGGGAACCAATTTACCCGGGACTTAGGTCGCTCGGAGCCATAGAACGAGGTGGCGACAAGCCTTCGCACGTGGTCGTAAACGCTGAAAATTTCCACGGCCTTGAAACTCTGCTCTATACCCATGAGCACAAAGTGGACGTAATTTATATCGATCCACCCTACAACTCTGGTGCCCGAGACTGGAAGTATAACAACGACTACGTCGATGGAGTCGACAAGTACCGGCATAGTAAGTGGCTGGCCATGATGGAGCGTCGCCTTCGGCTAGCCAAGCGCCTGCTCAACCCTGCCGACTCAGCCATGGTTGTCACTATCGACGAGAATGAAGTGCACCATCTTGGGATGCTCCTCGAAAAGCTCTTTCCCGAGGCAACCCGCCAACTGGTGACCATTGTCAACAACCCGAAGGGCGTCACTCGGAGCACTTTGTCCCGAGTTGAGGAGTATGCCATCTTTTGCTTCTTCGGGTCGGCTATCGCGAGCAGCATTTCGGATGACTTACTAACTCCAGGCGCAGACGACATTCCAGAGGACGAAGAATCCCGACCACGGTGGAAAGGCCTCCTGCGTTCGGGCTCCAACTCACGGCGCGAACAGCACCCAACGTTCTTCTACCCGATCCTGATTGACCCAGACACGCGGCGCATCCTAGGTACTGGCGCTTCACCACCGCTCGACGAAGACCCAGATCCGGATGCTCTTGTTGACGGTCACGTCGCGGTCTGGCCGGTCCGAAAGGACGGGACTTGGGGCCGGTGGATGCTCAAACCACAGACGCTACGTGAGTGGTCCGCCAAGGGATACGTTGCACTTGGAAACCGCGACGCGAGGCGGAAGACCTGGGGCATTTCCTACCTCACGACAGAGCCTCAAAACCAGATCGCTGCCGGCATCCTCGAAATCAGGTCGGTAGATCCGGTCACCGGAGTGGTCGACGCCGTCTATGCCAACAACGCTTCGTCGAGCCGTCGCGTCAAGACGGTTTGGCACCGCACCATGCACGACGCTGGGGTCGGCGGTACAGCTGTCGTCGAGGGCTTGGTTGGTAGTAGAGCATTTGATTACCCCAAGTCCGTATATGCCGTGCGTGACACGCTAGATCTATTGACCAGACATAAGCCCGACGCCGTGATCGTCGACTTCTTCGCTGGCTCTGGGACAACCCTGCATGCGGCAGCAATGTTGAATCAAGAGGATGGCGGCCAACGCCAGTGCGTTCTAATCACGAATAACGAGGTGGGTCCGGAACGCCAGCGTCAACTGGCCGCTGAGGGTTATACACCTGCTGACGAGCGCTGGCAGAGCGAGGGAATCTTCGGCCGTGTCACACGGCCCCGGGTCGAAGCAGCGATTCTAGGGAATCGCGCCGACGGCACCCCGGTACCTCCATCATTGAAGAATGCCGATGGGAGTCTAATGTCGGCCGGGCTCAACGAGAATGTTGAATTCTTCGATCTCACCTACGAAGACCCAGACCTGGTCAGCCTTGGAAAGAAGTTCGCGGTGGTAGCGCCACTTCTTTGGCTCAAGGCTGGCGGCCGTGGTGGCCGTATAGATAAGGTCTCTGAGACCTGGACGCTACCGGAAGCCGCCCGATACGGAATTCTGTTCGATACCGACCAGTGGCGAGAGTTTGTCGAGGCAGTAAAGAAGCGCGACAACGTCGTGCACGCGTTCATTGTCACCGACTCAGAGGCGACGTTCCAGCAGATATTCGCAGAGCTTCCAACGAATGTTCAAAGCACGCAGTTGTACGGCGACTACCTGCGGACCTTCGAAATTAACACCAGGGGGCAGGCGTGAGATATACGCTGAAGGACTATCAGTTCGCCGCGTCCAGCCAGATCGTAAAGGCCCTTCGACGCGCCAGCAAGGACTTGGGCGAGGACAAGAGCAACCTCTGGTCTATCGCGCTGAGCGCGCCCACCGGTGCCGGCAAGACGGTTATCGCCACATCGGTAATCGAAACATTGTTCGAAGGAAGCGACAGATTCCCCGCCGACCCATTGGCCACCATCCTATGGGTTACGGATGACCCTGCATTGAACGAGCAGACCAAGCGAAATATGATGCAGGCGTCGTCTACCCTCGGTCCTAGCCGCCTTGTCACGATCGATGCAGGATTCGATAAGAGCTCGTTTCTGCCGCGACATGTGTACTTTCTCAACATCCAGAAGCTTTCTCGAAGCAACCCATTATCGCGCAGTAACACCAATCTTCGAGACTACTCACTTTGGGAGACGATCTCAAACACCATTGAGGAAAACGGAGCCCATTTTTACGTCGTTATCGACGAGGCCCACCGCGGCATGAAGCAGGAAAACGATCGCACGACCATCGTTTCTCGCATCATCAACGGCCAAGCAGCGATCAATCCCCCTGCCCCAACGGTCTGGGGCATAAGCGCAACCCCTGAGCGATTTATCGAGGCGATCGGCCGTTCGGGGAACCAGCGCACAAGCACCTCAGTCACCGTACCACTCGAAGACGTCAAAGCATCTGGGCTGCTTAAAGACAAGATCGTCTTGGACAATCCCGCCGCTGGACAGGCGGATGGGGATACAACCCTGACCAGGGCAGCAGTGGCGCAGGCCCTACGGTTCGAGGAGAGCTGGCGCACGTACTCAACGTCCCAGAGTGAACCCCCGGTTTTGCCTGTACTAGTGGTCCAAGTTCCGAACAGCCCAACCGACAGCGAGTTGGGTGAACTGCTGCACGCCATTTTTGGCTCATGGCGAGGGCTAAAGGATGGGAACGTCGTCAACACGTTCGGCGAACACTCAGCGCTAAACATAGCCGGGCACACAATCAACTACATGAAGCCGCAGGAAATTCAGGATGACCCTGCAGTACGAGTCGTGCTCTGTAAAGATGCTATTTCAACGGGATGGGACTGCCCCCGCGCAGAGGTTCTAGTATCGCTCCGCCGTGCGGACGATTACACGTATATCGCTCAACTAATTGGGCGAATGGTGAGGACGCCACTGGCTAGGCGAATCGCCACCGATCAAACGCTTAACGATGTTCATTGCTACCTGCCCCGATTCAACAAGCAACAAGTAAAGGAGATCGTTAACCGTTTCGCGGAAGGCAGGAACGACGAGCCTCCGGTTGAGGTTATTACTGATCCTGTCCTGGTTGAGCGAAACGAGAACATCCCCGACGAAGTTCTAGATCTTCTACAAGATCTGCCAACCTATGTTGTTCCTGGCCGCATCTACAGGACGCAGATCTCGCGACTGCACACGCTCGCAACCCTACTTTCTGGTGACCACATTGTCGAGGATGCGATTGCCCAGGTCCGCATTCATCTCAATGGAGTTCTCGCCGCCCAGCAACGACGACTAGAGTCCGATGGTAGCTTCCAGGCGGACCTGACGCGTGTACGAAGCCTTAAGATCGAACGCTCTTACGTCCTACTCGCAGCGGAATCCATTGACGACCTACCCGATGAGACAGCATATGAAATGGAGCGTGACGACAACAACATCGAAGATCTTTTCAAGGTCGCCAAGCGTAAACTCCCAGAGGGGGTGGCAACGAACTACTGGAACGAAGTCATTAACATGCAGCGTCCAGATGATTTCGATCCGACTGAAGCTAAGGCAGTGACAGCTGTTCTTGCCTTGCACTCAGAGGTAGTCGAGGCCGTCGAATCCGCAGCGGAGCAGTTGGTTCGAACGTGGTTGCGTGAGCACCAGCGGTCAATCTCAAAGCTTCCGGATGCCCGCAAGGTGGCTTATGAGCCCGTGAAGCGAGAGACGAGAAGTCCAGAACTAACTGACCTTGTGCTGCCGGCGTCTAGGCTCGTAAGCGACAACGAAGGTCGCTGGGAAAAGCATGTCCTGGCGGCAGAAGATGGCACTTTCCCAGTCGCCCTGAAGGGCTGGGAACGTAAGGTACTCGCGAGGGAGTTGGCCGACAACGACCTAGTCGCCTGGTACCGCAACCCGACTGGCGGCAACGCCTCATTGCGCGTTCCGTATCGTGGTAGCCAGTTCGATCAGTCCATGTATCCAGACTTCATCTTGTTTCATCGGACGGATGCTGGGATCAAACCGTCCGTTGTTGACCCGCACGGCTTCCATCTTGCCGACGCCGCAGCGAAGCTCCGAGGGCTCGCCGAGTACGCGCAGCGCCACTCTGACAAGTTCGACCGGATCGACTCCGTAGTTGAACTCGACGGCAGACTCGTCGCATTGGACCTGCGTTCAGAGCCCGTGCGAGAAGCTGTCCACACGGTTACCGACGGCGGGGTCCGTGAGTTGTTTGAGATCTACGCCGGCGATTACAGCTGAAACTCAGCGTCCTTGCGTGACTCGCGGATGCGACGGGCATGGGCCGTGGGCGAGAGTTCTCGACACGTTCTGTGCTCCTGTTTCCTTGCCAGTTCCTTGCCAGGACAGTTGCTGAATTGTTCTGTTCTGGATCAAGGCACCGCGCTTCGCGCGGTGCGGGGCGGCAAGCCCAGCCGGCGGCAATCCGCCCCGGCCGCCTACGGCGCCGGGGCGGTGAGCCACCGACGGCCGCCGGGACACCGCCCCCAGCACGTCAGGAGCCAGGCCCAGCGAGGCCGTGACGGAAGCTCGCGAGTCGGCCAGGTCGCGTGTTGGGGCTTCCGGCTGCCGCGCCAGTCCAACCCCGGGACTGGCTTGCCACCGTGTCACCGGGTCACGGAGGCAGCTCCACCGCCAAGACGTGCCCGTCCCTCCCCCACAGCCGCCGGCTCCGATCGAGGTCTCCGAGCACCGACCCCGGAAAGGCCCTCACGACGGCACAGCCCGCCCAACCCCAGGCAAGGTCAACTGAGCCCGCGCTCAGGGCGTCTCCAGGGCGTCAGGGCGTCGTCAGGGCGTCAAACGCCGCCCAAAGTTGACCAACGACGACCATCGACGCCCCAACATAGGACCAGCTCAGAGCCTTGATCGGGGCTCTGAGCTGGTGGGCGACGGACGAGTCGACCTGTACGCCGGATTCTGTGCGCGGCGCGCACCTGGGGTGCGGGCCGGCGGCGGCCATCCATCTCGGCCTGCCGTTGCCGGCAGGCTCGTGCGGCCTACCCGCAGACATCGGGCGGGCCGCCCTCAAGCGTCTGCGCGGGCGTCATCCTGCGATGACGGCCCTTTCTTGGCCTTGCTCCGGGTGGGGTTTACCGAGCCACCCCGGTCACCCGGGATGCTGGTGGGCTCTTACCCCACCGTTTCACCCTTACCGTCCCCGATGGGGCCGGCGGTCTGTTTTCTGTGGCACTGTCCCGCGGGTCACCCCGGGTTGCCGTTAGCAACCACCCTGCCCTGTGGAGTCCGGACGTTCCTCGGCGACGGGCCGCAGCCCGCCGACGCGACCGCCCGGTCGACTCGTCCGTCGCGCACCCATCCTAACGACACCGGGTCCGCGCCTATTGCCGCGCCCGCGTCAGAGCCAACGGGCTCCAGGGTCGCGCGGGCAGCCCCCGACCACGCCACCGGGCCTGCTCGACGCGCAGTCGGCGATCCGTGGCAGTGGAGGTGCTTCCTGGCCGGCGTGTCGGCCACCTTTACTGCCACGGATCGCGCACTCCAGCCACGGACCGCGCCCTCCAGCCACGGACCGCACAGCCAGCCACGGATCGCGCAGCCCAGCCAGGGCACGGGCACGCGCAGGCGGAGCGGGCACGCGCAGCAATGTGGCACGGCGGGGCAGGCGGGCAGCTCAACGGCGTGCGGATAATGGCGCGGTGACGATGCCGCCGTTTCCCGAACCGACAGCGCCGGCTGACGGGCGGGCCGAGGTGTTCCTGCGCTACCTCGATTTTTTTCGGGAAAGCGTGCTGGTGAAGGTGGCCGGGCTGGCCGAGCAGGAGCGGCGGGGTAGTCGGCTGCCCTCCGGCTGGACCCCGCTGGAGTTGCTCAAGCACCTGCGCTACGTGGAGTTGCGCTGGATCGAGTGGGGTTTCCAGGGACGCGACGTGGCGGACCCGTGGGGCGACTGGCGGGACGGTCGGTGGCACGTCGCGCCGGAGGAGAGCTTCGCGGAGCTGACGGCCGCGCTGCGGGCGCAGGGCGCCCACACCCGGGCGGTGGTCGAGGGCGCTGACCTGGCGGCGCGCGGGGCGCCGGGGCCACGGTGGGACGGTGCGGATCCGGCGTCGCTGGAACGGGTCATGTTCCACCTGGTGCAGGAGTACGCCCGTCACCTCGGGCACCTCGACATCGTGGCCGAGCTGGCCGGCGGCCCGGTCGGGGAGTAGCTCCGCTTGGTGCGGTGACCAGGAGACCGCACCAGGGTCGGGCGGCGGTGCGGGTTCCGGACGGCTAGCCTGCGGATCATGGACTTCGCCGAAGCCGCGTTACTGCTCGCCGCTGGTCTCGCCGCCGGTACGGTCAACGCGGTGGCCGGCGGTGGTTCGCTGATCACGTTTCCGGCGTTGCTCGCGATCGGGTTGCCGCCGGTGCCGGCGAACGTCACCAACTCGCTGTCGGTCGCTCCCGGGTACCTCGCCGCGGTGGCGGGCAGTCGGGTGGATCTGCCCCGGTCGCGGCTGCTGGCCGCGTTGGTGCCCACCACCGTGGTCGGCGCGTTGGCCGGCGCCGGACTGCTGCTGGTCACCCCCGCACGGGCGTTCGAGCTGGTCGTACCCTTCCTGGTGCTGGGGGCGACCGCGCTGCTGGCGTTCCAGGATCCGCTGCGCCGGCTGGTCGGCCACCCGCGTGACCTGGCACCGCGCCGCCGGGCCGTGACGGTTCAGGTGGTGGTGACGCTGGCCGCGGTGTACGGCGGCTACTTCGGTGCCGCCGTCGGGGTGATGCTGGTCGCCGGCCTGGCCCTGGTGCTGGACGCGACGCTCGCCCGGGTGAGCGCGATCAAGAATCTGCTCTCCGCCGTGATCGGCCTGACCACGGTTGTCGTCTTCGCCATCGCCGGCCCGGTGAACTGGGCCGGGGTAGCGGTGGTCGCCCCGGCCACGCTGATCGGCGGGTACGTCGGTGCCCGCCTGGTCCGCCGACTCCCCTCGGCGGTCCTGAAGACGATCATCGTGGCCTTCGGCACCCTGATCGGCTCCTACCTCCTCTGGCGCGCGCTCGCCTGAACCGCCGATCTTGCACTTCCTGTCCCCGCGAATCGGGCATCAGTTACTTGTCGGCGACCAGAAGTGCAAGATCGGCGAGGCGAGGCGAGGCGGGGCGGATCAGAGGTCGGCGAGGTGGGTGGTCTCGTTGACCGAGCGGACGGCGACGCCGCCGTCGGGCCAACGGTCCAGCACCGATACGCCGGCCGCGTCGAGGTAGAGGCGGTGCAGGAAGGCGTCGGTGGCGGCGAGCGCGTCGCGCAGCATCAGCTTGATCGGCGAGACGTGCGAGACCACCACGACGGTCTGACCGGGGTACGCGTCGAGCAGTCGCCGCGCCACCCGGTCGCACCGCTCGGCGACCGCGGCGAACGACTCGCCGTCCGGTGGGGCGACCCGGGTGGAGGCGAGCCAGGCGTCGAGCTCGCCCGCCCAGCCCTCACGCACCTCGGCGAAGGTGCGTCCCTCCCAGGCTCCGAAGTCGCATTCGATGAGTTCGTCGTCGCGGCGGACCGGCAGGTCGCCGATGGCGGTGGCGATCGCCTCGGCGGTCGCCGTGCACCGGGACAGCGGTGAGCTGATCACGGCCACGGCGTCCGGGGCGAGCGCGGCCACCCGCGCGGCCGTGGCCCGCACCTGGGCCTGCCCCTTGCTGCTGAGGGGGATGTCGCCGCGACCGGAGTAGCGGCCCTGCTCGGTGTACTCGGTCTCGCCGTGCCGGACCAGGATCAGCCGGGTGGCGGTGAAGCTGGGGCGGGGCTCCCAGGACACCGGCGCGCTGGTCAGGTCGGTGCCTGGTGACTCGGCCCGGGCGGCGACCTCGGCGGCGCCGCCACCGGCGGGCTCCGGGCCACCGAGGCGGCGCGGCGGCTCGACCACGCGGGGCGGCTCGACGGTCGGCGTGGCGACGCCGGACGCGGCCGCGGCGTCCATGGCGGCGTTGGCGAGGGCGTCAGCGTGGGTGTTGCGGTCCCGGGGGATCCAGCTGAACCGTACGGCGGTGAACCGGCCGACCAGTTCGGCGGCCTCGGCGGCCAGCGGGCGCAGGCCGGGGTGCTTGATCTGCCAGCGGCCGCACATCTGCTCGACGACCAGCTTGGAGTCCATCCGGACCTCGACCTCGTCGGCACCCAGCTCGGCTGCGGCGGCCAGGCCGGCGATCAGTCCCCGGTACTCGGCGACGTTGTTGGTGGCGGTGCCGATCGCCTCGCTGCGCTCGGCCACCACCTCGCCGGTTGCCGCGTCGCGGAGCACCGCGCCGTACCCGGCCGGGCCGGGGTTGCCCCGGGATCCACCGTCGGCCTCGACGAGGACCGTACGCGTCGCCACCGGCTACAGCCCGGACTCGTTGGTCCGGACCATGATCCGGCGGCATTCCTCGCAGCGGACCACGTCGTTTGGGTCGGCTTTACGGATCCGGGCCAGGTCGGCACCGGAAAGCTCCAGCCGGCACCCGCCGCACCGGCCGGCGGTCAGCAACGCCGCACCGAGCCCGGTGTCGGTGCGGATCCGTTCGTAGAGCTGCACCAGGTCGGCGGGCAGGTCGTTGGCGAGGGGCTGCCGGGCGGAGCGCTTGAACTCCTCCTCGCGACCGATCTCGGTGAGGCTGTCGTCGCGCCGCTGCTCGGTGACGGCGCGCCGTTCACGCACCTCGGTCAGCCGCTGTTCCACCCCGTCCAGCACCGACTGGGCGGTTTCCCGCTGCTCCATCAGCTCCAGTTCGGCGTCCTCCAGGTCGCTCTGCCGGCGGTTGAGGGAGGCCAGCTCGTGCTGGAGCGCCTCCAGCTCGCGGGCCGGGCCGGTGCCGGCGGCCAACCGGTCCTCGTCCTTGGACTTGCGTGCCCGGACCTGGTCCACGTCCCGCTCCAACCGGGCGATGTCCCGGTCCAGGTCGTCGACGGCCACCTGGGCGCGGACCCGCTCGTCCTCCAGGGCGGACAGTTCCCGGGCGAGGGCCTCCAGTTCGGCCCGCTCGGGCAACGACCGACGCCGGTGGGCGAGCTGGGCGAGGGCGGTGTCGATCGCCTGGAGATCGAGCAGGCGGCGCTGGACCTTGGGGTCAGCCTTCACGGTCGGGCTCCTTGTCGTCCGCTGCGGATTCGTCCGTTGCGGGTTCGTCCGGTTGCGGTGCGGCGGCGTGCACTGTCCACGGGTCGGTGTCCAGGTCGGACACCAGGGTCTCGACGCCGGGCGCGGCCCGCAGCAACGCCGCGAGGTCGTCCAGCCACGGCCGTTCGGTGGCCCAGTGGGTGGCGTCGAGCAGCGCCGGCCCCCCGGTGGCGAGGTGCTCGCCGGCCGGGTGGTGGCGCAGGTCCGAGGTGAGGTAGGCGTCCACCCCGGCTGCGGCGGCGTCGGCCAGGAAACTGTCCCCGGCCCCACCGCAGACCGCCAGGGTACGCACCAGACGGTCCGGATCGCCGGCAGCACGTACTCCGGCGGCGGTGGCCGGCAGCACGGCGGCGGCCCGACGGGCCAGCTCGGCAAGGGTCAGCGGCTGCGGCAGCCGCCCGATCCGGCCGGCACCGCGTCCCTCCCCCGCGGCGGGGGTGCCGGGGCGGGCGGGTTGCAGCGGGCGCAGGTCGAGCAGGCCGAGCCGGGCGGCGAGGGCGTCGGAGACGCCCGGCACGGCCACGTCGGCGTTGGTGTGCGCGACGTACAGCGTCACATCGGCTTTGATCAACTGGTGGACGATGCGGCCCTTGTAGGTCGTCGGCGCCACCGACGACACCCCGCGCAGCAGCAGCGGGTGATGGGCGATGATCATGTCGGCGCCCGCGTCGAGCGCCTCCGCGACCGTCTCGGGAACCACATCCACGACGCAGAGGATCCGGCGTACCGGGGCGGACGGCTCACCGAGCACCAGGCCGACCCGATCCCACTCCTCGGCCCAGGCCGGCGGGTAGTGCCGCGCCACCTCGGCCACCACGTCGGCGACGGTCGGCACGGATACGGTTGTGCTCACGGCCGGTGAGCTTACCGTCGTCAGGGCCGCTACCGGACGTCACCCGGCCCCACCCGGGCGGACAGGGCGACCCGATCCCCGGGGGCCGGCTTGGACCGGCGTGGTCCGTGGCCGGGTCGACGGCCACGGATGCCGTAGGCCCGGCCACGGACCTTCGCCGCAGCCGGGCGTGAATACTCCGGCGGTCAGAAATGTCACCCGCACCCGCACCGGACCGGAGGCTTCGACTGGGGGGCTGCCGCTCAACCGGTCCGGCAGAGGCGGTCACGCACGGCGGTAAGCGGCAGCGCCCACGGAAAGGCGTGCTGGTGCCGCTCCCCCGTCCCCGGCGGGTGCAGGGGGAAGACGTCGTCGCCGAAGAGCACGCTCACCCCCCATTCGGAGAGCCGGACGAGACCCGCCCGGAAGGCGGGGTGGGCGGCCATCGCCGCGTTTGTGTACGGCACGGCCACCAGTGGTATCCCCCGGCCCTGCGCCTCGACCAGCAGCCCCAGGGCGAGGGTGTCCGCGATGCCGGCCACCCACTTGTTGACGGTGTTGACCGTGGCCGGGCACACGATCATGGCGTCGGCGGTGGGCAGCACGTCGGGGTCGCCCGGGTTCTTGTAGTGCGTGCGTACCGGGTGGCCGGTCTGCCGGGCCAGTGCGGTGCGGTCGACGAACTTGGCACCGTCGGGCGTGGTGATCACGCAGACGTCCCAGCCGTCCTGTTGGGCCAGGTCGACGAGCCGGCCCACGTCTCGGGCCAGTGGCGAGCCACAGGCGATGATGTAGAGCACCTGGCGGTGCCCGTCGTGGCGGTGCGAACCGGTCATGCCGGCTCCGAGGTCATACTCCTACTCCCATGTGCTCAGCCAACTCCGCGATCGGAGAAGGCGGCGCACCACGTGTGCGACGTAGGACGTCCGACATCACCTCGTGGGCGATCGGTCGGCAGCGGATCTCGGACGGTGCCAGACGGTCGCCGCGCAACAGCATCTCGCCGGCGTTGGCCACATCGCCGATCTGCGCGAAGCCCCGGGCCAGGTCGAGCAGGTGATGCGCCCGGCGTTCGGGCAGCAACGCGTCGAACGGCGCGGGCTGGATCTTCTGGCGGTGCACCTCGACCGCCCGCCCGCCGTCGCCCAGCTCGACGGCGGCCGCCGCCCGGTGCAGCTCCACATTTGTCGGGCCGAACGAGGTCCAGTAGTGGTTCTGGTCGCCGCCGAGCTCGGCCGCCGCCGCGTGGGCTCCGTCCAGCAGATCCTCCACAGTGGCGGTGTCGCCGATGCGGGAGGCGGCCATCGCGCCCTGAAGCAGCAGCATCCCGTAGACGGAGAGGCGCTCGGGCCGGTTGTCGTTACCGCCGCCCGGGGCGAGCTGGTTGGCGATCCGTACGTTCAGCTCCAGTGCCGGCCGGGGCCGGCCCATCGCCACCAGGGCGTTGCAGACCCGGGTGGTGGCGACACCGGCGAGCAACTGGTCGTCGGCGCGTTGCGCGACGGCGATGGAACGGTCGGCGGCGAGCCAGGCGAGGTCGCACTCGCCAAGCTTGCGGAGCACCGAGGAGGCGAGCTGGTAGACCTGCCCGAGCAGGTGGGCGGCGCGCTGGGCCTGGTCGCCGCCGTACGCGGCGTCGGCCGCCTGGGCATCGCGGAGCAGCTTCGGCAGGGCCCGGGTGAGCATCCCGTAGCGGCCGTACTGGTAGGTCAGCCAGGCGTGGGTGACCGCCTTGCTCATGTCGGCAAGTGGCGGTGGGCTCGGTGCCGCGTCAAAGTACGCGCTTATCGAGTCGTAGCGCTCCAGGGCGGCCCGAATCTCCTCGACCTCGAACTGGTCGATGCAGTTGAGCGCGTCGGTGCGCCGCTCCGGGTCCTTGCCGAGCAGCAGCTGCACGTCCATCTGGAGGATGTCGGCGATCTCGTAGAGCACGGAGAACTTGTCCAGCCGCCGTACGCCCCGCTCGATCTTGTCGACCCAGCTTTTCGACTTGCCCAACCGGTCGGCGAAAACCTGCTGCGACATTTTCCGCCGGCCGCGCCAGTAGGCCACCCGTCGCCCTATGGGTAGCTCGTCCATCTCCCCAGTCCTCCCCTTGCTGGAGCCCTGGCCGGGGGCCGGGGGCCGTTCCGTGGGCGCGGCGATCCGTCCGTACTTCAGGTTTCCGCTGGTCGCACAGGAAGTGCGTCAGCCGTCCGGCCGAACCTCGTACTTTTCGTGCAAGTTGCATCGGCCACTTTGTCAAACCAACGATGACGGGCTACGGCAGTGACGGGTCTCGACGTACGAGCTGACGCCGGTCAGGCGCGGCGAGGGGAGTTGGCACCAATGTGGGGGAATGTCGGACCGCACGTGGCGCGTCTGTCGCCGTTGGAACGGGTACGGCTGCGCCGGGTCGCCGTGCGCTACGCCCTGCACGGCTGGGCGGTGACCCCCGGCGCCTGCCTGGCGCGGAGCCGCTTCGTCTGCGGCCGGGCCGGCTGCCCGACGGTCGGCTGCCATCCGGCCCTGGAGGACTGGGAGCACGCGGCCAGCGCCGACCCGGCACGGGTGGCCACCTGGTGGCGGTCCCGGCCACACGGCGTACTGCTGCCCACCGGCCGTTCCTTCGACGTGCTGGAGATCCCCGCCCACCTGGGCCGGATGGTTCTGGACGCGGTGCGTGCCCACCCGGTCGGCCCGGGGGTACGCGGACCTGTGCTTGTCACCCCGACCGGGCGGTGGATGTTCCTGGTCCGCCCGGGCGACCCACTGCGACCCGAACTTGAGCACTGTTTCGACGTGGTCCTGCACGGGCGCGGGTCGTGGATTCCGGCGCCACCGACCCGGCTGCCCGAGGGCCAGGTCCGCTGGGCGGTCGCACCGGAGCAGGCCCGGTGGCAGTTGCCGGACGCCTACCTCGTGCAGAACACGCTTGTCGAGGCGCTGCGCGCCACCGGCGTGACGCTGACCTCGGCGCTGGTCCCCGGTCACCTGCCGTTGCCCCGCCGGGGCCGCTGACCGGGTGGCGTGCGGTGCGACGCGCCGACAGCGAGACCCGGGAGGACCGGCGCTCGTTGGACCCTTCGACGGCGCGCCCGCGCCGGGAGCGGGGATGCGATGTCCACCGACGACACCAGACACCACCCGGGCGGAGCAGAGCCGCCCCGGCGACACCGGCCCGGCCACCGATGGGCGGCCACCCGTCCCCCGGGGGCCCGGCCCGGCCGTCCTCGGCCGACCGGATCCCGCCCGGCGAGCACCCACCGCCCAACCCGCTGGCCCTGACCCGAAACCCCACCCTCAGCCGTCATCCGGACCCCGCCGCCCGCCAGGTCCCCGCGCAGCCGATCTGTGGCAGTGGAGGTGCTTCCTGGCCGGCGTGTCGGCCACCTTCGCTGCCACCGATCGAACACGGCTGCCACGGAGGCGGCCGGGGGGCAGAGCGGGCGGGGCGTGGTCAGGGGGCGGGGTCGTGGGTGAGCGGGAGGTCGGTGGAGTGCAGGCACCGGCGGTCGTCGGTGACCACCGCGTGCCGGTGCGCGGGCAGCCGGTCCAGCCAGCCGATGCCGGCCACCCCCATGGCCACGGCCGCGGTGGCGTAGGCGTCGGCCAGTCCGAGGTCGTGCCCGACCACGGTCACCGACCGGAGACCCCGTGCCGGGGCTCCACGGCGCGGGTCGCGTACGTGGGGACCGCGTTCGTAGACACCGGACGTGGCGACCGCCAGGTCCGTCCCGGTGAGCACCAGGCAGACCGCCGAGGGGTTCCAGGGATGCCGCACGCCGATCCGCCACGGCAGTCCCGTCGACGAACGGCCACGCACCCGGACGTCACCACCGGCGTTCAGGCAGTGGTTGTCGACACCGGCGGCACGCAACCGGTCCGAGGCCACCTGGACGGCCCAACCCTTGACGTACCCGGACGGGTCCAGCCCGCCGGTGGCGTACGCGTCGAAGAAGCCGTCGGTGGCACCCCACAGGTCGGCGCAGCGTTCCAGCACCCGGCGCAGGTCGACCGACGCCTCGGAGAGCAGCAGCTCACCTCGGTCGAAGCGGCACACCTCGCTGTCCGGTCGGTACGTGCTGAACCTCGCGTCCACCTCCCGCAGCCAGGCGAACACCTCGTCGGCCAGCCCAACCAGCTCCGGCGTGGGCAGGTCGTCGGCGATGTCGAGGCTGACCGGCGTACCCATCACGTGTTCGACACGACGCAGCCCGGGCCGGATCAATGTGCCGGCGCTCATCGGGCCTGGTCGATCGCGGCCTGCAACGACCGCCGGTAGGAGTCGCTTGTCGCGGTGGCGCCGGAAACGGTGTCCAGGTCGGCGCTCTGCCGTTCGACCACCATTCCCACCGCACCGCTGTACCGGCTGTCGACCTGGTCGCTGCGCTGGTCGGACTGGGCCGTCTTGCGCGGCAGCCGCAGCGCCGCCGCGTTGACGATCTGGTCACCGACCACGCTGATGCGGACCTGCACGTCGCCGAACTCGTTGCTCACCACCGGCCCGACGATCGTGCTGGGGCTGGGTTGCGCGGCGGGTCTCTTCGGGGCGGCACTGGAACCGGACCGGCTCGCCCCGGAGGGGCTGCGCGTCGGCTTCGGCGAGCTGCTGGCCTTCGGTTTCGTCGCGCCCTTGCCGGGTGTCGGTTCCGGTCCCTGGGTGGCGGTGGGTGCCGGGGCGGGCACCTCCTGGGCGACCTGACCGGTGCCCGGGGCGGCCTTGAACACCACAAGCGCGGTGGTGCTGGCGGCCAGGCCGGTGATCGCGAGGAGCGCGCGACGCATCTGGTGGACCCTCTCAGAGTTCGAAGGTGGCGAGGTGGATCTGGCGGCGCCGGACACCGGCCTGACGGAGCACCCGGCGGTACTGCTCGACCAGGCCGGGCGGGCCGCACAGGTAGACGTCGCGCCGAGCCAGGTCCGGCACCAGCTGACACAGTCCGTCCGGGGTCATCACCTGTCGCGGACCCGGGTCGCTGCGGGAGCCGATGACGTACCAGACCCGCAGCCCGCGGTTGCGGGCCAGCCAGTCCAGTTCCTCCTGCAACAGCACGTCGGCCGGGGTGCGGGCCCGGTAGATCAGGGCGGCACCGGGCGGCAGCTCCTCCAGCATCGCCCGCAGTGGAGTGATACCGCTGCCGGCGGCGATCAGCAGCGCCCGCTCGCGGGTGCGGTGGGCGGCGGTGCAGGTGCCCGACGGACCGACCGCCCAGACCCGTACGCCGGGGTCGAGGTTGCGCAGGTCCTGGGTGTGCCGACCGACCACCTTGACGGTCAGTCGCAGCCAGCGGTCGTTGGCGGCGGCGGAGACCGAGAACGGGTGCGACTGCCACCAGCAGCCCCGGGTCAGGAAACGCCAGCGGAAGAACTGCCCGCCCAACAGCTCCAGCCGATCGAGACGTGCCCCGGTCAGGTAGATCGAGACGGCGTCGGGGCTTTCGGTGACCACGTCGCTCACCCGTAGCCGGTGCCGCAGGTTGAACCGGAGCGGGACGACCACCCGACCCCACAGCCACGCGGCGACCACCAGCACGTACAGGGCGATCCATCCGGTACGCGCCGGGCCGGGCCGGAACAGCTGGCTGCCGTTGCTGAACTGGTGGGCGAAGCCGAGCAGCAGCACGGCGTACGCGGCCAGGTGGGTGGCGTGCCACAGCTCGTACGGCAGCACCCGGCGTACCGCCCGCACGCTGACCAGCCCGACCAGCACCAGCAGACCGGCGGCCGCGAACGCGGAGACCATGTCCTGGTACTCGCGCAGCATCACGCCCGCCTGCCCGAGCGGTGAGCGGCCCTCCAGCCCGGCGTAGCCGACCAGGATCAGGGCCGTGTGGGCGAGCACCGCGACCAGCAGGGTGGCGGCTACATCGCGGTGCCAGCGGGCGATCCGCTCTCCGCCGGCCCACCGTTCCAGCACCGGCAGGCGGCTCATCATCAACACCTGGACCAGCAGCAGGTAGCCGGCGACCAGGCCGGTGATCTGCCCGGCGGCGGTGGTCATCGCGGTGGCGCCGGTCAACGAGCCGGTCGGGGTGTCCAGCCACCACGGCAGCACGCTGGCGACGAGGCCGCCCAGAAACAGCACGATCAGCAGCCGCCGGCCACCGGCACCGCGCCGAGGCACGGCCGGCGGCGGCGTGGGCGGGTGCGACCCGGGCCCGGCGCGCAGATCCGGCCGAGGGCTGGCGTACGGGCGGGGGTAGGTCGTCACGCCCGGCCGCCGCACTCGTCGAGGTGATCGGCCATCCACCGTTTCCGATTCCTGCCGGGCGTCGACCCAGGACGTGACCGGTCTCCCGAGGTGCGACGACTGATGCCTGAGGGGTTTGCCCCGGCAAGGTAGCGACCGATCGTCAGCCCGACAAGACGGGCCGACCGCCCAGGCGGGGGCACTTAAGGCGCAGCTCATCGCGAGCAGGCGTCGGGCGGGCTACCGGGCCGATCGGGTACGCACGCCGCAAGCAGGGCGTTCACCGGCCAGCGTTGCTCAGCGGGGCGAATTCCCACCCCCGACAGCGC
Source organism: Micromonospora sp. NPDC049891 (assembly GCF_040660295.1). Taxonomy (NCBI): domain Bacteria; kingdom Bacillati; phylum Actinomycetota; class Actinomycetes; order Micromonosporales; family Micromonosporaceae; genus Micromonospora; species Micromonospora sp. NPDC049891. The sequence continues at coordinate 54,563 of NZ_JBFAML010000031.1, forward strand.
AGCCGCGCGGCCCCGCCGCACCTGACGAAATTTAAGGTTCGGATAAGCGGTCGCTCAGCTGTCGCCGAGCGCTCTCCCTCGCCGCCAGCACCAAAGTAGCAACAGCAAGAGCGCGTGAGCCGTCACCACAGCGGGTATTCCGCCGCACCGTTGCTGAACGCGTGAGGGGAAGGCACATGCTCAGCAAAGAGGATCAACGCAGATTCGAGCAGATCACCCGCAACCTGCGGGAAAGCGACCCGGCGTTCTTCGCCCGGCTCGACAACCGGGCCCGCGGCCGTCACGGCCGCTGGCTGCTGCTGTTGACAGTCCTGCTCTGGGCGGCGCTGCCGGCGACCACCGTACTTGCCGGCCGGCTGGCCGGGGCCATCTTCGCGGTGGTGTTGTTGACGAACGCGGCGCTGATGTGGCGGTTTCGCCAACGTTGGCTGTGAGCGTCAGGGTCGCGTTCCGTCCAGGATCGAGTGACCTCGCAGCTAGGGAAGCCACTCGATCCAGGATCGAGCGTGACCATGACGACGAATCCGGCTCGGGCCTGTGAAACGCTCCATAAGGCTCGCCCGGCGCAGCCAGGCACGGTCTTTCCTAGTCGCCGAGCTGGCGGTAGGCGTGACGCAGACGTTCGACGAGACCCGGTCCACCGATGGCCGGCGCGGGCGGGCCCAGTTGTCGCAGCAACAGGTCCGGCCGGGCGGTCAGGCTCGGCGGGCGGTCCGGCAGGGGCACCGGCGACAGCCAGAACCGATCGACCGTCTCGGCCAGTGGCATGACGGGCAGGTCGGTCAGCGCCCGGACGGCACCGGCAGCGGGCACGTCCACCTCGTGGTGGTCGGGCCCGCCGTCGGCATCGATGCCGGGGCTGGCCGGCCCGGTGCCCCCGGTGCGGGAACGGCCACGTCGACCGGTCGGACCCGGCGACGCTGCGCCGTCCCCCGCCGCCGAAGCCTCAGCACCGGCTGGTTCGCCGTCCCGGGCCTGCGGTGTCGTCGACGCGTGCGCCTCGGCGCGCAGTTGCCGCAGCCGGGCGAGCAGTTCCGTCCGGCTGCGGCCACGCCAGTGCAGCAGGGTGAAGGGGTCGGCGTCGAACGCCTCGGCGAGCAGGTAGAAGGTGGCGGCGAGGTGTTTGCAGGGCACCGCGCCGTCCGGGCACGAACAACGCTGCTCCAGGTCGGTGATCACCGCCGGGAACAGCGGTGCCTCGGCCGCGACGAACAACTCCTCCAACTCGGCCGGCAGGTCGCCGGCGAGCAGCCGGGCACTGAAGAACGCCTGGGCGGCCAGTTCCCCCTCGATCCGCGCCCACAGCCGCGCCGGAAAGGGCGGCAGGGCGACGGTGACCTGGTACGGCTTCGCGCGGGATCCCTGCACCACGGCGGTCACCACGCCCGGAGCGACGTCGAGGCTGAGCACCTGGCCGGCGCGGGCGTACGACCGGCCCCGGGTCAGCCGGGTGCCGAGCGCGAACGACTCCAGCACCTCCAGGAACCGGCGGGACCACCAGGAGACCCCGATCGCGCCGCGGGTGCTGCGGGCCCGCAGGCCGCCGTCGACCCGGCGCGGCGGGCCGTAGTCGGCGAACCTGCCTGCACCGTCGGCGCTCATTCGGCCACCGCTCCCGCCTCCAGGGCGAACAGCTCACGCAGTTGGGCGGTGGACAGCTCGGTGACCCACTGTTCGCCGGTGCCGACGACCGAGGCGGCCAGGCCACGCTTGTCGGCGATCAGTGCGGCGACCTTCTCCTCGACCGTGCCGGCGCAGACGAACTTGCGGACCTGCACCCGGCGACGCTGTCCGATCCGGAACGCCCGGTCGGTGGCCTGGTCCTCCACCGCCGGGTTCCACCACCTGTCGACGTGCACCACGTGGTTGGCGGCGGTGAGCGTGAGACCGGTCCCGCCGGCCTTGAGCGAGAGAACGAACAACGCCGGCCCACCATCGGACTGGAAACGGGCCACCATCGCGTCGCGGTCGGCCTTGCCGACCCCGCCGTGCAGGAACAGCACCTCCCGGCCGAACCGGGCCGACAGGTGCCCGCGCAGCATCCCGCCGAACTCCGCGTACTGGGTGAACAACAGGGCCTTCTCCCCCGCCGCGAGGACCTCGTCGAGGATCTCCTCCAGCCGGGCCAGCTTGCCCGATCGTCCGTCCAGCGGTGAGCCGTCGCGCAACAGCTGCGCGGGATGGTTGCAGACCTGCTTGAGGCGGGTCATGGTGGCCAGCACCAGGCCGCGCCGCTCGATGCCGTCGCTGGATTCGATGCGCGCGAGCATGTCGTCGACGACGACCCGGTAGAGGGCCGCCTGCTCGGCGGTGAGGTTGCAGAACACCTCCATCTCCAGCTTCTCCGGCAGGTCCGAGATGATCGACGAATCGGTCTTGAGCCGGCGCAGCACGAACGGGCCGGTGATCCGGCGAAGCCGTTCGGCGGTCTCGGTGTCCCCGTGCCGCTCGATCGGCTCGGCGAACCGCTTGCGGAACGTGGCCGCCGGGCCGAGCAGGCCCGGGTTGGCGAACTGCATGATGGACCAGAGATCCGCCAGCCGGTTCTCCACCGGCGTACCGGTGACCGCGATGCGGTGTCGCGCGGGCAGTGCCCGTACCGCTTCGGCCTGCCGGGTGGCGGCGTTCTTGATGGCCTGGGCCTCGTCCACCACCACCCGGTGCCAGTCGACCCCGGCCAGCTCCGCGGCGTCCCGGGCGGCCACCGAGTACGTGGTGAGGACCAGGTCCGCGGCGTGCACGGTGGCGGTGAACTCCGCGCCCCGGGCCCGCTGGGCACCGTGGTGCACGTGTACGCGTTTGTCCGGGGCGAACCGGGCGGCCTCCCGCTGCCAGTTGCCGACGAGCGACATCGGACAGATCAGCAGGGTCGGACCGACCTGCGGCGGGTCGGCGGCGAGCAGCGCCAGCAGTTGCACCGTCTTGCCCAGCCCCATGTCGTCGGCGAGGACCCCGCCGAGCCCCAGCGACTGGAGGAACGCCAGCCAGGCCAGCCCTCGCCGCTGGTACGGCCGCAGCGTGCCGTGGAAGGACGGCGGCTCGTCAAGCGGGGCGAGCCGGCGGTCCACGGCCCCCGCGAGCAGCTCGCCGAGCGCACCGTCCGCGCTCACCTCGAGCACCGGCAACGCGTCCGGTTGCTCGGCGTCGGACAGGCCGAGCCGCAGCAGGTCGGCGACTGTCAGTTCGCCGGTGGACCGCAGCAGGCGCAGTCCGGCGGCGAGCCGCTTGGGGTCCAGTTCGACCCAGCGCCCCCGCAGCCGGACCAGCGGGGTCTTCAGCTTCGCCAGGCGGGTCAACTCGTCGGAGGTCAACGGCTCGTCGCCGAGGGCCAGCTCCCAGCGGTAGTCGACAAGGGCGTCCAGGCCCACCCGGTCAGCCGGGCCGGTGACCGCGCCGGGCGCGCTGCGAGAGCGGGCCCGCAGCCGCGCGCCGAGCCGCGACGCGGGCCGCTGCCACCACGACGGCAACAGCACCGTGAAGCCCGCCGCGTGCAGCGTCGGCGCGCCCTCGCGCAGAAACCGGTGCGCACCCTCGGTGTCCAGCTCCAGCGCCTCCGGCCGGGCGGTACGCAGGGCCGCGTCCAGGTCCGGCCAGAGGCGACTGGCCCGGCCGAGCTCGGCCAGCAGGATCTCCTGCGGATGTTCACCGCCGACGCTTTCGCCGTCGCCGCGCCACACCTGTGCGGCGTCGACGAGCAGGCCCGGCTCGTCGGTGGCGCGCAGCCCGAACTCGACCCGCCACCGGCCGGTGGTGGCGACGACGGCACCAGGCTCGGCCGGCACCACCGTCACCGGCTCGGTCAGCTCGTCGGCCGACGGCTCGACCAGCCGGAAGCTGGCCCGCACCGTGCCACCGGCGGCGTCGCGCTGCCACTGGTCCAGCTCGGACCGGAGCGTACGCAGCGCCGCCGCGTCGGCGGTGAACCCGCGACCCGGCCCGGTCAACGCGCCCAGCCAGGCAGCCACGGCACCGTTCGGTCGCACCCCCCGGGCCAGTGTCACCGGCGGCAGTGCGGCGCGGACGGCGGCGTCGGTGAGCGCGTCGAGCGCCTCGGCGACCAGCAGCCCCGGCGCGTCGACCGACCCGTCGGGCAGGCTCGACGCCACCGTCGCGGACCGCTGGCCGGGGCCGGGGCCGTCCGCAAGCTCACCTGTCGACCCGGCCCGGCGGCGGCCGGTGTCCGGCGGGGCCGCCCTGTGATGCCCGTCCCGGTCGCTGGTCGCCATCACGGGCAGTTCCGCCTCGACGACGGCCCGGGCGGCGGGCGGCAGAGCCAGCGCCAGCGACCGGGCCCAGGTGGCGTCGGTGCCGGTCAGCAGGGGCCGCCACACCGCCCAGGCGGGCGACGCCTCGGTCGGATCGGCCTGCTGGGCGGGTACGCCCCGCGCGGTGGCGCGCCCACCACGGTGCCGGTCGCCGCCCACGGGGGCGAGCTGGGCGGGGTGGGCACGGGCGGCAGCGTCCGCCGGCTCGGCGGCACGAACCGGCTCGGCCGACGTACCCGCGGGCGGCGCGGCGGCAAGCGGCCCGTAGGCGAGCGGCGCGGTGGTGGCGAGGCTGGGCAGGACCCGGCCGCGAGCGGCCAGGTCGGTGGCGAAGTCGGCCAGCTCGGCCAGGTGCCGCAGGCTCGCGCCGGCTGCGGCGGCCAGCCCGGTGACGCCACGCAGCAGCGACAGAGCCGCGTCCGGGGCGTACGCCAGCACCGGGACCTGCCATCCGGCGAGGGTGACCGGGCCACGGACCGGTGCCACGACGGCGGTACGCACCAGTTCCGGCGAGTCCAGCGGCGAGCCGGCACGGGTGGGCAGGCGCAGCAGCGCCGTGCCGAGGTCGTCCGGTTCGGCGGCGTCGGCGAGCGATGCGACGAGCGTGGCATGGCCGGCGGCGAACGGGTGCGGGCGGGCTCGCGGTGCCCGGCCGGGACGGCGCGGGGCATGGGGTGGCAGGGTGCTGTCCTCGGCCCAGACGGCCAGCCCTCGTCCGGGCAGCCACATCCCATGGACGACCAGCACGCACTCCCCCTCGGACCGGACGGGCCTGCCCGACGCTGGCGGCGGCCCGGGGCCCCTGTCGGCACCCGGGCCAGGATAGGCGGCGCCGACCGACTAGCGTCGCCGCCATGTGCGACCTCCTGGTGATCGGCGGCCTCGGTGTCGATGTGCGGGTACGGGTGCCCCGGTTGCCGCTGCCCGTGGTCGACTCCGTCACCGTCGACCCGATCGAGCTGCGGGTCGGTAACACCGGAGCCGGTGTGGTGCTCGCCGCACACGCGCTCGGGCTGCGGGTGACCGTGGTCGACACGGTGGGCGCGGATCCGGCCGGTGCCGTCGTCCGGGCCGCGCTGGCCGGTACCGGCGTGCGGACGGTCCTGGCCGACGACCCGGCCGGTACCCGACGGTCGGTGAACCTGGTCGACCCCGACGGTCGACGGATGTCGCTGTACGACCCTCGGGCCCCGGAGGGTCCGCCACCGTTCGCGGCGGCCCAGCTGGCGGAGCTGGTCCGGGACGCCACCCACGTGCACCTGTCGATCATGGGATGGGTGCGGGAACTGCTGCCCGACCTCGGCGACGTGCTGGGCGAGGGGGTGGGCACCTCGACCGACCTGCACGACTGGGACGGGCACAACGCGTACCACCGCCCCTTCGCCGAGGTCGCCGAGCTGGTGCTGATCAGCGGCGCGGCGCTCGGCGACCGGGCGGCGGCCGTGGCCGGCACGCTGGCACCGCGCCCGGTCCTGGTGACCCGGGGCGCGGACGGCGCCGATCTGCACCTGGGCGGCGGCGTCCAGCGGATTCCGGCGGCGGTGCCGCCCGGCCCGGTGATCGACACCAACGGCGCCGGGGACGCCTTCGCGGCGGGGATCATCGCGGCCCGGTCACGCGGCGCGACCTGGGCGGAGGCGGCCGGGTACGCGTCCCGGGTCGCCGCCGCGGCCTGTACCCACGACGGCATGGAGTACCCGCCAGCACTGCTCCCCCGGGCCTGACGAATCTGTCCTCACCCGCCACCACCTCGACCACCGGTCGCGCTTGACAGCCCATTCGGTAAGTCGTAGCTTACCGTTCGTGGCTACTTACCGAGCTGATGAAGGTTGGGACGCCCTGGGCGATCCCACCCGACGCGCCATCGTCGCCTGCCTGGCCGAACAGCCACGCGCCGTCGGCGAACTCGCCCGGGAACTACCGATCAGCCGACCCGCGGTGTCCCAGCACCTGAAGGTGCTCAAGGACGCCGGGCTGGTCATCGACCGGCAGGCCGGCACCCGACGGGTCTACCGGCTCAACCCGGCGGGCGTGGCCGCCCTACGCGACCAACTGGACACCTTCTGGAACCGCGCGCTGGACGGCTACCAGGACGTCGTCGAACAGACCACCGAGGAGGACTCATGACCCGGGCAGCGGACGTGTCGGTACGCCGTCAGATCATCGTCAACGCCCCGATCGAGCGGGCGTTCAGCACGTTCACCGAACGCTTCGGCGATTTCAAGCCACGAGAACACAACCTGCTCGGCGCCGCGATCGCCGAGACCGTGTTCGAGCCGAAGGTCGGTGGCCACATCTACGACCGCGGCGTCGACGGCACCGAGTGCCGTTGGGCGCGGGTGCTCGCCTACGACCCACCGGACCGGGTCGTGTTCAGCTGGGACATCAGCCCCCAGTGGCGGCTCGAGACCGAGCCCGACAACACAAGCGAGGTCGAGGTCCGGTTCATCGCCGAAACCCCGCACCGCACCCGGGTGGAACTGGAGCACCGCCACCTCGACCGGCACGGCCCCGGCTGGGAGTCCGTCCGGGACGGCGTGGCCGAGGACGGCGGCTGGCCGCTCTACCTGGACCGTTACGCGGCCCTGTGCGCCGCGTAGGAATGACCGTCCGCAGCACCGGTGCCGGCGGTCACTGTCGTCGGCGCCGGTGCCGGGTCGGCGGCACGCCGCCCGGCCCGGAGGATACGAGGGACAGCCGACCACTGCGGGATCATCCCGCTTCACCCTGCGGGTCACGCACGGCCGGGGCAGGATGGGCGCATGGCATCCGCGGTTGAGATCCCACTGGTGGGCGGCACGGCCGACGGTGAGCACGTCACCGTCGAGCTGGACCCGAACGGCCGGCCCCCACTGACCCACCATCACCTGGGGCCAGAAGGGCTGGCGGCAGCGGAGATCTACGAACTGGAGTCCGTCGACACCGACCGGCAGCAGTGGCGCTACTGCTGGCGGGGGCCGGCGGTCTGACCCGGCCCACCGCGTCGATCAGGCGCCGACCTCGACGAGCGACCGGTTGCGCAGGCTCTCCAGCACCGCCCGGGTGACCTGAGAGGTGCCCCTGGCCTCGTCGCAGACCCGCGCCACCCGCTGGGCGGTCACCTCGGCCCGCTGTTCGCGTTCATCCCACAACTGGTCCACCTCGGCCAGCAGGGGGCCCTCCACCTCGCGCTCCACGCCGCGCAACGCCGGCACCCCGAGCCGTTGTGCGAGGTCGAAAACCTTTCCTGCGTACGGCAGGGGCAGGAACGGCGTCCCCATCATCGCGGCGAAGATCAGGAAGTGCAGCCGCATGCCGACCGCCAGGTCGAAGTGGCGCATCAACCCGAGCACCTGCTGCGGGGAGTAGGTGCCGTGCAGAATCCGACCCCGCTCGGCGGCGATCATGTGCGACAGCACCCCGTGCGAGTGCCGGATGTCGTCGCGTTCCATCGGCACGAACAGCACGTGCGCGTCGATCCGGTGCACCAGGAAGTCGCCGATCTGCGCCAGCAGCCGGTGATATCCGTCCACGTCGAGCCGTTCCGCCGCCCGGCCCGGCTCCCGCACGCTCATCCCGACCAGCCGTTTGCCGGCCGGCACGCCCTCCTCGCGGAGGAACTGCGCGGGAAAGTCCTCAGGTTCCAGCAGAAACGCCGGATCGCCGGTGACCGTGATCGGATTGAGCAGGCCGGCCTCCTCCAGCACCATCCGCGACTCCTGGTCGCGTACGGTCACCTGGACCGCGCCGGCCAGCGTCTCCCGGACCATGCCGGTGTCCACCATCTCGTTCAGCGGCCCGACACCGACGGCGTACGTCAGCAGCGGCAGACCCCGCTCCTGCGCCACCCGGACGACCCGCAGGTACCGGCGTGCCTCCTTGTCGTAGAGGATGCCTCCGCCGCCCAGAATGAGCAGGTCGAGTTGAGACAGCACGAGGGCGGAGTCGGTTCGGCTGACTCCCTCCCACGGCACCGCCTCCACGTCCGGGTGGGCGACCGCCGTGTGCGCGGGGTTCCGCGAGAACACGATGATCCGCGCGTGCGGCTCCTGCTGACGCAGATCGGTCAGCAGTCCGGTGAGGATCGCCTCGTCGCCCAGGTTTCGCCCACCGTACGAGCCGAGCACGCCGATGGTCAGTCCGGCACGCGTCATCCGTCGCTCCTCCCCAGGTGCGTCCGCTCCGACGTTTCCCCACTGCGCTGGTGAACAGTCCTCGCCGGTTCTTCGGCTACGCGATCAGACGGTGCGGCTGGCGGATGTGGTGCGATCGGAGCCAGCGGCCGACCGCACAGACTGAGGCATTTGAAGCGGGGCCGCTGTCGACAAGCCGACTTCCCCGGCACCCGCCAACTTCGGCACGCCCGAGGCGGTCACACATTAGCCCGATGGGGTGACAGAGCGTGGTTGACCCTGGTTGACGGCCTTTGCGAGGGTGTCGACCGGATCCCCTCACCCCGAGCGGCTGATCCATGCGGCGGCCGGGGCACGACTGAGGCTGCACCCTGCCCGCCGACCCAGCCCCGCAGCCTCGAGCGGAGAAGTCGATGTCGTCAGGTAGCACCCTGCCCCGCACCGGAGTCGACGTGATCACCATCGGTGGCACAGCTGGAGTCGGCGTCGTGCAACTGTCGTTGCCGCTCGCCATCGCCGCTGTCGGTGTGCTGATCGTGATCGCCGGTGCCTGCATGATCCGGTTGACGTTCCGACGCGGACGGTCGATCGACGGATGAACGCGCGCATCGAACCCCGGCGATTCTTGCTCATCGCGGCGGTCGTGCTGGCCGCCGCGGCGGTATGGGCAATGCACCATGTGTTCGCGGTCTCTGGTGCTCTCGACGGTGCCGGACACCGCTTCACCTACGTGTACGCGGGCATGTTCCTGCTGCTGTTGTGGCAGATCGGCAGCGCCTACCTGGAGCGGCCGGCGACGGCGACCGGCCGGGCTCGTGAGCACCTGGACGCGTTGCGCGTAGTGGCGATCGTGCCCGTCTACAACGAGGACCCGGCGGCGCTACGTGCCTGCCTCGAATCCATGGTCAGGCAGACGCGCACCCCTGATGTCATCTGCGTGGTGGATGACGGTTCGACCGATGCCGGCGGGTACGAGGCCGTGAAGCGGTGGTTTCTCGACACGGCCACCACTTACGGGGTCACGGTGGCATGGCATGTCCAGGAGAACGCCGGCAAGCGGCACGCGCAGGCCGTGGCCGTGCGGACCACTGGCGACGCGGACATCTACTGGACGGTCGACTCGGACACCGTTTCCGACCCGCGGGCGCTCGATGAGTTGCTGCTGCCGTTCAGCGATCCTCGTGTGCAGTCGGTGGCGGGGGTGGTGATGGCCGCGAACGTGCGGTCATCGTTCCTTGCGCGGATCACTGACTTGTGGTTCGTCACGGGTCAGCTCACCGACCGGTCGTCGTTGTCGGTGTTCGGGGCGGTATGGGTCAATTCCGGGCCGATCGCCGCCTATCGGGCCGCTGTCGTCCGGGACAACCTTGACGGCTACCTGACGGAGAGGTTTTTCGGCCGGAACGTACATTTTTCCGACGATTCGCTGTTGACGTTGTTCGCGATGGTCAGGGGGCGCACCGTACAGCAGCCGACCGCGTTCGCGTTCGCGTTGATGCCGAACCGGTTCGGGCACCTCTGCCGCATGTATCTGCGGTGGATGCGTGGCAGTTTCATCCGCTCCTGGTGGCGGGTGCGGTACCTGCCGCTGAGGTCGTACGCCTGGTGGGCACATCTCTTGCGATGGGCGTCGATGGTGGTCGCCACGGTGGTGTTCGTGACCGTTGTGTTCGTGTCTCCGGTGGTTGAACCGACGCTTACGGCATTGCCGTGGTTGTTGTCGGTGACGTTCATCGTGGGGTGGGCGCACACATTGCGCTATCTGACCGTTCGCCGGTCGGATGAATCGACGGGCCGCCGTGTGTGGACGTGGTTGTTGGCACCGGCTGCGGTGGTGTTCGCGGTGGTGGTGTTGAGGATGATCCGCTGGTACGGCGTGGCGACGTGTTGGCGGACCGGTTGGGGCACCCGACAGCAGGTGGAGGTCGTCCTGACTCACTGACCGTTCAGCTACGCATCCGGAACGTCGTACGACGGGCCGGCGGGTTGGCAACCTACCCTGCCACCCGCCGGCCCGGACGGACGCGCGGGAAACGGCTTGCCCGCCCGGGTGGCCGACGGGCAGCCTGAACGACATGCAGGCGCATACGAGGAATCGACTGCGATGGCACCAGTTGCCCGCTGATGTCCGATCCGCCGTGGAGAAGATCATCGGTGACCGGGTGGTCGAAGCGGTGTCGCAGCCGGGCGGCTACTCCCCCGGCACCGCCGACCGGGTGGTCACCGCCAACGGCCGTCGCGCCTTCGTCAAAGCGGCCAGCCCGGCCCAGAACCCGGACACCCCGGACATGCACCGGGCCGAGGCCCGGATCACCGCCGCGCTGCCCGCGTACGCCCCGACGCCCCGACTGCTCGGCTGCCACGACGACGGCCACTGGGTGGCGCTGGTGCTCACCGACGTCGACGGGCGGCACCCGGTCACGCCGTGGCAGGCCGAGGAACTCGACGCGGTGCTGGGCGCGCTGGAACGGATGTCGTCGGCGCTCACCCCCAGCCCGGTGGCGCAGGTGCCGGTCATCGCCGAGCGACTGGCCGAGGAATTCGCCGGCTGGCGGCGGGTCGTCGACGACCCACCGCCGGAGCTGAACCCATGGGCCCAGGCCCACCTCGACGAACTCTGCCAATGGGCGGACCGTGGCCTCGCGTCGATGACCGGCGACACCCTGTGCCACGTCGACGTCCGTGCGGACAACCTGCTCGTCGACCGGGCCGGCCGGGTCACAGTGGTCGACTGGCCCTGGGCCGCTCGCGGCCCGGCCTGGCTGGACACCGCGATGCTGCTGCTCGACGTACGCCTACAGGGCGGACACGACACCGAGGCCCTGCTGCGCCGACTGCCGCTCACCGCCGCTGTCGACCCCGACGTGGTGACCGGTCTCTACGCCGGCCTGGCCGGCTTCTTCACCGACCGGGCCCGCCTGCCTCCGCCGCCGGGCATCCCCACCCTCCGGGCGTTCCAGCATGCCCAGGCCGAGGTCCTGCTCGCCTGGCTGGCCGAGCGCACCGGCACCTGACGTCGGCGCGCCCTGGGGGCAGCGGCGGTCGAGGCAGCAACATCCCTGAAGTTGCTGCCTCAGCGGGTTCCGGTGGCGGTGGGAGGGGCGTCAGGTGGGCGGGGTGGAGGGGTGGGTGAGGAAGGGAAGCACTGCTGCGGGGAGGGCGGGTGAGTCGACGATGTCGTAGTGGGTGAGTCCAGGGAGGACGGCCAGCCGGGCGGCGGGGCGATCGGTGCCGTCCCACCCGGCGTCCCGATGGCCGCCGCCGAGCAGGCCGAAGAACTCCACCATGTGTGCCGGACGGACCGAGTCGGCGTCGGCGAAGACCAGCATCGTCGGCGTGGTGATCGCCGCGACCTCCGGTGACCAGTCGTACTCGCGGCGCAGCAGCTCACCGGTCCTGGCCCAGAGTCGTGGCCAGTCCTGCGGGCGGGGCGCCACCCGCCGGTAGAGCTGCTCCGGCGGAGTGCCGCGCATCCGCTCGGCGGCCGCCTCGTCGGGCTCGGGCATGCCGGCCAGCACCTCGGGAAACCAGCCCTGCCGCCGACATGGCGCGGAGACCACCACCAGACGGCGGAGCAACTGCCGGTGTTGCACCGCCAACCGCAGGGCCACCCCACCGCCGAGGGAGAAGCCGAGCACCTCGGCCTCGGCCAGCCCCAGGTGCACGATCAGCGCCGCCACGTCGTCGGCCATCGACTCGTACCGCAGCGGGCGGCCGGCGTCGGCGGACCTGCCGTGGCCCGGTAGATCGACGCTTACCACCTGGCGACGTCGGGCCAGCGCCGGCCGGATCGAGGCGAAGGTCTCCACCGTGCCGAACCCGCCGTGCAGCAGCACCAGCGGTCGGCCGGTGCCGTGCGTCTCGTACCAGAATCGGATGCCATTCACCTCGGCGAAAGCCACCCGAGGCCCCTTCCCATCAGGCTACGGCCCGGTCGATACCGGCCACAGTTGTGCGGGTGCAAGGGGACGTGGTGGGCGCGGCAGGTTTCGAACCTGCGACCCCTCGCTTGTAAGGCGAGCTGCTCTCTGCGGCATGCTACCGGGCGAATGAGCAGGGCAAATGGAGATTGCCACCTATCGGCTTGCGGCTAGGCGATGCCTGGCTAGGCGATCATGAGCGGCTGACGTCCTATCTGGTCGGTACTCGGTCGTTGCAAGGCCATCCCCGGGGGTGTGCACATGGTGAAAATCCGTGCACACCTCGCTTCCTTGTCGATTCCGGACACGCGCAAGCTCGGGTCGCACCGCAGGACCAGCTAGCGACCAGGGAGATCACGATGGCTACCACGACCCGCACCCGCCGCACCCGCACCGCCGCCGCCGCCGACACTGCCCCGAAGGTCGCGGGGCGCGACCTGGACGAGTCCGATGTGATCGCCGACGGTGAGCGGATGGCCGACGAGCTGGCCGCGCGGGAGGCCGCCGCCGCGAAGCCGACGCGCCGCACCCGCAAGGCCGCTGCCCCGGCTGCCACCGAGACCGCCCCCGAGACGCCCGCTGCCGCCCCGGCGCGGCGCAGCCGCAAGGGCAGGGCCGAGGCCGCCGCCGCGCAGCCGCAGCCGCCCGCACAGCCGGTCGAGGCCGCGCCCGCTGCGCCCGCCGACACCGAGGGTGCGAAGCCGGCGACGCCCCGCCTGGACCAGAAGGCGATCGTGCTGGCCTTCCTGACCGCGCACCCGGGCGAGGAGTTCAGCCCGCAGGCGGTGTCGAAGGCGATCACCCCGGAGGGCCGCAAGCCGCTAGGGGTGCGGGACTGCCTGGCGCGGCTGGCGAAGCAGGGCACGGTCGAGGTCACGTCGGAGAAGCCGCTGCGGTACCGGCTGGTTGCCGCAGCCTGACCCAATTGGACGGCCCGGGTAGGCGATTGGAGCGCCGACCCGGGCCTTGATCGCCTGCGAAGGAGGCGACTATGGAACACCGTACGTCTGTGCCTATCGGGCCGGTAGCCCGCGTCTACCCGCTACTGCCGCCACGCCCCGCCGATGAGGGGCCGACGCTGTCGTTTGGCCTGCTGGTCGATGTCGCCGGGGTGTTGATGGCCCACGGCTTCCCGCGCCCGCAGGGCCGCGACTTTGTCGCGCTGCGGGAGTGTGTCGCCTGGTTCGTGTACGCATCCGACGAGCCCGGCGACCTGCGGGATGTGCAGATGCCGGAGGGGCCGCCGCCGCCGCTGCCTGCCGGCGTCGATGGGCGCGCAGTCGGCGAGCCGGGGCGGGGGGTGCGCCATGTTCAGGCGTGATGGCGCGGACCTGCCGCGCAGGGCGCGGGTGGCGGTCCTGTCGCCCGCAGACTTGGCGATCATCACCGACGCCCTAGCCGATCACCTGGAGGAAGCTGTCGCGGCAGCGGATCACCTCGCGGGCGCAGATGATCCCGCCGGGCGGGCGGAGGGCCGGATCGCAGACGGTAGGGCGGCGGCGGTGCGTGCCCTGATGATCCGCCTCGGTGCCCCCGAGGAGAGGTGGTCGTGGTTCCCGCTGGCACCTGACAGGCTGCCTGACGGCATGGTGTAGCCCTACTCCTGCGGCCCGGTGTGTTCGTGCCCCTGTGGCGCGTCCGCCGGGCCGCTTCGTGCCCGCAGCCAGCCGAGGAACTGTGCGTGTGCCCCGGAGGTGTCGACGCCGAGGCGGTACAGGTCGTCTAGGGCGTCGGCGAGGGCGCAGGCGAGGTAGACGGCCAGCGCGGGCCGCGCTCCCCGGTACTCGACGGCGAGGGATGCGCGGGCGTCTCCGCAGGGCCATGGCTGCCCGCAGCGGCGGCACCGCCAGGTGGGCCGCGCCGGTAGGTGGGCGCGGGGTGCCCCGATCATCGGATGCCGGCCCGGTGCGCCTGCGCGGGTGTCAGCGCACCCGCCCGCCCGATCAGGGGGTGGAGGGCTGTCACCTCTCGTGCCAGCGTCGGTGCAGGCACGCGGGCGGTGCCCCGGGCCGTCGCAGCCTCGGCGGGCGGCGGTATCAGCCGCCGGTCGGGGCAGGGCCAGCGGAGGCCGCAGGTGCAGTGCCGCCAGCCCGTCCGCCAGTTCCGGCGGTGG
>NZ_JBFAML010000032.1:0-65699 GCF_040660295.1 Micromonospora sp. NPDC049891
GATAGATCGTCTCGTGACGGGCCAGCATGGCGACGAACTCGCGGATCTTCCGCTCGCGGGTCTGCGCCCGCTTGACGCCGTTGACGCGGTGGATGAGCGCGAACCGGTTGGTCTTGGTGAGTACGTCGAACATGGCCTGGGCGGCGGGGTCGGCGGCGATGGCGGCGAGGAGGTCGGCGGGCACCTCGGCCTCCGACGGCGGCGCGTAGGCGGCCGCCCACCGGCCGTCCGCCTTCGCGGCTTCCACCGCGGCGCGGCCGGCTGGCAGCATCCGCCCCTGCGCCTCCAGCCGGGCGACGTGTTCGACGTTCCGTTGTGACCAGGAACTGCGGGGCCGGCGAGGGGTGAACCGGATCCAGGAGGTCTCGTGATCCCGCTTGCGGGCCTGCCCGTCGATCCATCCGAAACAGAGGGCCTCGTCGACCGCCTGCTGCCAGGTCAGCGTGGTGATCGAGCCGCCCTTCCTGGTCAGCGCGAGCCAGACGCCGGGCGACGTGGCGTGGTTGGCCGACAACCAGGCCCGCAGCGCTTCGGCGTCCGCGACGATCAACTCATTCAGCTCGGCGCTCGCCATGACGGCAGACTAGTGCGGTGGTCCGACAAGCTGGTTCGGGAAGGACGCGCCGGTGAGCTGCTCGGAGACCTGCCAGACGCGCCGGGCCTCGTCCTCGCTGCGAAGCCGGGAGTAGAGGGCCTGCTCGACCGCGGCAGGCTGCTCGGGTCTCGATGATCCGTGCGGACGCGACTTCATGATCGCGCGTCGAACTGGGCGCGGGCCTCAAAGACGCGATCCATGTGGGTCTCCGCCCAGGTCTTGATCGCGACCATCAGCGGAAGCAGGTCGTGGCCGACCGGGGTGAGCGCGTAGTCGACCCGGGCCGGCACCGAGGCGGTGACGGTGCGGGTGAGCAGACCGTCGCGTTCCAGCGTGCGCAGGGTCTGGGTGAGCATCTTCTGGCTGACGCCGGCGATGCGGCGGGCGAGTTCGCTGTGCCGCTGTGGACCGCTGGCGAGCGCCGCGATGACCAGCGCCGCCCACTTGTCGGTGAGCGTGCTCAACAGTTCCCGGGTCGGGCAGGCGGCCAGGAACGCGTCGTAGTCGCGTTTGGCCTGTTCTCGTCGCTGTCCAGCGGTTGTCGTCGCCATCATCCACCACCTCGCCGGTGCCCTAGGCACTTACAGGTACCTACTCCCTGACAGTGCCCAACGGTACCTACCGTGAGGACGATCCTGACATTGAGCGGAGGACATGGCGATGCGCGCAGTCAGCTATACACAGTTCGGTGGGCCGGAGGTTCTGCACGTGGTGGCGGACCTGCCGGTGCCGGAGCCGGGACCGGGGCAGGTGCGGGTACGGGTCGCCGCGTCCGTCTTGCACCCGGTCGATCTCATGGTTCGTGCCGGTCGGTTCCCGGCACCACTGCCGGTCGGGCTGCCGTACGTCCCCGGGTGGGACGTGGCAGGGACTGTCGACGCGGTCGGCCCGTCGGTCAGCGACCTCGCGGTGGACGACAACGTCATCGGTTTCTCACCGTGGCTGCGTACCACCGTCGGCGCGCACGCGGAGCACGTGGTCCTCGATGCGGCGTGGCTGACCGCCGCACCCAGCGGGGTTCCCGCCCACGAGGCCGCCACCCTGCCGACAAACGGCCTCACCGCCGCCCAGGCGCTCGACCTGCTCGCGCTCCCTGCGGGCTCGTCCGTGCTCGTCACCGGCGCCGCCGGGCAGGTCGGCGGGTTCACCCTGGCGTTGGCCCGGGTCGCCGGCCTGCGCGCCACCGGGCTGGCCGGCGACGGCGACCGCGAGTTCGTCGAGTCGCAGGGCGCGACGTTCGTGCCCCGTTCGGACGATCCGACCGGGGCGACGGCGGGAGGCTTCGACGCGGTCGTCGACCTGGCCGTGATCGGCCCGTCGCTGCTGGGCCTGGTCCGGGACGGCGGCGGCTTCGTGGCCGCCTCACCGCCACTGCGACCGGAGCCGGTGCGGGGAATCCGGACGTACGCCCTGGAGGTGCTGCCGGACGGCACCCGGCTGGGCGAGCTGGTGAAACTTGTGGAACGCGGGGAGATCCCGCTACGGGTCGCCGGGGTCTACCCGTTCGCCGACGCGGCAGCCGCCCACGAGCGGCTGGCCCGAGGCGGCGTGCGAGGTGGCGTCGTGATCGTTCCCTGATCCGCCCACCTGGACAACGCGGCGGTGGTGTGGCGGGAGGTGCGGGGGCAGGAGGCCCCTGCCGGCGGCACCGGCGGGGGCCTCGCTCATTCGGCGAGGAACGCGACGAGGGTTCTGAGGTACTCGGCTGGCATGGTCTCGTGGACCAGGTGCCCGGCCGTGATCGTCGTCATCCGGGCGTCGGTCAGCCGGTAGGCGAGTTCGACGATGTGCCGCTGGGGCACCGGGCTCGTGGCTCCACCGGCGATGAGCAGCGTGGGCGCGGTGATCCGGCCGATGATGTCGGCCCACCCTGGATCCGGATCGTCGATCTGGGGTCTGATCTGCTCCACCATGTGCCAGTCGAACGGCAGCTCTCCTGCGGGACGGTCGGGAAGTCCCGGCGGCCGCGGGTGCGGGAACCCGATGTCCTCGAGCACGAGTTTGCGAACCTGTCCCTGCCGTGCGGCGGCCACCCGGCAGGCCACCAGGCCACCGAGGGAATGACCGACCAGATCCACCGGGCCGAGATCCATCTGGTCCAGGATGCCGATGACGTCCTGTGAGATCAGATCCATGTGGTAGCCACCGGGCCAGGCACTGGCACCGTGGCCCCGCAGGTCGACGGCGTACACGGTGCGCTCGGCGTGAAGACCCGAGGCGATCACGTCCCAGTCGCGTGCGGTCTTCCCGGTGGCGTGCAGCAGCACGACCGCCGTGCTGCCCTCGTCGACGGCCCGCCACACCCGCAGTGCGAAGCGCAGGTCTCCGACCATGACGTCCATCCGCTCAGGCACCCGCTGAGCATCTCCAACAGTCATCGGGGAATGCAAAGCATTCCGCCGTGGGCAGAGACCACGCTGCCGTCGTCAGGTCCGACGGAACGCCCTTCCCACCGTGCTGGCCGCAATGAGGGCGTGCCACCTTCGACCTTGCGGCCGCATCAGAAGCGGGCCGCCCGTTGACCTGAAGTGCGGTTCAGCATGGATCGTGGTCGGAGACCGGAAGGACGGTGCGATTGAATTGATCAACCCGACGGCGACGATCCGCCTCGCCCGACCCAGCAGACGCCTGGCGGACACCGAACGGTTCTACGTACAGGGGCTGGGGTTGCACGTGCTCCACCGGGCGACCGCCGTGTCCCCAGCCGAGCATGACCTGGTCATGCTCGGCTGGCCGGAAGCCTCGTGGCATCTCGAACTCGTCGGAGGATCGAACCTGGGCGTCGCCCCGTCGCCGACCGCCGAGGATCTGCTCGTGCTGTACCTGTCCAGGCCGGTCGACGAAGCCATGATCTCCGAATTGGAGGAGGCCGGTGGCCGCCAGGTCAGCCAGAGCGCGTACTGGGACCGGTGGGGCGTGACGGTGGAGGATCCGGACGGCTACCGACTCGTGTTGTCGAGCCGAGCCTGGTCCAACGCCACGTAGGTCGCCGGCTGCCGGATGACCTGATCTCGGTCCGAGCTGGTGAGTGGACGGTGCTGGCGGTCAGGCGATGCCGTCGGTCAGGCGGCTATCGTGCTGCGCATGAGTGTGCCCGGTTGGCTCGACGACACCAGGACCTCCTACGACACGGTGGCGGTCAGCTACGCGGATCTGCTGCGTGACGCTCTGGCCGGCGAGCCGTTCCAGCGGGGCATCCTCGCGCTCTTCGCCGAACTGGTCCGTGCCCAGGGCGCCGGGCCGGTCGCCGACGTGGGCTGTGGTCCGGGCCGGATCACCGCCCACCTGCGCAGCGTCGGTCTGGACGCGTTCGGCATCGACCTGTCGCCGGCGATGATCGACGTGGCCCGGCGGGACCACCCCGGTCTGCGCTTCGAGGTCGGCACCATGACCGGCCTCGAACTGCCCGACGGTCACCTGACCGGACTGCTCGCCTGGTTTTCCCTGATCCACGTGCCCGACGACCGGATGCCGGCGGTGCTTGCCGAGTTCCGCCGGGTGCTACGGCCCGGCGGGGTCCTGCTGCTCGGGTTCCACGCCGGTGACGGCAGCGAGCTCAAGACGCAGGGCTACGGCGGACACCCGATGAACGTGTACGTGCACCGCCGCCCGCCGGGTCGGGTCGCGGCCTGGCTGGACGCCGCCGGCTTCACCGTCGAGGCCGAGCTGGCGCACCGTCCAGCCCCGAACGTCGCGGGCGGGTTCGTCTTCGCCCACCGCTGAGACGGGCAGGGGCGTCCCGGGAACGCGGTACGCGACTGCGCCCTCGCCGAATGTGGCTCCTTGACAGGGGTTCGGGACAACGTGACAAGGCGTCGCCGGTGATGGGATCTTTGGCGGGTGATGGAGGCTGCGCGGGGTGAGCTGGACCGGATGCGGAACTCCTCGCTGGTCTGGCCGGAGTTGCGCTACGAGCCGGCCACGGGCGCCGGCGGGGACGACTGCGACAGTCGTGCGGCGCGGCGGGCGATGGTGTTGTGGGCGTTGCAGTACGACCGACGGGCGGAGGATCTGCCGCTGGTGCGGTGGTTGGCCGAGCAGGAAGCGGTGTGCCGACGTGAGGCGGCGTTCCAGGGGCTGGGTGAGGAGGCCGAACTGGCCGGCTTTCTGCTTGCCGGGTACCAGCGCGTGGAGGATGTGTGGCGGCACTGGGAGATGAAGCGGGCCAACTTCGACGCGTGGTGTGCCTACGACGTCGAGTACCTGTTTGCTGCCGGAGTGCAGGACACAATCGACTTCGTCCGCGACAGCGAGCACAGCGACCGCGACGAGGTGCTGGAGCGTCTGCTCGACGGGGACGGTCAGCCGTACGTGTCAGCGGAGGATCTGACCCGGTGGTGGCCGGCCGTGCGGTCGCGGTTCCCCGCCGACCCGGCGGCCGAGGACCCGCTTCGTTGGGTGCATCGGGCCAGGCTGATCGGTGACGACGGGCTGGCCCGCAAGTGGTTGGACCGGTGGGCGTCGGGTCGTCGGCGCGACCAGGACACACTGAGCGAGCTTCGGTACCAGCTCGCCGATCTGGGGGCGTTCGCCGAGGCCGCCAGGGCACAGCGGGAGAGTCTGGTCTTCGCCGACGATCCGTGGGACGCCGCGTCGGCGTGGCAGTCCCTGGCCACGTTGGAGCGCCAGGCCGGCGACCATCCCGCCGCCTGGGAAGCGCTGCGGCAGTGCCGTCGGGCCCTCGATGGTGTGACCGGCTGGCGGGAGGTCGGCCTGGGCCGGATGTACGTGGCGGAACTGTTCCTTCTCGCGGGTGCGGCGGACGCTGGGTTGGCTGAGGTCGTGTTCGCCGAGGCGGACCGGCAGGCGATCGAGGTTCCCAGACTGCCCTTTGTGGTGTTGCGGACCGCTGCCGAGGCCGCCGGCAAAGTCGGCGACCACACCAGGGCGGAGCACTACCAGAAGCTCGGCGATGCCGAGCAACGGCGCATCGACGGCGAGCGGGGGTCGGCCCGCTCCTGATACCTGCCGTACCGCGCGATGGCGCGCAGCGCCTCCGGGGAGTCGCTGACGACGGCCGCGACCGTTCGTGCGGCGGCCAGGTCCCGGCGGCGTCCATCTCGGTGAAGCGACGGGGGACAGCGCCGTCGTCGACCTCATTAACAGCGGGTTTCGTCGATATGTCGCTTCGCTGGTCGCCGGCTTCGGCGGACCATTACCTGAGACGGCCCAGCTCGCCCGCGCCACCGCGACCAGCCCAAATGCACTTTGTTGACCAACGTGGTTGACATTGGGATAGGCCCACATCAATCATGAGGCGTCTGCGGAGCAGGTCGCCCGCACCGGCGCGGGGGCTCGCACAAGGGGCACCATTCCTTTCTTGGACTCGTGCTACGCAGAACAAGGATGATTTTCGGCCCGCTGGGCCAACGGGGGAGCTATTCGTGAGCACATGCCTGGGTGCATCCTGCGTGATGCCTAGTAAAACGTTATCGGCCGCCCGGCGTCGCCGCCGATGATCGACTGCCTCGTGATCGGTGGCGGCATCATCGGCGCGAGCGTGGCTCACCAGGCCGCGAGCCGCAACCCCGGCTGGGAGGTCCACCTGCTGGATCCCCGCGGCATCGGGTGCGGAACGACGGCCTCGTCGGCCGGGCTCCACGTGCCGTTCGGCGCCACCACCGGCATCCGGTCACTCGTCCGCGACGGCGCGCCGGTCTTCGCCGGGTACCGCTCATGGGTCGCCGAGGACACCATCCGCGAGCTGCGGTTCCTGGTCGTCCTGCGGACCACCGCGCCCAGCGCGTTCCTGGCCACGATGGCCGGCGGGGCGGCCCACGAGCCGACTCCCGACGACCTCGACTGGCTCGCGCACCGCTATCCGGAGTGCGACCTCGCCGGGCACGAGATTCTGCGGCTCGACGGCGCGTACCGGGCCAGGGCCAGCGACCTCGCCGGCCAGCTCGTCATGGCGTCGCCGAACGTACGCTTCGTCGCCGCGTCGGTGAACCTCGTCCGTCGCCGAGAGCGACAGTGGATCGTGGAACACGACGGTGGGGCGACCGCGGCCGGCCGCGTGATCCTCGCGGTCGGGCCATGGGACCTGCCAGCGCTGGACGTCCCGATGCCGCCCGCCGCCCATCCGCCAGGCGGGCGCAAGCGGGTGGCCGCCCTGCACGCCTACAACGCTCCGACGGAAGCCGACCGGGCGGTGTACTTCCTCGACGACGACGTCTTCCTGCTGCCCGAACCGCGCCTGGGATACACGGTCACGAGCTTCTACCTCGACCGGTGGGACCAGCCGCCGGGCAACGGCGACCACGTCCCCACGCCGTCCGACCAGGCGGCCGGCCGGGCTGTACTCGCCCGTCGGGTCGGCCCGTCGTTCGCCGCGACCTGCGCCGGGGGCAGAGCCGGCACCGACCTCTACCAGGCTCAGCGCCTCCCGGCGGTGCTCTCCCTCGACGCGGAGAACAGCCTGCTGTTCGCCGGTGCCGGCTCCGGCTCGGGTGTGCGTCTCGCCCCCGGTATGGCCGCGCGGACGGTCGACCGGCTCGCCATCGCATGACACCGCGCCGGCTCTCGCCCGGCGCCGCCAGGAACAAGTCGGAAGGACAGTCATGACCACGCTCTTCGCATCGCTTCGTGCTGCCGCCACAGCGGACGACCCGGGTCTCGTCGACGTCCCGCTGCCACCCGACGGCCGCTATCAGCGCCAGGAGGTCACGATCCGGGGCCTGTCCGACGCGGTGTCCGGCGTCCTGCGCGCCGGCTTCGAGGACGTCACGGACTTCCCGCTCCTGGTCGTGGGCTGGGGCCGCTGTCGCGTCGGGTCGACCGCGATGACCAACCTGTTCGGCATCGCCGGTGCCGCGGCCTACTACCAACCGGTCAAGACGATCGCGCGGTTCCGACTGGTCGGCGGCGCGGGATCGCCGTGGCGGTTCGGACCGGGGGAACGCATCCTCTTCGCCAAGGAGATGGCCGGGCCGTATCTGCCGTACGAGGCCCTGTTCAATCCGATCGAGTGCCTGATGGCGGCCGGCTGGCCGGCGGATCGCCTCCACCTGCTGGTGCTCGATCGGGAACCGCGGGACTCACTCGACTCCTGGATGGGCAAGTGGCACGAGAAGATCGGCCGCACCCGGGTGATCGAGAACTTCCTGCTGAGCACGGCCAACTACGACCGGATGCGCGCCTTCGCCCGACGTGCGGGGGTGACCACCACCCACTTCCCGTACGAGGCGAGCCGCGCGCCGGTCGAGACCGTCCGCTGGCTGTTCGACCGGATCGGGATCGGTGACCTCTTCGACGAGCGCCTGCTCAGCGGCTGGGGTGCCTCGGGTGATCTCAACTCCGCCGACGCCAGGATCCACTATCCGGACGAGCCGCAGGAGTACGTGGTGCCCGGCATCCACGGCCAGGGCGACGCCTACAGCTATCAGCCGCGCCGGATCACCCAGCTCCGCGACGACGAGCTGCGCCACGCCGAGGACGAGATGGTCGTGGCGAGCTACCGCACCTCGGTCGACGCGTTCTGCCGGGACCTCGACGTGAGTCCGCAGTGGCGGCAGAAGATCTTCCCGGAGGCGCTGTGAACAGGCCAGCCGACCAAGCCTCGCCGCAGCCGTGGCTGGCCATCGCGCCGCCGCCGACGCCCAACGGCGACCTGCACCTGGGGCACCTCTCCGGGCCGTACCTGGCCGCGGACATCTTCGCCCGCCACCAGCGACGCAAGGACGCGCCGGCCGTCTACCTGTGCGGGCTGGACGACCATCAAACGTACACGGCCCTGCAGGGCATCCGCGACGGGCGGACACCGGACCAGGTCGCCGACGACTTCGGGGCCCGCATCGAGTCCGCGCTGGAACGCGCCAACATGTCGATCGACGTGATGGTTCGGCCCCGGGCATCGGCCCGGTACACCACCTTCGTGCAGGACTTCATCCGGGTGCTGTACGAAGGTGGGCAGGTGGTGCCCCGTGAGCGGCCGCTGCCGTACTGCGCCGGCTGCGAGCGGTGGTGCTACGAGGCGTACGTCTCCGGGGGTTGCCCCCACTGCGGCGCCGGCACCGGCGGAAACTGCTGCGAGGGATGCGGCTGGCCCAACCAGTGCGCCGACCTCAGCGATCCGACCTGCACGGTGTGCGGGACGCGGTGTGAGATCCGGCAGGTCCGTCAGCTCGTCTTCCCGCTCGAACCCCACCGGGACCGGCTCACCGCCTACTGGGCCGACACCGTGATGAGCCCGCACGTCGCCCGGCTCTGTCGGGAGGCGGCCAGCGCCGGACTGCCGGACCTCGCGGTCAGCTACCCGGGCGACTGGGGCATCCCGGCCACCGTCTCCGGGTTCACCGACCAACGGATCTACGTGTGGGCCGAGATGGCCGCCGGATATCTCGGCACGTACCCGGGACATCCGGAGGTGTGGCGTCGCTCCGGCCAGGTCGTCCAGTTCTCCGGGTACGACAACGCCTTTTTCTACGCGGCCTTCTTCCCGGCACTGATGACCGCCTTCGACCCGGGCGTCCGGCCGCCGACGGCCTTCGTGACCAACGAGTTCTACCAGCTCGACGGGCTGAAGTTCTCCACCAGCAGGCGGCACGCGATCTGGCTGCGGGAGGTGCTCGACGAGGTGCCCGCGGACCTGCTGCGGCTGTACCTGGCCGCCGAGGGGCCCGCGGTGGCGGAGACCAACTTCACCTGGCCGCAGTTCGACAGGCACATCCGACAGGTCCTGCTGCCCCGGTGGGCGCAGTGGTGGAACGAGCTGAGCCGCCGCGCCACGACGACCGCGGGCGCGCCGCGTCTGCGAGCCGACCGGACCGTCGAGCAGCGGCGGTTCCGAGCGCGGGTCCAGGCGATCGCAGACCAGGTGGATCAGGCACTCGGCGCCGCGGAGTTCTCCACCCGGCGCGCCGTCGACCTGCTCGACCTGCTGGTCCGGGAGGCGGCGGACTTCGGTGCCGCGCACGACGCGTCGCGTGCCGGGACCGACGGCCTCGCCGAGGCCGTCGGCCTGGAGGTGGAGGCCGCAGCTGTCTTCGCACTGTCCCTCAGCCCGATCGCGCCGGCCACCGCCCAGCAGGTCTGGGCGGCGCTGGGGCTGCCGGGACACGTGCACGAGGTGCCGTGGGCCGACCGCGACGCGCTGCCGGTGGACCGGTCGGCCGTCGTCGGTCTGGACCAGGTGGGCAAGGCGTTGCAGGCCGGTGACATCCAGATGAGCGAGGTGGTGACCCGTGACTCGACTGACTGACGAGACAATCGACACCGACATCCTCGGGATCGGCCTGGGGCCGGCGAACCTGAGCTTCGGTGCGCTGCACGAGCCGCTGGACGGCAGACGGGCGTGCTTCCTGGAGGCTGCGCCGTTCTTCCAGTGGCATGCCGGCATGATGGTGCCGGAGGGGCAGCTCCAGGTGTCCTTCCTGAAGGACCTGGTGACCACCGTCGATCCGACGAGCAGGTTCACCTTCCTCAACTACCTGGCTGAGCAGGGCAAGCTGCACCGCTTCCTGATCGCCTGTGCCACCAGCGGCACCTACCGCGAGGAGTTCGAGAAGTACTACCGGTGGTCCGCGGAACGGTTGTCGGGGGTGCGGTGGGGACACGCCGTCGAACGTGTCGAGGTGGTCGGTGACCGGTTCGAGGCGACGGTGCGTACGACCACCGGTGCGGTCCGGGCGTCCGCGTCCACGCTGGTGCTCGGCACCGGCAAGCAGCCCTACCTGCCGCCGTTCGCTGCCGAACTGCGCGGTCGGCGCGTGCTGCACAGCAGCGACCTCATGGTCGGCGCGCTGGACGTCGCGGGCAAGGACGTACTTGTCGTCGGTGGCGGGCAGAGCGGCGGCGAGGTGGTGGACTATCTCCTCTCCGACACCGACGGCCTGCCGGCGTCGCTGACCTGGCTCTCCAAGCGCAGTGGCTTCCAACCGCTCGACGACTCGCCGTTCACCAACGAATGGTTCTTCCCGGGCTACGTCGACCACTTCTACGCGTTGCCCCGGGACCGGCGGGAATCGTTGCTCAGGACGCACCGGTTGGCCAGCGACGGCATCTCCGAGTCGACGCTGCGGGACATCTACCGCCGGCTCTACTACCTGGACATGGTCCGCGAAGGTCAGGTCCGGCATCATCTCCGTACCGCCTGCCACGTCGAGGCGCTACGGCCGGACGGCGACCGCTACGTCGCACTGGTGAAGGAACTGGACGGCACCGGGCAGTTCGAGGTGCCCGCACACGTGATCGTCTTCTGCACCGGCTACCGGGGCGGCACGCCGGCCTACCTGGCCGGGCTGGACCCGCAGCCGCGCCGGGACGGTGGCCAGCTGCGCATCGGCCGGGACTACCGACTGGACTGGGGCGGCCCCGAGCCGCTGTCGATCTACGTGCAGAACGCGGCCGAGCACACCCACGGTATCGCCGATCCGAACCTCAGCCTCGCCGCCTGGCGCAGCGCCCGCATCATCAACTCGATCTACGGGCGGCAGGTCTACGACACCGAGCGGGAACAGTCCACCTCCCAGTTCGGTCCCGTGCCAACGGCGGCGGTCGCGCCATCACAAACCGTGCCGGCCGAGGCCGAGCCCGAGGCCGAGCCGATCGGGAGCCGTCCGGTGGCGATCGGCTTCCGCTGCCCCGAGAGGTCTCCCGGCGGCATGTCGGTCGAACTGGCGGTGCTACCCGGCGGCGATGTTCGCCCGGTCCCGTTCAACTCGTCGCGCTGGGAGGTGCCGCCCGGGGCGGTGAGTGACCTCGACGTCCATGAGGTGGAGGAGATCTGGATGGTCAGCTCCGGTCGCGGCCGACTGGTCTCGGACGACGACGCGGTCGACGTGGCCGCGGGCGACATGGTGTTCATGCCGAGCAAGGTGCCGCATCAGGTGGTCAACACCGGTGCCGAGCCGCTGCGGATCTTCTCGGTCTGGTGGTGACGTGACCGGACTGGCACGGCAGGACGACCCGAAGACGCAAGGAGCGGTGATGCAGGACAGGGACAGGCCGACGACCGGCGGCTTCGTCGTGGTACGCAACGATGAACTGGAGTTCTCCATCTGGCCGGCGGAGACGGCGCCGCCGGCCGGGTGGACGTCGACAGGCGTTGCCGGCAGCGAGGACGAGTGTCTCGAACACATCGGTCGCACCTGGACGGACATGCGTCCCCGATCGGTACGGTCGCCGGGCCCTCGGCCGTGGCATCTGGACGCGGAGCGCCCGCCCGAGGTCGTGGCGGAAAGCTCCGGCGCGCGTGGCCCTGCCGTGCCGATCCCGGACACCGGAATCGCCGACCTGATCGACAGGCGCAACGAGAGCTTCCCCGACGAGATCGCCATCCGGTTCGCCGGCACCACGGTGACCCGCGCCGAGCTGGCCCGGCGGACCCGACGGCTGGCGGCCCGGCTGGCGGCCCTCGGCGCCGGCCCGGAGAAGCCCGTCGCCGTGCTGCTGCCCAGATCCGCCGATGCCGTCGTGGCGATCGTCGGGGTACTCAGGTCCGGCTCGCCGTACCTTCCGATATCCACCGCCGACCCGGTCGCGCGGCTGCGCATGGTCCTGCGCGACGCCGGCAACCCGCCCGTGCTCACCGACGACGCCGGCCGGGCGGCGCTCGCCGGCTACGACGGCGTCGTCACGCTGCTGGACGACGACGGGGAGGGCGACGTCCCGGCCGAGTTCCCGCCGGTGGCGGGGGAGAACCTCGCCTATGTGGCGTACACCTCCGGGACGAGCGGGCCGCCGAAGGGTGTGCTCGGCACCCACCGGCAGCTTGTCAACTACGTGCGGTGGTGTGCCGAGGAGTTCGCCCTGGAGCCGGGCGAGCGCGCGCTGCTGCACGCGCCGCTGTACTTCGTCGGCTCGGTCATGACGCTGTTCACCGCGCTGGTGGCCGGCTGGGAACTGGACGTGGCACCCGAGCCGGTGGCCTTCGACGAACTGCGCGACCAGGCGCGGCAGGGACGGTGCGGCTTCCTCAAGCTCACCCCCTCGCACGTTCGCGCGCTGACCTCGATCGGCGACGTGGCGAGTCTGGCCAGGCTGTACATGATCGGCAGCGAGCCGCTGGTCCGCACGCCCGCGTTGGCCGACTGGATGGCCGAGAGTCCCGGATCGCGTTACGCCAACCACTACGGCATGAGCGAGACCTGCGGGGCCACCTGGTACTGGATCCGCGGCGACGAGCCGATCGGGGACCGGCTCCCGGTGGGCGCACCCATCATCAACGCGGAGGTGCACGTCCTCGGTCCGGACGGTCAGCGACTTCCGTACGGCGAGGTCGGCGAGTTGTGCCTGGCGGGTGCGGTCGTCGGGCGCGGATACCACGGCGACCCGGCGCTGACCGCCCGGCGCTGGCGGCCGCATCCGTGGGGGCGGCCCGGCGAACGGCTGCTGCACACCGGCGACCTGGCCCGGATGCGGCCGGACGGCATCGTCGAGGTTCTCGGGCGCTCCGACCGGCAGGTGAAGATCCGTGGGCACCGCATCGCGCTGCCCACCGTGGAAGAGGCGGTCCTGCGCTGTCCAGGGGTGGCCGAGGCCGTCGTGTCGGTCATCCCGGACAGCCAGGAGGTGCCGCGGCTGACCGCCCTGCTGCGGTCCGCACCGGGTGAGCAACCGTCGGTGGGGGTCATCCGTGAGCGCCTGCTCGCCGAGCTGCCCGAGCCGTGGGTTCCCTCGCACTATCTGGTGACGCGGGAGTTCCCGCTGACTCCGAACGGCAAGATCGACTATGCGCGTCTGGCCGGCAGCCGGGGCATCCGGCCCGAGACGGCGGGTACGTTCCGGGAACCGGCCACGCCGGAGGAGAAGGCGCTCTGCGACATCTTCGCCGACGTGCTGCAACTGGAGCGGGTGGGCGCGGACGACAACTTCCGCGACCTCGGCGGCGACTCCGTGAACGTCGTGCAGGCGATATCGCTGGCCCAGGAGGCCGGCGTCGAGGTCTCCATAAGCGAATTCTTCGAGCACGCCAGTCCACGGGCCCTGGCCGCGCTGGCTCGCCGTCCCGGTCCGGGGGCGGTGGCGCCGGTCGCCGCCGTGACGACCTCCACAGTGGAGGTCGAGAGCGTCGAGCCGGAGGCGGACGAGCCGGTCGTGGCCGACCCGACCGGTCGGATCCAGCGGGTGCCGGTGCCGTTCTCCGGTCCCGGCCGGGCGGCTCCGCTGACCTGGGGGCAGCTGCACATGTGGCGACCCCTGCAGTGGTACGGGGCGGCGTTCGCCGCCCTCAACATCACCCGCTTCGTCGATCTCGGCACCCCGGGCGCCGAGATCGACATCTGCCTGGCCGCGGTCCGCCGCCTCGCCGAGACCTACGAGCCGGTACGCACCCGGTTCGTCGGGACCGGCGATGAACCGGTACAGCGGGTCGCGGCCAACGGTGACCTCCAGGTCGAGGTACTCGATGCCGAGCCCGACGAGATCGACAGCTCGGCTCAGGCCCGCGCCACGCGGCTCGCGGCCGAACCGTTCGACCACGCCCGGCAGTGGCCGGTACGCCTCTGCCTGATCCGCGTCGAGGGCCGCGTCCGTTCCATCGCGGTCGTCGCGTCCCACCTGGCCTTCGACGGATGGAGCATCGAGCGCCTCACCGAGAGTCTGGCCGGGTGGGTCCGGGGCGACTCCGTCGCGCTGCCCGACCCGGTGCAGCCCGCCGACGAGGTCGCCGAGGAACGCTCACCTCGCGGGCAGCGACGCAGCGAGCAGGCGTTGGCCTACTGGCGGGAGCGGTTGACCGAGCTGCCGCCGGTGAGCGTACGGCCGGAGGTGTCACGAATGGATCCGCCGTGGCAGCGCTGGGCGCTGTGGTCGGCGGACGTCGCGACGCACGCTGCCGAACTCGCGGCGCGGACGCGTACCTCCACGTCCACTGTGATGGTGACGCTCGCGGCCATCGCGACGGCCGCACTGCAACGGCAGGACACCGTCGGGCTGCTGCTCATCTCGGGCAACCGGTTCACCCCCCGGGAACGGCGCAACGCCGGGCCCACCGTGCAGGACGCGCTCGTCGTCCACCACGGTGGGGACGACCGGACCCTGTCGGAGACGATCAAGGAGACGTACCGGACGGCGACGGAGGCCTACTTCAACGGCCGCTGCGACCCGATCGCGCTGGCGGCGCTGCGGGACGAGGTCGGTACCACCGGCCGGCCGGATCTGTCCTGGTACTTCAACGACGCCCGGCTCGGCCGCGAGTGGCAGCCCGATCCGGCCGCCGGACCGGCCGGCGAGCCGTTCCTGGTACGCGGCATCGACTACAGCGACATGACGTTCTGCCTCGGACTGGCCCAACGGGGGGCGCACTGCGAGGTGTTCCTGCTGGCCGATACCGCCGTCCTGCCGCCCGAGCGGATCCGCCACTTCCTGCGGACCCTGAGCCCGCTGCTGTCGCGAGCCCTGCGCGAGGAACTGCGCGTGCGTGACGTGGCCGAGACGTTGCTGGGCGAGCCGGCGGAGGGCAGCTGATGCGGGCACGCATGCGGCGGTACTGGGCCGAGGCCGTGGAGCCACGGCTGTTCCTCTTCGCCCAGCTGAGGGAGGTTCCGGCCGGGCTCACCGCGATGATCGCGGTGCTCAACGTCGTGGTCGGGCTGCTGCCGGTCGGCTTCGTGGTGGCCACCAGTACGGTGATCAGCCGGGCGCCCGATGCGGTGTCCGGTGGTCTCGGCTCGCCGGCCTGGCGTGAGTTGACGTACGCCTTCGTCGTGGCGAGCGTGCTGTTCCTGCTGCAACAACAACTGACCCCGCTGTCCGTGTCGCTCGGGCAGCGGCTCAAGCACCAGGTCGACGGGCGCTTTCAGGACCGCCTGATGGCGGCGTCGTTGCGTACCGCAGGGATCACGCCGCTGGAGGACCAGGCGTCGCTGTCCAACCTCGAACAGGCCGCCGAAGGGCTGGAGAAGGGCAACCGCACTCCGGGCGACGCGGCCGCCGGCACGCTCGCTCTGGTGCTGCGCTACTCGCGGCTGCTCGGGTTCCTCGGCGTCATCGGCGTCGCGTACGCGTGGTGGGCCGCCGCCGCCATCGGCGTCGTCACGATGATGTTCCGTTACGGCCAACGCGGCGGGGTCCGGATGTACACCAGACTGTGGCCGCACCGGACGCGCTACCGACGGGAAGCCGAGTACTTCCGGGTTCTCGGCATGGGTGCGGAGAACGCCAAGGAGATGCGGGTCTTCGGCCTGGCGGACTGGGTCGGTGAGCGCTACCGGTCGGCCGCGCTGGAGGCGCTGCGCCCGGTCTGGCGTGAACGTCGCCGGGTCAGCGTCGTCAACTTCGTCTGGTTCACCGCCGCGAGCCTGGTGATCAGTTTCCTGGTGCTGGCGTCCGTGCTGCGCGCGGCGGCTGCGGGGGACCTGTCACTGTTCGCGCTGACCCTGACCCTGCAGGCGCTGGTGGCGGCGGTGCTGCTCGGCGAGTTCTACCACGAGGCGGACACGGCGACGCAGTTCGGCATGCTCGCGGCGCGGGCGATGGACACCTTCGAGCGGCAGGTGTCCGACCTGGCGGACAACGAGCGGCGCACCGGCCGAACGGGGTCGCCGGCGCCGACCGACCCGGGCGGACTACCGACGCGGGAGATCCGGTTCGCCGGGGTGTCCTTCACCTACCCCGGGGCGTCCGCGCCGGTCTTCGACGGCCTCGACCTGACGCTGCGGGCCGGCGAGTGCACCGCGATCGTCGGACTCAACGGCGCCGGCAAGACGACACTCGTCAAGCTCCTGTCCCGGTTGTACGACCCGCCCGCCGGCGCGGTGCTCGTGGACGGCTGCGACCTCCGCGACCTGCCGATCGACGGGTGGCGTCGTCAACTCGCGGTGATCTTCCAGGATTTCAACCGCTACGAGCTGACGGCCGGCGAGAACATCGCCTTCGGTGCCGTCGAGGCGCCAGCCACCTCGGATGCGCTGCGCCGGGCCGCGAAGGAGGCCGGCGTGCTCGAGGTGCTCGAAGGGCTGCCGGACGGCCTGGACACGCTGTTGACCCGCCGGCATGCCGACGGCGAGCAGCTCTCCGGCGGTCAGTGGCAGCGGCTGGCCATCGCCCGGTCGCTGTACGCGGTCGCGGCGGGCGCGCGGGTACTCGTCCTGGACGAACCGACGGCGGCGCTCGACGTTCGCGCCGAGGCGGCCTTCTTCGACGAGTTCGCCGCGCTGACCCGGGGCATCACCACGCTGCTCATCTCGCACCGGTTCGCGACGGTGCGGCACGCCGACCGCATCATCGTGCTGTCGGGCGGTCGGATCATCGAGGACGGCTCACATGTCGAGTTGATGGCCGCCGCCGGCACCTACGCGCATCTGTTCGACCTACAGGCCCGACGCTTCGCCGAGGACGACGCCGGTGCCGCCGTGGAGGTGCAGCCGTGACGGCCCTGACCAGCATGCGGGGCATGCTGCAGATCGCCTGGCGAACCAGCCGCCGCAAGATGGCGGTGTCCATCGTCCTGATGGCACTCGGCGGCGCGTCGTGGCCGCTGCTGGCCCTCGCCCTCAAGATCGGCGTGAACGCCGCCCTCGCCGGAGACACCGCCGGCACCACCGTCGCGGCGGCGTTCATCGTGTCCGGCCTGATCGGCGCGCTCATCCTGCAGCATTTCGCGTACGTGCCGTACGCGGAGGCAACCGAGATGGCGACGATCGCCCTTGAGGCGGAACTGATCGAGCTGGCCAACACCGCGCCCGGTATCGAGCAGTACGAGAGCGCCGAGTACGCCGACAAGATCGAGCTGCTGAAGAAGGGCATGGCCGAGTTCCACGACGGCATGTTGGGTCTGATGTCGTTGGTGTCGCTGGTGACCTCGGTCGTCCTCACCGGGCTGCTGCTGGTCTTCGTCAACCCGTGGCTGCTGCTGTTGCCGCTGGCCGCGCTTCCGCCGGTGCTGGCGAGCCAGCGGGCGCAGCGGATCGTCAACCGGGCCAAGGAGGAGTCGGCGGGTGCGACCCGCCAGGCGAGTCATCTCTTCGGGATGGCCACCAGCGCCCGACCCGCCAAGGAGGTACGCCTGTTCCGGTTGCAGTCCGAGCTGCGGCGTCGGCACGCGACGTTGTGGCAGGCGGTCGGGGCGGTGCTGTGGCGCGCCGAGCGGCGGGCCGCCCTGGTCGAGGCGGGCGGCCAACTGGTCTTCGGCGTCGCCTACGTCGGCGCGGTCCTGCTGGTCCTGCGGGACGCGATCACCGGGCACGCCGGGGTCGGCGACGTGGTGCTCGTCATCGTCCTGGCGGTGCAGGTGAACCAGCAGGTCACCGCCGCCCTGGACCTGTTCCGCAAGCTCCAGCGGATGGCCCAGGGCATGACCCGTCTGCACTGGCTGCGGCAGGTCGCCTCGGCGCGGGCGGACGGGACGGCCACCGCGACGGTGCCTGACCGGATCCGGTCCGGCATCGAGCTGGCGGGGGTCTCGTTCACCTACCCGGGGACCGCTAAGCCGGTGCTGCACGGTGTCGACCTGCGCCTGCCCGCCGGCTCGACGGTGGCGATCGTCGGCGAGAACGGCGCCGGCAAGACCACCCTCATCAACCTGCTCTGCGGCTTCTACCGGCCCACGGGCGGGCGGATCCTGGTGGATGGCGTCGACCTCACGACGATTCCGGCCGCGCGGTGGCGGGCCCGGCTGGCCACGGCGTTCCAGGACTTCGTCCGGTTCGAGCTGCCCGCCGGACACGTGGTCGGCGTCGGTGACCTGCCGCGCCGGGACGACGCCGCGGCCGTCCGCGCGGCGCTGGGTCGCGCCCGGGCCGAGGACGTCGTGGACCGCCTCGCCGACGGCCTCGCCACCCAGGTGGGCAAGTCCTGGACCGAGGGTGTGGAGCTGTCCGGCGGGCAGTGGCAGAAGCTGGCGGTGGGCCGGGCCATGATGCGCGGCGGTCCGCTCCTGCTCGTCCTCGACGAGCCCGCCTCGGCGCTCGACCCGCAGGCCGAGCACGTGCTCTTCGAGCGGTACGCGGAGAACGCCCGCCGGGTCGGTGCGGAGTCCGGCGCGGTCACCGTCTTCGTCTCGCACCGCTTCTCGACGGTCCGGATGGCCGACCTCATCGTGGTGCTGTCGCAGGGGCGGGTGACCGAGGTCGGCAGCCACCAGGAACTGATGGCGCGCGACGGCCTCTACGCGGAACTGTTCGGCATCCAGGCGAGGGCGTACGCCGGGGAGGCAGCCGGTGGCGCGGACAGCTGACGTCGCCGGTGCCCCGCCCGCTCCACGCACCGACGAGATCGACCCCGGTGGGCGGTACCCTGCGCCTACCGGGGCACTCCCGGCCCGGCCGGAGAGGACAGCGCAGCTCGTGGACGACATCGTTTCGCTGGTCAGGCCCGAGATCTACGCGATGCGGCCGTACAGTTCGGCGCGCGTCGAGGCCGAGCAGGCAGCCCGGATCCACCTCGACGCGAACGAGAACCCCTACCCGCCGTACCCGGGCGGGGTCGAGCAGGAGGGCCTCAACCGGTACCCGGAACCGCAACCGCCGGCACTGCTGCGCCGGTTCTCCGAGATCTACGGGCTGCCGGTGGAGCAGCTCTTCCTCTCGCGCGGTGCGGACGAGGCCATCGACCTGCTGGTCCGGGCGTTCTGCGCGGCCGGCCGGGACGGCATCCTGATCACACCGCCGACCTTCGTCATGTACGAGACGGCCGCGGCCATCCAGGGTGCCTCGGTGTGTCGGGTACCCCTGCTGCCCGGGTCGTTCCAGCTCGACACCGACGCGATGCTCGCCGCCTGCGACACCGACCCGGCGATCAAGCTCGTCTTCGTCTGCTCACCTAACAACCCGACCGCGAACCTGATGGACCGGGCGTCGGTGCTGCGTCTCGCCGAGCGGCTGCGCGGCCGGGCGATGGTGGTGGTCGACGAGCTCTACCTGGACTACTCGGGTCGGCCGTCCCTCGCCTGTGACATCGCCGATCAGCCGAATCTCGTCGTGGTGCGCTCGCTGTCCAAGGAGTACAGCCTGGCCGGTGAGCGCTGCGGCATCACGCTGGCACACCCGGAGGTGGTCGGGGTGCTCCGCCGCATCATGCCGCCGTACCCACTCACCGTCACCGCGATCCGCGCGATCGGCGCGGCGGTCTCGTCCGAGGGCATCGCCTACGGGCGGCGCAACATCGACCGCATCGTCGCCGAACGGGACCGGGTGCGGCGCGCCCTGGCGCAGGTGCCGACCGTGATCGAGGTGTTTCCCTCGGACGCCAACTTCC
Source organism: Micromonospora sp. NPDC049891 (assembly GCF_040660295.1). NCBI lineage: Bacteria > Bacillati > Actinomycetota > Actinomycetes > Micromonosporales > Micromonosporaceae > Micromonospora > Micromonospora sp. NPDC049891. The sequence continues at coordinate 19,730 of NZ_JBFAML010000032.1, forward strand.
TGCTGTTGCGCACCGGGGATCCGCAGCGGCTGTGCGCCGCCCTGGCCGAACAGGGCATCAGGTTGCGGGACCGCAGCGGCGTGATCGACGGCGGCGTCCGGCTGTCGATCGGCACCCCCGAGGAGAACGACGACCTGCTCCGGGCCCTCAAGCTCCACGGCTGACGGGCAGGGGGCGTGCCGGTGGGGGTGGCCTGCCGCTCCGGCGGACCGCCCCCCACCGGCGGGGCTCAGGCCGCTGCGGGGTGCCGCAGCGTCTGCCAGGCGCCGTAGCCGCCGAGCAGGTCGGAGACGTCGGTACGGCCGGCCGCACGCAACAGGCTGGCCGCGACGGAGGAGCGGTAACCACCGGCGCAGTGCACGACGACGGGTCGGTCGTCGGGCACCTCGTCGAGTCGCCGGGGCAGTTCGGCAAGCGGAATGTGCAGCGAGCCGTCGACGGCACCGTTGTCGCGTTCCCCGGCGTTGCGCACGTCGAGCACGCACGGCGGCTCGGCCCGGTCCAGGGCGTCGCGCAGCTCGGTGGCGGTGACCCGGCTGGCCGGGGTCAGCTCGGCGGCCATCTCGCGGAACGCCTCCTCGGGCTCGGGCAGGTACCCGGCGACGTGGTCGAAGCCGATCCGGGCGAGGCGGGTCACGATCTCCTCCTCGCGGCCCTGCTGGGCGACGACGAGGATGGTGCCCTCGGGTGCGACGACACTGCCGGCGGTCTCGGCGAACCGGCCGTCGGCGGGGATGTTGATCGCACCCCGGACGTGTCCGGCGGCGTACTCGTGCGGGTCGCGGGTGTCGACCACGACGGCGCCGTCGGCGCGGGCGGCGAGGAACTCGGCGGGCGTGAGCGGCCGGGCGGGGCGTGCGTGGTCGAACAGGTCGCGGGCCTTGCGGTTGAGCACCGCGTCGAAGGCGAAGTATCCCGGTGCCGCCGGCTGGCCGCCGGTGACCAGCGCGACGAACTGTTCCTCGCTCATCGGCGCGCAGGCGTAGTTGGTGCGGCGCTGCTCGCCGATGGTGGACTGCCGCTCGGTCGACAGGTTCTTGCCGCAGGCCGAGCCCGCGCCGTGGGCCGGGAAGACCCGCACCTCATCGGGCAGGGTCATCAGCTTGTGGTGCACGCTGTGGTAGAGCATGCTGCCCAGCTCGTCGGCCGTGACGCCGAACGAGGCGAGCAGATCGGGCCGGCCCACATCGCCGATGAACAGCGCGTCGCCGGTCAACACCCCGTACGGGGCGGCGTCGTCGGCGTGCTCGTACACCAGCACGCTCACCGACTCCGGGGTGTGGCCGGGTGTCTCCATGATCTGCAGGGTCACCTCGCCGAGGCTGATCCGGTCGCCGTCGGTCAGCTTGCGGATCGGGTACTCGGTCTCGGCGCGTCGGCCGTAGCCGATCCAGGCGCCGGTCGCCGCAGCCACCTCGAGGTGGCCGGCGAGGAAGTCGGCGTGGAAGTGGGTGTTGATGACGCCCTCGATGGTCAGCCCGCGGGCCCGGGCGTCGGCGAGGTACTCCTCGATGTCGCGGCGCGGGTCGACCAGGATCGCCCGGCCGGTGGTGTCGTCGGCGATCAGGTACGAGGCCTGGGACAGGCAGTCCAGGTAGTACTGGGTGAACAGCACGGTGAGCTCCTTTGCTGGGTTCGGTTCCTTAATACCCCGGGGGGTATGTGACGGGCACAGTGCTACGGTCCGGTCGCGGGCGGGGTCACCTCCGCGACGAGTTCGGGTGCCCAGCACCGGTGGCCGCAGGTACCGGCGTGCACGGCGAGGATGCGGGTGCCGGGCAGTCGGGCGGCCAACCGGGACAGGCCGGTACGCAGTTGACGATGGTGCTCGGCCACGCTCACCGGGTTCCCGGCGCAGTCGGAGTGCGCGGCGACGACGAGAGTGGCGCTGCCGTGGGCGCGCTGGGAGATCCGCACCTTCTCCAGGAGTGCGTCCAGCCGGGCCTCGCCGGTCGTGGCCAGCACCGCCTCCGGCCCGGGCTCGGTGATGGTGTCGAGGTACTCGACGTCGAGATGCTGTCTCACCCACTCGTCGAGGGGGCGCTGGATGCGGCCGTCGATACAGCTCAGCAGCGTGGCGAACCGGTCGGGCACGACTAGAACACCTCCTGTGGTGACGGTGGGCGTGCGGGCGTGTCGACAATCGGCTGCGCGGCGCCGCCGCCGGTGGCCGCCACCGCGGCGGTGAGGTCGACGTGCACCTGGCCGCCGCCGTGCATCGTCTGCCACACACCCGCCCGGCCGAGCAGGTCGCGCACCGGCCCACGGACCGTTGCCAGGTGCAGCGCCACGCCGCGGGCCGCGAGGCGCTGCCGCAGCTCGGCGACGGCATGGGCACCGTCGGCATCGGTGTCGCTCATCGCGCTCGCGTCGAGCACCAGTGCCGTCAGTTCCGGCCGCTGTTCGGCCAGGCTGAGCAGCCGGTCCTCCAGGAACTGGGCGTTGGCGAAGTACAGCGGTCCGTCCACCCGGACGATCGCGACCCGGGGGTCGGTGACCAGGCCGGAGTAGCGCGCCACGTTCCGGTACGTCTGCGTACCCGGCACCCGGCCGAGTTCGGCCAGGTGCGGCCGGGCGGAGCGCCACAGGAACATCGCCAGGCCGAAGGCCACACCGGCGGCGAGACCGGGCTCGACCCCGAACAGCAGGGTGACCACGAAGGTGAGGGCGAGGGTCAGGCCGTCCGAGCGGCGGGTCCGCCACGCGGCCACCGCCGACCGGCGGTCGACAAGTCCGAGCACCGCCACCACCACGATGGCGGCGAGCACCGCCTTGGGCAGGTGATGGAAGGCCGGCGTGAGGAACACCGCCGTCAGGGCCACCATCAGGGCGGTGACCACACTGGCCAGGGGGGTACGCGCCCCGGCGGAGAAGTTCACCGCACTGCGGGAGAACCCGCCGGCCACCGGAAACGCCTGGAACAGACCGGCCGCGACGTTTGCCGAACCGACAGCCGCGAGTTCCTGGTTGGGGCTGATCTGCTGGCGGCTGCGCGCCGCGAGGGACTTGGCCACGGCGATGCCCTCCATGTAGGCGACAAGGGCGATCGCCACGGCCGCCGGCAGCAACGCCGTCACGTCCGAGCCGCCGAGGGCGGGCAGGGCCGGGGTGGGCAGCCCGCCGGGGACCTCGGTGAGAATCCGTACGCCGTGCGTGCCGAGGGAGAACCCGGCGCTCACCACTGTGACGCCAGCCACCACGAGCAGGGCCCCTGGCAGTTTCGGCAGGTAGCGGCGTAGCAGCAGCAGGCCGGCGACGCTTGCCAGCGAGACCAGGACCGTCAGCCCGTGCACGGTGGTGGCCGACCGCCAGAGCGACGCGACGATCTCCGGGAAGGTCTCCGCCCGCCCGGCGTCGAGTCCGAGCAGGTCCTTCACCTGGCTGGCCGCGATCACGATCGCGGCGGCGGAGGTGAAGCCGGAGAGCACCGAGTGGGACATGAAGTTGACCAGAGCGCCGAGGCGGAGCACCCCCATCAGCACCTGGATCGCGCCGACCAGCAGCGCGAGCAGGCCGGCGAGGGCCGCGTACCGAGCGGGGTCACCGTGGGCCAGGGGGGCCAGCGCGGTTCCGGTCATCAACGCGGTGATGGCCACCGGCCCGACGGCGAGCGATCCGGAACTGCCCAGCAACGCGTAGACAAGCAGCGGCACGACCGAGGCGTAGAGCCCGGTGACCGGGGGCATGCCGGCCAGCGCGGCATAGGCCATGCTCTGCGGGACCAGCATGACCGCCACGGTCAGACCGGCGATCAGGTCGTGGCGCAGGGCGCGGCGGTCGTAGTGGCGCAACCACCCGAGCAGGGGTACCACCCGGGCCGCCCCGGAGCGGTCCTGCCGGACGTACTCCGTAGCGTTCACGACTGCTGCCGCTCGTTGCGCAGCCGGGCGAGGGAACTGTCGACGTCATAACCGGTGCCGCGGTTGTAGGGCAGTCGGGACAGCATCGCGCCCATCGCGCAGGTGTCGGTCAGGGCGGCGAAGGTCAGGCCGGCGCCGATGAAGCCGGCCACGAACCGGGCGGCGGGCACCCAGACACTCGCCACCACGGCGAGCAGGACGAGACCGCCGGCGACGAGCCGGACCTGGCGTTCCAGGCTCCACCGCTGCCGACCGCGCTCGACCGGTCCGCCCGCGGCGACCCAGGCGTTCATGCCACCGGTGATGACCGTGGCGTCGGTCAGGCCGGCGTCGGCCAGCCGGGCGCAGGCCGCGGTGGCCCGGCCGCCGGACTGACACATCAGCAGGATTCGGCCGCCCGCGTCGTTGACGATCCGGCCCAGGTGCGCGTCGACCTGATCGAGCGGCAGGTTGATCGAGGCGGGCACGTGCGCGCTCTCGAACTCGCCAGGGGTGCGTACGTCGACGATCAGCACATCGGGGTTGTCGGCGATCAGGGCTTGTGCGGTGGGCGCGTCGATGGTCGGCGAACTGTTCCTGGCGGTCACGGGACACTCCATCCTCAGGTTCGTGGTTGCATACCCCCGGGGGTATCTGGTTCCGAGTATTGACCAGGGATCGGAGAATCGCAAACGGCCGGCTGTGGCGCTCTCGGCCACCGGTCGGGAGATACCCCCCGGTGTACTGTTGTTCGACGAGCCGGAAGGGGTGGGGGATGCAGGTCGACGAGGACGCGGTAGGTGACGTGGTCAAGCGGCTGCGCCGTGCCGAGGGTCAGATTCGCGGTGTCATCGGCATGCTCGAGGACGGCCGGGACTGCGCCGAGGTGGTGACCCAGCTCGCGGCGGTCTCCCGCGCGTTGGACCGGGCCGGATTCAAGATCATCGCGAGTGGCCTGGAGCAGTGCGTCAGCGGCTCCGCCGGGGAGGACCGCAAGGCCAACCTCGAACAGATGGAAAAGCTCTTCCTGTCCCTCGCCTGAGTTCCGCAGTCGAACAGCCGCGCCCCTGTGGCGTCAGGGCAGTGGTCAGCGGAAGCCGGCCAGCAGGAATGCCGCCAGGCCCGTGAGCGCCAGCGGCAACGCCGCGACGAGAGCCAGTGCGCGCTGCCGGTTCGTACGCCCGGCCAGGGCGAGGACCAGCAGGCCGAGCGCGATCCTGATCAGGGCGTCCCAGATCGGATCGTCACCGTAGTTCGGGTCGCCGATCCGGCGGATCTCCAGCCCCGCCTCGGCGAAGAGCACTGCTGCCGGCAGAGCGGGCCCGACCACCTGTCGCCAACCCGGCCCGCGCGCCCATACCCCGGCGATGCCGAAGAGCACTCCGGCGAGGACACCGAAGCACATCCAGAGCAGTGACGTCGGTGCCCACAGCACGGCCCAGTCGTCGCCCTGCACGAGCGCCGCCGTGACGTAGTAGCTGGGTACCGCGATCACGAGCCCGGCGGCGGCGCCGATCGCCGCGCGCAGCTGGCCCGACCGGACCCAGTAGCCGAAGCAGAAGGCGGCAACCGCCCACACCGCACTGGAGTTGCCCAGGTTGCCGACGGGGTACGGCAGGTATTTGATCCAGAGGAAGTCGACGGAGCCGAGCAGTATGCCACCCAGGACGGCGGCGAGCGCCACATGTCGGTTGCCAGGTTCCGATCGCATGGCAGGCGAGCATACTGGGTATGCAACTGGCGGTGCGCCGGGGGTCAACGTGGCGCGACGCCGTTGCGGTAGGCCCAGACGACAGTCTGGAGCCGGTCTCGTACGCCGATCTTGGCCATGGCGCGACCGAGGTGCGACTTGACCGTGCTGGTCTCGATGAACAGCTCGTCGGCGATCTCGACGTTCGACAGCCCTCGGGCGAGCAGACCGATGATCTCGACCTCCCGCGCGGTGAGCTGGTGCGCCGCAGCGGCATCGCCCGCCGGTGCCGGGGTACGACGGGCGAACTCCGCTATCACGCGTCGGGTGACGGCCTGGTCGACGAGCCCCTGACCAGCGGCGAGGCGCCGGACCGCCTCGATCAGCTCCTCCGGCTCGCAGTCCTTGAGAATGAAACCGCTGGCACCGGACTCCAGCGCGCCGAAGACGTACTCGTCGAGGTCGAAGGTGGTGACCACCAGCACGGCCGGTGGCGACCCGACCGCCTCGGTGACGATCCGACGGGTCGCGGTCAGCCCGTCGCCGCCGGGCATGCGTACGTCCATGCAGATGACCTCCGGGCGGAGCCGGCGGGCCAGCTCGACGGCCGAGGACCCGCTCGACGCCTCACCCACCACCTCGATGTCGCCCGCCTGCTCCAGGATGACGCGGAAGCCGGCCCGCACGACGGACTGGTCGTCGACGAGCATCACTGTGATCATCTCTGGTCTTCCCCGTTCACGGTCGCCGTCGCCCCGGTGGCGCGGGCATCGTCTGTCGTCGGCACCGTCACCGCGACCGACCATCCGCCGGTCGTCGTCGGGCCGGCGGTGAACTGCGCGCCGATCAGATTCGCCCGCTCGCGCATGCCCACCAGACCGACCCCGCCGGTGGACGACGACCTCGGCTCGGCCCGCCGGGTCGGCCGGTCGTTGCGCACCTCAAGTGAGACCTTTCGGGGCAGGAATCGCAGGTCCACGCGGACCGGTGCGCCCGGGGCGTGCTGGCGGGCATTGGAGAGGGACTCCTGGACGATCCGGAACAGCGCGACGTCGGCGATCGGCGGCACGTCGCGGTGCTGCCCGTCCCGGACGAACTCGACAGGGCTGCCGAGCTGCCGGGCGTCGCGTACGAGGTCGTCGAGCATGGCCAACCCGGGCACCGGAGCGTTGCCGTCGCTGTCTCCCGGGCGGCCGCGCAGCACCCCCACGACGAGCCGGAGATTGTCGAGGGTTTCCTTGCCCTGGGACCGGATCCACGCCACCGCAACCTTCGCCGCCGACGGGTCAGGGTCGATCAGCCGCTCGGCCGCCGCCGCCTGCACCACCATGCCGGACAGGTGATGGGCGGCGACGTCGTGCAGTTCCCGCGCCATCCGGGCGCGTTCCGCGCCGATCGCGGCACGTACCGTGGCCTGCTGGGCCCGCATCGCTTCGTCCGCCCGGACCCGCATCAGGTGCAGGTAGCGCCGGTAGGTGGCCACGTAGCTGCCGACGAAGACGAGACCGACGTAGGTCAACGCGCCAGCGGCGAACTGGCCGATGGTGGCGGCGACCGGTCCGGAACCAGGCCCACCGGCGGCGAAGTCGGCCGCGTCGGCAGCCCGCACCGCCACTGCCGCGCTGGCCGTCTCGACCAGCACGGCCGCGCCGGCAGCCAGCAGCGCGGTGCGTACCGGAAGGAGCACGCCCACGGTGTACGCCGCGACGAACGGTGCGATGCCGCGGATCGTCGCCTCGGGCACCGAGAGGACGACTACCGGCGCCTGGACACTGACGACGAGCGCGAGGCAGAGCAGCGGCCGGACCCGGCGCAGGCAGAGCAGCATCGTCTGCCCGGTGCACAGGGCGACGACCAGCCAGGCCCGCGCCGGGCTGAAGGTGAGCCCCTGCGCCGGTGCCACGTACCGGAACAACAGCGTCAGGATCAGGAACGTCAGCACGGTGAGCACCGCCGCGAGCAGGCAGTCCCGCGCGAATCGGCCGGTCACCCCGACCCGGGTGAGCCGCTCGTCGAACCACCCGGTCAGCCGGGGTGGGCCCGGCACGTCGACGGCGTCCGGAACGGTGCCGCTGTGGTCGGACATGCGATGGCCATCCTCGCTCCGGATCGTTCCGGTTCGTGTCGGTCAGTAGGAGATGCTAGGGGCCAGCAGCATGAACTCGACGGCGAACCAACCCGCGCCGGCCAGCGCGAGCAGCACCGCGACGCTGCCGGTGACCCGGTGCCAGCCGGCCCGACGGCGCAGGTCGTCGACCAGCCGGACGGCGGCCGGCAGCACCCCGAGCAGGCCGATCAGCTGCATCAGCTGCACCACGCGCAGGCTCGCACCGGAGACGTCCCGCAGCTCCATGATGCTGACCACGCTCACCGCCCAGCCCGCGAGGGCGAGCAGCGTGCCGGCGACGGCGACCCGGGTGAGGATGCGCGCGGTCCGGCCGGCCCGGTCCCGGGGGGCCCGGCCGAGGCGGCGGCGGACGACGGCCCGTACCGGCCACGAGAGGACCACCAGCAGCAGGACGACCGTGGACGTGACGAGCACCGTCAACACCAGTGCCGAGTCGCGTTCGGACGGCACCGGCAGCAGCGCGAACGCGGAGTCGAAGCTGATCGCCTCCACCCGGCCGTCGGCCACCCGCATCGCCACGGTGCGCTGCCCGCCGACCTCGCGCCACACCCACGGCGAGACCTCCTCGTACACCGCGGCAGAGTCGGACAGCGGCGCGGGCTCGAACAGCAACCGGTCGCCGTCGGTGACGCTGACGGTGGTACGCCCGACCAGACCGATCACGGTCAGAAAGTTGCTCCGCACCGCCCGCGAACTCTCGTACGTCCCGGCGGCCAGCGCGGCGTGCTCCGCGGCGGTGGCCGCGTCGACACCCCCGGCAGGCTGGACGCCCCCGGCCGGTCGCGTGTCGCCAGTGGGTTGCGTGTCGCCGGCCGGTTGCGTGCCCTCGGCCGGGAAGTAGCGGTCGGCGAAGCCGTTCAGCACGGCCTGCCGGAGTTCGTGGCTGTCCAGCGCACCCGCACCGGTGCTGTTCAGCGAGAGGTAGATGCCGGTCCGGTCGTCGGGGTAGAGCTGCAGGTGGGAGTGGAAGTACAGGGTGTCGCCGCCGTGGCCGAGGATGCGGTGTCCGTTGCGGTTCTCCTCGAAGTAGCCGAGCGTCATCCGGGGGCCGTCGGCGAGCGTACCGAGCGACGCCGCGTCGAGCGCCGGACGCTGCATGAGTTCCCGCGTCGCCGGGTCGAGCAGCGGTGCCTCGCCCACCCGCTCACCCAGTTGGGCGAGCATGAACCGGGCCATGTCCGTCGCCGGGGCGCTGAGCGCGCCGGCCGGGGGAGTGCCCACGATCTCGAACGGCGCGGCGGGCGCGCCGACTCGTTCGTACCCGTTGGACATCCGGTCGCTCAGGTGGGTGGGCAGCGGCTGCTCGAAGCTGGACGAGGACATGCCGGCACGGGCCAGGACGTTGCTGCCGACGTACTCCTCGAAGCGGGTGCCGCTGGCCCGCTCGACGAGGTAACCGGCAAGCGCGTTGCCGTAGTTGGAGTAGGCCGGCACCCTGCCCGGTTCGTAGATCTGCTCCGGCGGGTCGTTGGTCAGGGCGGCCCGCAGGTCGACGTCGGTGCCGTCCGTGCCGATGAGGCCGGCGATCCGCTCCTCGAACCCGGCGGTGTGGGTGAGCAGGTGCCGCAGCGTGATGGCCTGGCGGTAGCGGCGGGGCACTGTGAAATCGAGGTACTCGGCGATGTCGGTGTCCAGGTCGAGCCTGCCGCTCTGCACGAGTTGCAGCACCGCGGTGGCGGTGACCAGCTTGGACACCGATCCGACCCGGAACAGGTGCCGATCGGGGTCGACAGGCACCGCGTCCGTACCGCCGTCGCCGGTGTCGGCGTGTCCGTATCCCCGGGCGGTGAGGATCTCGCCGTCCCGGACCACCGCGACGCTCGCCCCCGCGACGCCGGTGCGGGCCAGCGCGGCCGGCAGCAGCCCGTCGAGCCAGGCGTTGACGTTCGCGCCGGTCAGTGCGGCCGGTTCAGCCCGGGCGGCCGGCGCCGGGTCGGGCGGTGCCGGGTCGGTCTGCGCGGTGCCGCACCCCGCCACCGTCGCGGCGACGGCGACCACCGTGGCCAGGGCCGCGGCGATGCGTACGCGACGCGGCAGGTGTCGGGGTGAGCGGGGTCGGGTCACGGTCTCGTGAGTCACGGTCGGTTGCCACCTTCCGGGCCGTACGGGTGTCCGGAGAGCTTCCGTACGGCGTCACCCGAGGCCTGGTGCCAGCCTGCGTGAGCGCCGTCGGCGCGACATCTGGCGCAGGACGGCATTCGACTTACGACCTGAGTAGTAACCCGGACGCTGCCGCATACCTGCGCTGCCTCCCGGGTACGTCGATCAAGGAGGACGGCCGTGGGGGCGCGGTATGCCGATCAGAGGGACCGGCGCGGCCGGGATGAGGAGCGAGAAATGTCGATGCGAAACTGGTTCGCCGGAGCAGGGCTGGTGGCGCTGGCCGTCGGGACCGCAGGCTGCGGCGGGACGGGTACCACCGACGAGGTCTCCGCGTCACCGACGGCCACGGGTACGCCGATCGCCGACGTGACCGCCACCGCGGCACCCACGCCCACGGCGTCGGAGTCGGCCAGCCCGGCGCCGACCGCCACCCCGGCGGTGTTGTCCGGCACTCGCCAGATCACCATCACCCGGGTCGACGGATTCGAAGCGGGACTGGCGTTGACCGATGACGATCGGCTGGCCGAGGTGGACGACGACAGTGGCCGGCAGTTGTTCGTGCCGACCCCGCTGACCGGGCAGAACTATCTGATCAAGTCGTACCGTGGGGCCGGCGGTGGCCCCGGGACCGGCGAGCCGGTCTGCTGGCAGGCGCTCAACCCGGGCGGCGGCCGACCGCTGGTGGTGGAGGGTGCCGACTGCCGGGAGGACGAGCCACGGCAGCAGTTCACCATCTCCGCCGCCGACGCGGACGAGGGGTTCCTGATCAGCAACAACTCGGCCTACCTGCGGAACTCGCAGAACTCCGGTCTGATCCTGGAGGAGCTGGGCGACGCGCCGCCGACGAGCAGCTTCCGGTTCAACGACAACGGGCCGGCGCCCGACCGAAAGTGATCACCCCGCCGCGGGGTCCCCGACCGCGTCGCCATGATTCCCCCAGTTGTCGGAGGTGACCCGGGGTGGTTGAGCCAGAGAACACGCCCAGACTGTGCCAGGTGGTGCTCGACTGCACCGACGCCAGGTCGCTCGCGGAGTTCTACCGGTCGTTGCTGGGCCTGGTCTACCGGCCCGGCGACGAACCACCCGAGCCCGGGCAGGCAGACGAACGTGGCACCGACTGGCTCGTGTTGAGAACGCCGGAGGGCAGCCCGCAACTGGCCTTCCAGCAGGTCGAACAGCTGCCGCGACCGACCTGGCCGGAGGGTCGAGTGCCCCAGCAGCTGCATCTGGACCTGAGCGTGACCTCCACCGAGCAGTTGGTGGCGCAGCACGAGCGGGTGCTCGCCCTCGGCGGTCGCCTGCTGGCCGACCGACTGACCGGCCCCGACGAGCCGTTCCGGGTGTACGCCGACCCGGAGGGTCACCCGTTCTGCGTCTTCGTCACAGGCACGGGCGTGGGCGCGGGCTGACGTGGCGGTGCCGGCGACGAGCGACGCGGTGAACCTGCCGACGGGCTCGTCGCCGGCGTCCGGTCACCCTGTCTCGTGGTTGGACCCTTTGTCGGACGTACGGCCTTCCAGGTCGTTCTTGAGTGTGGCCAGCATCCCCACCGCGGCGTTGGCGTAGTCGCCGATCCACCGGTCGTGGATGTGCTTGATTGGTAGCGGGTCGAGGTGATTCCACCGCTCGCGGCCCTTGCGCTGGGCGATGACCAGCCCGGCCGCCTCCAGCACCCGCAGGTGCTGCATCACCGTGCAGCGGTCCAGCTGCGGGAACCGTTCGCAGAGATCACCTGTGGTCCTCGGCTGGTCCTTGAGCGCGTCGAGGATCTGCCGCCGGGTGGACGACGCCAGCGCCTTGAAAACGCGGTCCTCGTCGACCGGATCCGGGCGGGAAGGCTCGCCACGACGACTCGACATGTTATAAAGCTATAACATGTCGACGATGCGAGAGGGGACCGCCATGGACCTGCGATTCAAGATCGCCGGGCGGATCAGCCGTCCGGTGCACGAGGTGTTCGAGGCGGTGGTCGACCCCGACCAGCTTTCCCGGTACTTCACCACCGGCGGCGCGAAGGGCCGACTGGTCACCGGTGCCACCGTCACCTGGGATTTCGCCGACTTCCCCGGCGCCTTCCCGGTCGAGGTGGTCGAGGTGGAGCAGGACCGGCGGATCGTGCTGCGCTGGGAAGCGGCCGACGGCGCCCAGTCCACCACCGACGAGCCGGTCGCCGGCGCGTCCTACTCCACCACCGTCACGATGGAGTTCGAGGCACTCGGTGACGATCGGACCCTGGTCACCATCGCCGAGCACGGGTGGCGGCCCACCCCCGAGGGGCAGGAGGCCTCGTACGGCAACTGCCAGGGCTGGACCCAGATGCTCTGCTGCCTGAAGGCGTGGCTGGAACACGGCATCAACCTGCGCGCCGGTTTCTTCGTCTGACCCGTCCCGTGCCGGTTGGCCGTGTCTACACAGGCCGGGTCAGCGCGTTGACGACGCTCCAGCGGTCATCGGATCTCGTTGCCGGGGTGTTCGCTGTCGTAGTCCTGGCGGGCCTGGGCGATGGTGGTGCGGTGCTGGAGTGACCAGTCGGCGAGTGCCTTGACGAGGTGGGTGAGGCTCGCGCCGGTCTGGGTGAGGCGGTAGTCGACCCAGGCGGGCACGGTGGGATAGACGGTACGACGGACGAGGCCGTCTCGCTCCAACCGGCGCACCGTGAGGGTCAGCATCCGTTGTGAGATCCCATCGATGGCGCGCTGGAGTTGCCGGAAACGCCGCGGTCCGCTGGCAAGTTCGACGATCACGAGAACCGACCATTTGTCCCCGATCCGGTCGAGGACGTCGCGGATCCCGCAGTCGGGGTGATCCGCCTGCCCACAGGGTTCGAGTTCGGCGGCGCTGGGGGTTACCTCCGTGTTCGTCGGTGACACGAAACTGCCTCCTTGTGGGCCGAGGGTGGCCGATTCAGGATTCCCACTGTAGTTACTGAAAAGAACCACAGTGGGAGATCGAAGCGTAATGATCATGGTGACTGGCGCGAACGGACAGCTGGCCTCTCTCGCCTTGCAGGAGTTGGCCCGGCGAGATGTGCCCGCCCTGGGCGCAAGCCGCACCCCCACGGCCGAGCAACGTCACCTCGACTTCGACAAACCCACAAGCCTTGATCTCACAGGTGTTTCGACACTGCTCCTCGTCTCGGCTGGGTACGCCGAGGACGACCGGGTCATCATTCGTCACCGGGCGGTTCTCGACGCCGCGGTCCGCGATGGCGTGAGCCATGTGGTCTATACCAGCCTGACCGGTGCCGGGGACCACCTCGGCTTCGCGCTGCCCCATCGAGCCACCGAGCGCATGATCAAAGCCAGCGGGCTCGGATGGACCGTCCTGCGCAACGGGCTCTACGCCGAACTCTTCGGCGCTCTGCTGACCTGGGTGCCGGACGGACTGGAATCGGCGTTCGGCGACGGCGCGCTCTCCGCGGTGGCGCGGGCGGACCTGGCTGCGGCTGCGGCCATCGTCGCAAGCGACGCGACCGCGCACGCCGGCAGAATCTACGACTTGGTCGGCGACCCGTTCACCGCCACCGACATCGCTGAGCATCTCGGACGTGCGCACCGCACGATCGGGCTTGCGGAGTACCGCGCTCAGCTACTCGCCGATGACACCCTCCTGCCGTTCCAGCCGCCGATGCTCGCCTCGATCGCCACCAGCGTGCGGCACGGCTTCCTCAACAACACCAGCTCCGACCTCGGCCATCTACTCGATCGACCGCTCATCGCCCCGCTCGCCGTCGCCGCGAACACCGCCGCCGCGATGCAGCCTGGCGCGCCCCCGCACTAGCCGGCCGGTGCGCGGTGCTCGGTGACGGCGCGGCCCATCCGGGTCACCGCCTCGGTCAGGATCTCCGGCGAGGTGGCGAAGTTGAGCCGCACGAAGCCGGCACCACCGGTGCCGAAGACGTGCCCGGAGCTGAGGGCGACCCGCGCCCGGTCGAGGAACAGCGCCGCCGGCCCGGCGATGTCGGTCACCACGCCGGGCTCCTCGCCGACCGGCCCGCTGTCGATGCCCAACGCGGTGCAGTCCAACCAGGCGAGGTAGGTGCCCTCGGGCCGGTGGTACCCGATGCTCGGGGCGTGCCGCGCCAGCAGTGTCCCCAGCAGCTCGCGGTTCCCGTCGAGGCCGTCCAACAGACTGTCCAGCCATTCACCGCCGTCGCGGAAGGCGGCGGTGTGCGCGATGACCCCCAGATGGCTGGGCCCGTGGCCGACCTCCTCCGGCATCCGCCGCAGGTCCGCCACCGCGTGCCGGCCCGCCACCACAAGCGCCGACTTCAGCCCGGCCAGGTTCCACGCCTTCGAGGCGGACAGCACAGCGAACGCGTCCTCGGCGCCGGGCACCGTGAGGTACGGAGTGAACCGCGCCCCGGACAGCACCAGCGGGGCGTGGATCTCGTCGGACACCACCCGCACCCCGTACCGGCCGGCGAGGTCGGCGACCGCTTCGAGTTCGTCGCGGCGGTGCACGACACCTGTCGGGTTGTGCGGGTTGCAGAGCAGGAAGACCGCCCGGCGGCCGCCCGTACCGGCCCGGCGGAACGCCTCCTCCAGTGCCGACAGGTCCATCCGCCGGTCCGCGCCGAGCGGCGCCTCGATCACCCGCCGGTCGGCGTGGCTGACGAAGGCGTAGAACGGTGGGTACACCGGCGCGCAGAACACGACCGCGTCGCCGGGATCGGTGAGCAGCCGGAGCACCTCGACGATGCCGAGCATCACGCCCGGCACCAGGGCGACGTGATCGACCGGCAGGTCGGACCAGCCCCACCGCCGGGCCGCGAAGTCGCCGAGCGCCTCCGCGTACGCCGTCCCGTAGGCGTACCCGGTGTCACCGCGTCCGACCGCGTCGTGCAGCGCCTCGGCGACGGGCGCGGCCAACGGTACGTCCATCTCGGCCACCCACAGGGGCAGCACGTCGTCGGCGTACCTGCGCCACTTGACGCTGGTGCGTCGCCGCAGCTCGGCAAGGGACAGCTGGGTCAGCGGATTCACAGTCGTGGTCACGGCCGATCAGGGCTTGCGGCCAACGCCGCCGTACGCGTCGATCGCCTCGGCGTCCGGTTCGTCCGGACGCCACAGCGGGATCGGCACCAGCCCCGGCTCCACCATCGTCAACCCGTCGAAGCAACTGGCGAGCTGCTCCGGGCTGCGCAGGATGTACGGCACACCACCGCTCTGCGCGAGTCGGTTGGCGCCGGCCACCACCGACGGACTGGTGTCGGTGCCGTCCCACAGCACCAGGTGACTGCCGGAGGCGGTGGCATCGATCACGCGCGACACCAGCGAGCGCACCACGTCAGGATCCGGCTCGTAGCCCATCACACCCATGAACATGACCGCGACCGGCTTGTCGAAGTCCAACGTCCGGGCCGCCTCGGCGAGAATCGTCTCCGGGTCGTGGTAGTCGGCCGGCACGTAGGTGGTGACCCCCTCGTCGGTCGTGCTGGACAGCAGGGCCCGGGCGTGCACCAGCACCATCGGGTCGTTGTCCACGTAGACGATGCGTGCCTCCGGCGCGACCTGCTGGGCCACCTCGTGGGTGTTCTGCATGGTGGGCAGGCCGGTGCCGATGTCCAGGAACTGCCGGATACCCGCCTCGGCGGCCAGGTGACGCACCACCCGGATGAGGAACCGGCGGGACTGCTGAGCCATCAGCACGATCTCCGGATAGACCTCCGCCACGGCGTCACCGGCCGCCCGGTCGGCCTGGAAGTTGTCCTTGCCGCCCATCCAGTAGTTCCAGATCCGCGCGGCGTGCGGCACGTCGGGCTCAAGCCTTGCGGCGAGGTCGGGATCCGGGCTGACCATGCCGGCTCCTAACGGAGGGGTCGTCGGGAAGGGCGTAGATCACCGCATCGTACCCACAGCAGATCCACTGTCGAGGCATGGACGCCGCTTGCCACCTGCTGCCAGGCTGTCCGGCCATGGACGGTATCGCTGCGCAGCTACCGGCACTACTCGGCGTGCTGGTCGGCACCATCGGCACGATCGTCGCCACCTCGCTGGCCGACAGGTCACGATGGCGACGGAACCAGACGGTGCGCTGGGACGAGCGCCGGCTCGACGCGTACGCCGAGTTCGCCCGGGCGCTCAAGGAGACGCACACCATCGCCAGCCGGCTGATCGGCGGTTACCTCGACCGGGACGCGGCGCTCGCCGCGCTCGCGGAGGCCGACTTTCGGCACACCCTGGCCTGGGAGAACACGCTGCTGCTCGGCGACGAGCCGACGGTCACCGCAGCGCGGGCCTGGCGGGACAGTGTCTGGGAGGTCGAGCGGCTGGCCCGGGACGGTGAGGCCGACGCCGACCGGGCCACGTTGCTGCACCGGGCCAACAAGGCACGCGACGGGTTCTACCGGGCCGCCCGTGGTGGACTCGGGGTCGGCGGCGGTTCGGTGGCCCAGGCCGAACTGCTGGTGAGCAGGCTCAACCTGCCAACCGCCCCACCCGCCGGTGCCCCGGCCGAACGGTGACAGCCGGCCCGCGTCCGGCGAGTTGACGGGTGTGGGGGCGGTGCTGCTCAGGTGGGGTTGGCGGCGTTGCTCAAGCCGGGTGCGTAGCGCGCTGTCGAGCTGTTGGCGCGAACGGATCAGCGGCGCGGCCGGAACTGCGGTGTCGCTCGGGTGGCGTGCGCCGCTGTGCCCGGGTGGCGTGCGCGGCGTTGCATGTTCGGGTTGCTCAGGCGGGGTGGGCGGGTTGGTCGAGGATGGCGCTGAAGCGTTGCTCGGCCAGGTCGAGCTGGTCCAGGATGTGCCGCTTGACCGGCTCGGACAGGGGAGTGTCGGCACGGGTGACGAGGTCGCGGTACACCGGCACCAGCGGGCGGTACTTGCGGGCCGACGACTCGACCTTCGGGCCGACGGAATGGATCACCCCGACGCCGTTGTCGGTGAAGTCGGAAACCTTGATGACCCGAGCCCAGGGCTCCCGTTCCAGACTTGCCGCGACGTGCTCCCGGTACTGCTCGTACCGGTCGCGCTCGGGATCCCAGGGCGGGTTGGTGACCGCCGCGACCAGCCGCGCCACCCGTACCCCGAACCGCTCGGCGAGCACAGCCAACGCCGCGTCGGTCAGGTCCTCGGCCAGCTCCCCACCGCTGTTCAGCTCCCCACCACGGCCCGGACCCGCACCACCGTCCAGGTCCCCGTCGCCGACCAACTCGGCGGGATGGTCCTCGACCGTGTCGTGCAGCAGACCGGCGACGATCACGTCGACGTCGCGTACCTGGTAGTGGTGCATCAGCCGGATCGCCACCCGGAGCAGATGATTGACGTACGGCTCCCGGGACCGCCGGTCATCCCGATGCAGCCACGCAGCCAGCTCCAACGCCTCCCCGAGCCGCTGCCGCTCCGCGGCCCCGAACCCCTCCACCTCCAGCCGGAACCGCTCCCGCAGCCCGGCCTCGCCGTGCATCTCGGTGATCGCGTGCATCGGCATCGTGGCCAGATACGGCGGCAACTCCATCCGTCCCTTATATCGGATCACCCCCACTTCCGACGGACCGGCGACACCTTCCGATCGGTGGCAGTTTCGGTACTCGACACGCCGACCGGCGAGCACCTTTACTGCCACAGATCCAGACAGCCCTCTCGGTGCCGTAGCAGGTTGGGTGGGAGGGTGGGGGTTTTCCACAGTGGGGTGGTTGTCCACAGGTGGGGTCGAGCGGGGTGGCGCAGGGGGTGGGTGGGGTACACCGTGGGGGCGTGAACGGGGTGCTTCGGGAACTGGTGGCGCGGGGCGGCGGTCTGGTGACCCGGACGGCCGTCGAGCAGGTGGTGCCCCGGTGGATTCTCCAGAAGGCGTGCGGGGCCGGCGAGCTGGTGCGGGTGCTGCCGGGGGTGTTCGTGGCGGCGCAGTTGCTGGCCCACGGCCCGCGGGACGCTCCCGCGCTCAGCCGGCTCGGCCCGTCCATGGCACACCGTGCGGTGGGCGCCTGGGCGCGGGGCCGGGCGGCGTTCAGCCATCTCACCGCGCTCGACCTGTGGGGCCTACGCCGGCAGGCGGACGGTGAGCCGCTGCACCTGAGCGTGCCGATCGACAGTGGCCTGCGCGGCCAACCCGGTGCGCGAGTGCACCGACGGCGGGACTTCACCCTCGAACCGCCGCACGTGGTGGTACGCCAGGGACGTCCGGTGACCCGCGTCGAGCAGGCCCTCGTCGACTCCTGGCCGGTGCTGCCACTGGCTGAACGGCGAGCGCCGATCATCAAGGCCGTCAACGATCGGCTCACCACACCGGAGCGGGTGGCGTCGGCCCTGCGGGTCGCGTCGACGCTGCCCGACCTGTCGACGTTGCGCACCTTGCTGACCCGGCTGGCCGAGGGCTGCCGCAGCCCGCTGGAGATCTGGGGGCACGAGCACGTTTTCATCGGCCCGGGGATGCCGGCGTTCCAACGGCAGACACGGGTCGCCATCGGGCGCCGCATCATGTATCTCGACCTGTTCGCCAAGCGGGAACAGGTCAACATCGAACTCGACGGGGCGACGACCCACGGCGACCCCCGTCAGCGCGAGATCGACCTGCGGCGGGACGCGCTGCTGGCGACCGCCGGCATCCTGGTGGTCCGCTTCGCCCACCGCCGCCTGATTGACGAACCCGACGACGTACGCCGGGAAACCCTGGCCATCCTCGCGACCCGCCGCCCTTCGACGGCCCGCCCGGCAGGCGGCGACGGGCTGACCGTCGACAGTCGCCGAAGCCTCCGGCGTGACGGGCCATCAGCCGCCGCCGGACCAGCCGTTGCGGGATCAGGGACCCAGCGGAGGCCGGCCGACCGGACGTAGAGTTCCCGCTTGGCGGTGGCGTTGCCGCGAGCCCTGGCATCGACCCGGGCCCGTGTACGGTGATCCGCGACTCGTGCCGCAGCGTCTTGGTCAGCAGTCGTTCAAAGCCGTAGTGCTGGGTGCCTACGGACGGCGTTGCGCCATCACCGGCAACAAGGTCCAACCGGTGTTGCAGGCGGCTCACATCCGGCCGCTCCCGCAGGGCGGGGAGCACCGGATCGACAACGGGCTGCTGCTCAAGTCTGACGTGCACATCCTCTTCGACCGGGGATATCTGGGTGTGGACCCCAAGTTCCGCTTGATGGTCAGCCCTCGATTGCGCAGTGAATTCGGCAATGGCGACCAGTTCTACGCGAAGGCCGGGACGTCCATCACGCTCCCGGAGCGGCGGGCCGATCGGCCCAACGCCGAGTACCTCGAATGGCACCTGGATACCGTCTTCAAAGCTACCTGATCACGGGTCACGCGGTTCGGCAGAACGACCGCCATGCCCTCCGCGTGGTTCGCCGCCGTGGCAGTACGTCAGGAGCCGGCCGGCGTCGGCTTTCGGTGGGCGTCGTCGCGGATGCGGGTGGCGAGTTCGAGGGCGGCGCGGATCGGGTCGTCGGACCAGCGGCTGGCGAACGCGTCGTACAGGCGCCAGCCGGCCCGGGTGAGGCTGCGCTGGCGCTCCACGTGCGCGGCCACGCCGTCCGGATGCACCCCGCACACCAGGCCGATCGGGGCTTCGTCACTGACGCACAGGTCGACGCGCCAGCGGCCGACGGGGTAGTCGGGTCGCACGGCCAGTCCGACCCGGGTCAGCTCGACGGCGAGCGCCCGGGTCCAGGGGTCCGGTTCGGCGGAGCCAGTCCCGGTCGTGTCCAGCGGTCCGGCGTAGGTTTCGGCAAGCGGTTGTCCGGCGTACCGGAGGTAGTCGCCGACGATGCCCTCCGGGGCCTGGAGCGAGGTGACCACGGTGAGCTGTTTCCTGGCCCGGGTGATCAGGACGTTGAACAGGTTCGGTTCGGCGACGAACCGGTGTCGGGCCGGCGGGTCGTCGTCGACCAGCCCGAGCGTGGCGATCACCACGTCCGCCTCGCTGCCCTGGAACGCGTGCACGGTTCCGGTGCGCAGGCCCAGCCGTTCGATCGCGTCGACGTCGTACGCCGACAGTAGCGCCGTCTCCACGGCGTCGGCCTGGGCGCGGAACGGGCTGATCACCGCGACGCCGCCCTGTGGGGGTCGGGCCGCGAGAGTGGCGACCAGGTCCAGCACCGTCGCCACCTCGGCCTGGTTGACGCCGTCGACCACGGTGGCATCGGCGACAGTCACCACGTCGATGGCGTCGGCCCGTTCGTTGCCGGGGTGCCGGGTGACAAGTTCCAGCCGGTCGTCGTAGAACCGACGAGCGGAGAATCCGATCAGGTGCGGTGCGCAGCGGTGGTGCTCACCGAGCCAGGTGACGGGTGCGGCACCGGCTGCCACGTCGAAGGCGCTCGCCCGGCGTACGTCGAGCCGGTCGGTGAAGCGTTCCAGGCCGTGCCGGTGCAGCGTCGCGGTCACGTCCGCGTCGGAGACGAAGGAGACGAACCGCAGCTGCCGTGGATCGCCGGCGACGAGCGCACGGCGGGCCCGGGCCAGCACCGGGGCGGCCCGCAACTGATCGATGTGCGCCGCCTCGTCGAGCACCACCAGGTCGAACATGCCGGCCGCCGGGGGCAGCAGATCCTCGACGTCGGCCACCGTGCCCACCCACAGGGGCAGTGCCCGGACCAGCGCGTCGGCGTCCAGTGTGGCGAGCAGTTCCCGGCGGCGGTTGCGTCCGGCCCGCAGGGCGGTGCCCAGGCCGCTGGCGGCGCGCCGGGCATCCCCGGTCCACCGTCGTGCGCTGGCGGTCTGGTTCCGCAGCGCCGTGCCGACCGCCTCGGCGAGCGCGACGTCCGCCTCGGCCAGCGCCCGCCAGGCGTCCGCCAGGTCCGTGCCGCCGTGTGAGGAGAGCCGGGCGGCGGCGCGTACGGCGTGTGCCGCGTCCACCGCCGCCCGCACCTGGGGTACGGGTACGCCGGTGGCGGCTCCGGTGAGCCGGTGGAGCCGGCGGGTGGCGCGGGACCGACGCCACCGGGACCACCAGTCGTCGCCGTTCCGGCTCGCCTCGTGCAGGGCGGCGCGGACCGCGGCGAGGTCGGAGTCCGGCTCGAACACCGCCGGGGCGTCGTGGCTCAGGGCGGGCAGCAACGGCTGCCAGTGGGACAGCGTGGCGGCGAGCCGTTCCTGCTCCAGCGCGGCGGCGATGCCCGCTCGGGCTCCGGTGACCCGGTCCAGGGCGGCCGACACGGTGGTGCTGTCGCGGCGCAGCTGTGCGTCGTCCACGCCGACGGCGACGCCACCGGCAAGCTCGGTGGCGATGGCTCCACGCCGTTCGGCGTCGCCGAAGAGCACAGGTGGTGGGCCCGGATGTCGGCGCAGCAGTTCCCCCAGCACCTCGGCGGCGTGGGTCGACTGGGTCGCCACCAGCACCGACCCGCCGCGCGCCACGGTGTCCAGCGCGGCGGCGACCAGGGCGTGACTCTTTCCGTTGCCCGGGGCACCCGAGACCACCACCACGGGTGCCGTCCGGGTCCGTCGGATGACGTCCCGCTGGGCGGCGTTGAGCGGCAGGGGCGACAGCACGTCGTCCGCGTCGGTGAGATCGTCTGTGCTCGGATCCTGCGCGGTGCCGTCGGTACCGAGGTAGAGCCGGTTCAGGGCGGTGTCCGCCAGCCCGGGTCGGCCCGCCCAGCTCAACAGGGTGTCCCGGAGGCGACCGGCGAACACGTCGCGGGTCACGAAGATCGCTGCCGCGGCGACCCCGGTGACATCCTCATCGATGCCGCGCGGCGGTCGCGCCTGGACCGTGGCCACCTTGACGCCAGCGGCCTCGGCCGCCGCGGTGATCCAGGCGGTGGTGCCGGGGGCGGCCAACCAACCGGGTCCGGCCAGCCCTGGTGCGGCCTCCAGTCGGGCGGCGAGTTCCCGATCCTCGATGAGGGGGGTCAGTTCGAGGTCACCGGCCGGCACGACCCGGTATCCGCGTCGGCCGCGTTGCAGGCGTACCGGTTGCGCCAGCAGCGGCAGTCGGACGCGTCGCCGCGTGCCGTCCAGGTCGGCGGTGCCGATGAGGAAGGCCAGCCCGAGGCGGAGGATCCGTTCGTCGCGGTGCAGGGCGTCGAGCGCGGCGAGCCGGTCCAGTCGCGCGCCGCGCGGGCCCCGGTGCGGTTCCGGCAGCCAGACCAGCGGCCGACCGGGCCCGGAGACGTCGAGGACCCGCTCGGTACCGGCCGGGGCCAGGTCGGCGAGCGCGGTGAGGATGGCCGCCGCGTGCATCGCCCGCAGATTCTGCCCTACCCGGTCACGGCCCCTTTGCTGTGCTTCAACCCACGCATCGGTTCCGGGGCGAATCCGTTGCGTCAGGTGAAGCAGAGCAAAGGCGGCGGGAGAGAACAGTGGTGGGAGCCGTCGACACCCGACGGCTCCCACCATTCGGTGCGGTGACGTCAGCTGGCGTAGGTCTCGAACTCGGCGACCCGTGGGGTGCCTGTCGAGCTGGTGATGTCGAAGGTGACCTTGCGCATCGACGTCCTGGTGAAGCTGATGACACCTGCTCCGGTGCCGGAGGCCAATACCGCGCCGGTGTCGTGGTTGAGCACCCGCCAGTTGCGGATGTTGCCGACGGCGCCGGACGCCTCCCGGATGTTGATCCTCGACACCGCGGTGGCGGAATCCCACTTGATCGAGATCTGGCCGGTGGCTCCGCTCGGTGACCAGGCGGTGTTCATGTTGCCGTCGCGCACGTCACCGTAGCTGGTGCCGCTGGCCTTGCTGGAGCCGTCGGAGCCGGCGCCGATGCTGAGGTTGGTGCCGCCGGGCTGGCTCGGCGTCGGCGTCGGGTTGCTGGTCGGGGGCGGGGTGGTGCTCGTCGGTCCCGGCGTCGGGCTGGTCGGCCCGGCGGTCGGGCTCTGCGGCGTGCAGTTGCCGTTCGAGGTACGGATGCCCTTGTTCGCACCGGCGGTCTGGCTGACGATGCTCGGCACGCAACTGGCCGAGTCGAGGCGGTACGAGTACGGGATGCTGACGCTGGTGTTGGAGGTCGGGTTGGGGCCGGCCGGGTTGGTGTCGCCGCTGCGGCTCGACCAGGTCACGTTGTCGAAGATGTTGCCGCTGACCTGCCAGTAGCCGGCCTGGTCGGTGTAGAAGGTGCCAAGCACGTCCTTGGCGTTCTGGAAGTAGTTGTTGTCCACCTTGGCACGTGCCCCGGCCCGGGAGTTGATGCCGGACTCGTTGAGTCGTACGTAGTGGTTGTTGTAGATGTGGGCGATGCCGCCACGCAGCAGCGGCGCCCGGGAGTCGATGTTCTCGTACAGGTTGTGGTGGAACGTGACGTAACCGTTGGACAGGTCGCTCTCGCTGGACCCGATCAGGCCACCCCGGCCGGAGTTGCGCAGGATGCTGTAGGACAGCGTCACGTACTGGGTGTTGTTCTTCATGTCGAACAGCCCGTCGAAGCCCTCCGACTCGCCGCCGGAGGCCTCCAGGGTGACGTGGTCGACCCAGACGTTGCGGACGTTGGCTTCCATGCCGATGGCGTCGCCACCGTTGGAGGTGGGCGAGCCGGACTTCTTGACGTTCCGCACCGTCACGTTCTGGATGACGATGTTGCTGGCCTCACGGATGTGGATGCCGATCTGGTCGAAGACGGCGCCGTTGCCGACGCCGAGGATCGTGACGTTGCTGATCTGCTTGAGCTCGATCACGTCGGCGGCGGTGTTGCAGCTCGAACCGGACACCTTTGTGGTGTTGCCGTGGTTGATGGTCCCCTCGACCTGGATGATGATCGGGGTGCTGCTGCTGGCCCGGTTGCACAGGGCCGCGTGGATCTGGGTTCCGCTGGTGGCGCGTACGGTCTGCCCGCCCGAGCCGCCGGTGGTGCCACCGTTGCTTGTCGCGAAGCCGGTGGCGCTGCCGACCGCGGCCGACGCCTGTGGCGTCGTCAGGGCCACGCAGACCGCGGCGCCCGTGGCGGTGGCGGCCAGTCCCGCGAGGAGTCGGAATGCGACGTGTCGTCTCATCCTCGTCTCACCTTCCTTGTTGATGGTGGTGGTGGAGTGCGGAGGGCCCCTGCCGGAGGTGCGGTGGGGGGAGGGGCTCGCTCAACAGATGTGGGTCACAGCGGTAGGCGGTCGGCGCCGGCGAGCGGGCCGACCACCAGCGGCACCAGCGGGGCCGGCAGCACCGGGCCGTGGCGCAGCGTCGGCGTCCAGCCGGCGTCGGGGTCCAGGTCGGGATCGTGTACGGCGTTGTACGCGGCCACCAGGTCCACCGGTCGGGACGGGCCGGTGGCGGGGTCGACCCAGTTGCCCCTGGTGGTGATCGCGGTGCCGCCCCAGTCGTAGAGCAGGTCGGCGGCGCCGACGCCGATGCCGAGGCTGAAGTGGTTGTTCTCGGCGTACACCGCGGACTGGACGCCGACGCCGATGGCGTACTCGAAGCCGTCGCCGCCGAGCCGGTAGGCGTTGTTGTAGAGGTCGACCTGGCCGAAGCGGACCCGGGGCAGCCGCTGGAGCACGCTGTCGAAGAGGTTGTGGTGCAGCGTGACGTTCAACCGGCCGACGTCCGGGCCGACGGTGTTGGACGAGCCGATGAGCATCAGCTTGTCGCGTCCGGAGAACCGGTTCCAGGAGACGGTGACCAGGCTGGCGGTGTGGGTGATGTCAAGCGACCCGTCGTGCACCTGGTACGGCCGCCCGAAGTGGATCGGCTGGGCGCTGTCCGGGTTGTCGCCGTCGGTGAACGTGTTGTGGTCGATCCACACGTTCTCGCTGCGGCGCACCGAGATCTGGTCGTACTGCGAGTTCCAGTTGCCGGCGTCGCCGTCGGTGGGGGACCAGGCGGGGAAGCAGTCCCGGGCGTCGTCGAAGGTGATGTTGCGGACGATCACGTTCGGCGCCCGGTCGATCATCAGGGTGAGACCGGTCAGCCGGGCTCCCCGCAGCCCGATGATCGTGGTGTTCGGGCCGACGTTGATCTGGGTCTGCCGGGTCTGGTTGGTGACCGACCGGACCCGGGCCTCCTCCAGCGGCCCGCTCGGCGTCACCCGACCCCACACCGCCGGGTCGTACGCGGCCAGGTACGCCGCCAGCGAGTACCCGGGGTCGGCCAGGTCGGTGCAGTCGAGCAGCCGGCCGTCGGCGGCCTCGAAGCCGTCGACGCTGCCGCTGACGTACACGATCTTCGGGGTGGCGTTCGTCGCGTTCGTGGCGTTGTCGCCGCCGAGCGCGGCGACAAGTTCCGCGCGGCTGTGCACCACATGGATCTGATCGGCCGAGGCGGCGGAGCCTCCGGTGGTGCCGGGGCCGGCGGCGGCCCAGCCGTCGCCGGGCGGGAGGGCCTGGCGGCCGAGCTGACGGGCCAGCGGTGCGAGTGGTTTCCCGGCGTCCCGCTCAAGGTGGCTGCCGGCGGGCGCGCCCACGTCGCTCGACGGTCGTGCCACGGCGGCGGTGGGTGCGGTGGTCAGGGCGATAATGATCGATGCCGCGGTGGCGGCAAGTCTGCGCATCGGCTCGTTCCGTTTCCTTCGTCGCTGTTTCGTATTAATGACGAAGGTTACGGTTACGTTTTTATTGGGGTCAATATTATTGATGTGCAGGATTGTTGCAGTTAATGGTGTCGAGTGGCATCATCCCGACGTGTGCTGGTCGGGAAACCGCTGTTCATCGCATTTTCTCCGATCCTGTGTGGACCGGAGATTTGCAGTTTGTTGCGGCGACGCCTCCTATTCTTGCCCGAGCGGAACGGTTCGCCAAGGGGCTATCGCCCAGGGCACGCCGAGTTCTGAGGGCAGCCGACCCTCGTCGACCACCCGACGTAGCACCTTGTTGACGCCGCGCACCCGCAGTACCCGCTGCGGACCGGCACCGACGGCCTCCACCAGCTCACCATCGAGCAGCGTCGGCTCGGGTGCCGCCTGCAGGGCGGTCAGTACGGCGGTGAACGGCGCGGTCCGGGCCAGCGGCGCGATCAGGGGTACCCGTGGGTCGGCCCGATGGGCCAGCAGGTTCTCCAGCAGCCCGCACCGGCCGGGCACCTCACCGGCGGTGGCCTCGCCCGGCAGCAGCAGCCGGTCGGTCGGATACTCCAGCACGGCCCGGCCGGCCTCGCCGGTGACGATCACCTCGCCGGCGATGAAGTCCTCGCCGGCGAGGGTCACCGCGGCCACGATCGGCGGACCGTGCCGCGGCCGTACCCGCAGCGCGGCCGTGTCGTCCACCTCGATCGGCCGCACCCGGTAGCGCTCCACCTCGATGCTGACCGGCTCCACCGGCCCGCCGCCGACCGCCTCGGCGACCGCCAGGCACTGCATCACCGCGTGCGCGAGCGGATTGGCCAGCGCGCCGTCGAGCACCGGCCGCCCGTCCAGCAGGCGCCGTCCGGCCCAGGGCGCACGGGCGTAGTAGGCGTCCGGTCGTTGCCAGGCGGCCACCGTGGCGATGCCGCTCACCGCGCCCACCCGGCCAGCCGCCACGGCGTCCGTCAACGCGGTGAGCGCCGCCGAACCGAGCGCCTGGAACCCGACCTGCACGACCCGACCGGTGGTGGCCAGTGCGCCGGCCAGTTCCTCGTGCTCGGCGGTGGACAGCACCGGTGGCTTCTCCAGCAGCACGTCCGCACCGGCGGCCACCGCGTCCCGGGCGATCCGCAGATGGGTGTGCGGTGGGGTGCAGATGACCACCACGTCCGGCGCGAGATCGGCGAGCATCGCCCGGTGATCGGTGAACACCGGCACCCCGGCCGGGACCGGCGCCGCCGGTTCCGGCTCGATCGGCCGGGTGTCGACAAGGGCGACCAGCCGTACCCGGCCGGCATCGTGCAGCGGACCGATCACCCGACGATGCCAGCGCCCGTGCCCGTTCGCGCCGACCAGCGCCACCCGGGGCACCTGCGCACCGCGCGACCCCCGCGCCACCGTCGGCCGAGCCGGTCCCGCTTCAGCCCGGCCGGCGTCGACGCCGGCGCCGCGGGTCGACGCCGTCGGTGGACCGTCGACGGACGTCACGCCGCACCGGCCACTGTGGCCCGTACGCCGTGGTGGTGCAGGTCGGTGAGCCAGGCCGACACGTCGGCGCGTACCTGCTCGTCGGCGGCCACCTCGGGCGGGACGACCTCGTCGAGACCGAGCACCGCGTCCACCGCCCCCGCCGGGGTCTGCGGCGCGGCGGCCAGGGCCGCGCGGATCCGCTCCGCCAGCGGGTCGTTCAGCGGCAGGGCCCGACCGTCGTCGGCGCTGCCCTGGGCGAACCGGATCCAGGCGGCGACGACGAGTGTCGCCCAGCGGGCCGGCCGCCCGGCCGCGCGCAGGTCGGCGATCGTGTGCAGGATGCGCTGCGGAAGCTTCTGCGACCCGTCCATCGCCACCTGGAGGGTGCGGTGCCGGATCGCCGGGTTGCCGAATCGCTCCAGCACCTGCTCGCCGTAGCCGACCACGTCCACCCCGTCGGGTGGTGCGAAGCTGGCGGCCACGTCCTCGGCGATCAGCCGGCGCAGCACGGTGTCCAGGTGCGGCAGGGCGAGAGCGTCCGCGATCGTCTCGCAGCCGGCCAGCGCACCGAGGTACGCGGTGGCCGAGTGCACGCCGTTGAGCGCGCGCAGCTTCAGCCGCTCCCACGGTCCCGCGTCCGCGCAGAGCACCGCCCCGGCGCGGTCCCACGCGGGACGGCCGCCGGGGAAGTCGTCCTCGATGACCCACTGGGTGTACGGCTCGGCCGCCACCGCCGCGAGATCCTCGACGCCGAGCGCCCGCTGGGCCGCGGCGAGGGTCTCCGGGGTGCTGGCCGGGACGATCCGGTCCACCATGGTGCCCGGGAAACCGACGTGCGCCTCGACCCAGTCGACCGCCGGTGGCGGCGTGCCCGCGTACGCCAGGGACTGGGTCACCAGGCCGCGCAGCCGGCGGCCGTTCGCGGGCAGGTTGTCGCAACTGACCAGGGCGATCGGCCCGGCGTCGGCGGCGGCGCGGGCCAGCAGGCCGCGCACCAGCAGCCCCGGCACGGTGGCCGGCGGTCGGTCGGTGGTCAGGTCGGCGACCAGGTCGGCGTCGGGGCGCAGCGTGCCGGCGGCCGGGTCGAGCTGGTACGCCTTCTCGGTCACGGTCAGGGTGACCACCCGGATCGCCGGGTCGGCCAACAGGGCCACCACCGCCTGCGGATCGGCGGCGGCCAGCCGTACCCCGGCCAGCGATCCGACCACGCGGGTGCGCCGGTCGGCGGCGGAGAGCGTGCTGACGCTGAAGAGGTTGTCCTGGGCGGCCAGGGTCGCCACGAGCGCCGCGTTGCGGGGCGCCACGCCGACGATGCCCCAGTCGCCGCCGGCCAGGCCGATCGCCTGCTCGGTGTAGATCGCCTGGTGGGCCCGGTGGAAGGCACCGAGCCCGAGGTGCACCACCCCGGCCGGTACCGTGCCCGGGCGGACAAGTGGGCGGGATTCGGTGGGCAACCGGCGCACCGCGCCCAACCCGAGTCGGGACGCGCCCACGGTCACCGCCACGCCGGGCCGTCCGGGAAGCGGAAGGTGGCGAGCGACTCGGGGTGCATGGTGGCGCTGTAGCCCGGTGCGGTCGGCAGCAGGTAGCGCCCGTCGCGGGTGCGTACCGGGTCGACGAAGTGCTCGTGCAGGTGATCCACGTACTCCACCATCCGCCCTTCCAGACTCGTGCCCACCCGCAGGTAGTCGAAGATCGCCAGGTGCTGCACGTACTCGCAGAGGCCGACACCGCCGGCGTGCGGGCAGATCGGCACTCCGAACTTCGCCGCCATCAGGATCTCGGCGAGCACCTCGTTGATCCCGCCGACCCGGCAGGCGTCGATCTGCATCACGCCGATCGCCTCGGCCTGCAACAGCTGCTTGAAGATGACCTTGTTGGCGGCCACCTCGCCGGTGGCGACCCGGCACCGCCCGCCGGTCAGCTCACCCATCGCCTGGGCGATCCGGGCGTGGCCGAGGATGTCGTCGGCATGCGTCGGCTCCTCGATCCAGTACGGGTCGACCTCGGCCAGCGCCGTCATGTTGGTGATCGCCTCGTCGACGTCCCATACCTGGTTGGCGTCCATCATCAGCAGTGCGTCCGGGCCGATCTCCGACCGGATGATCCGGGCCCGCCGCAGGTCGTCGGCGGGCGGCCCGCCGACCTTCATCTTCATCGCCCGCCACCCCTGCGCGTACGCGGCCCGGGTGAGCGCCCGGACCTTGTCGTCCGGGTAGCCGAGCCAACCGACCGAGGTGGTGTACGACGGGAAACCGTCCCGTTCCAGCACACCGAGCCGGTCGGTGAGCCCGTCGCGTCCCTTGTCCAGGATCGCGGCGGCCTCGTCGGCGGTGAGCGCGTCGGTGATGTGCTTGAAGTCGACGTTTGCCACCAGCTCGTCGGTGGGCAGTTCGGCCAGGTAACGCCACATGGGCTTGCCGGCCAGCTTGGCCCGCAGGTCCCACACCGCGTTGACGAGCGCTCCGGTGGCCATGTGGATGACCCCCTTCTCCGGACCGAGCCAGCGCAGCTGCACGTCGGCGACGAGCGAGCGCCAGAACGCCACCGGCTCGGCGGTGATCTCCTCGACCGTACGACCCACCACGTGGTGGCGCAGGGCGCGTACCGCCGCGCAGGTGATCTCGTTGCCGCGACCGTTGGTGAAGGTGAAGCCGGCGCCGGTCGGTCCACCGTCGGTGCTCAGCTCCACATAGGTGGCCGAGTAGTCGCCACGGTTTATCGCGTCGGAGCCGTCGCCGCTGGCGGCGGTGGGAAACCGTACGTCGTGCACGGTGACCTCGGTGATGCTGGTCATGATTCCTCTCCGAACTTGAAGACCCGCTTCGGCAGCCGGTACGCGAGGTCGACGATGGTCTCGGCGGCCTCGTCCATGGGCAGCCGGTGCTCGGCCACCAGCCGGGCCAGGTAGCCGGCGTCGATGCGGCGTGCCACGTCGTGGCGGACCGGGATGGAGCAGAACGCCCGGGTGTCGTCGACGAACCCGGCGGTGTTGTAGAAGCCGGCGGTCTCGGTGACCGACTCGCGGAAGCGGCGCAGCACCTCGGGGGAGTCCAGGAACCACCAGGGGGCACCGAGCAGCAGGGCGGCGTACCCGCCGGCCAGCGGCGCCAGCTCCCGGGTGAAGGTGTCCTCGTCGAGGGTGTACAGCACCACCCGCAGCCGGGGGTCGTTGCCGTACGCGTCCAGCAGCGGCGCGAGGGCGTGCACGTACTCGGTGACCTGCGGAACGTCGCCGCCTACGTCGCGGCCGTGCCGGGCGTGCAACCACCGGTTGTGGTTGCGTACCGCGCCCGGGTGCAGCTGCATGACCAGGCCGTCGTCGAGCGACATCCGGGCGAACTCCAGCAGCATGTGCGCGCGGAACGCCTCCGCGTCGCCCGGCTCCGCCGCGCCCCGCCGGGCCCGGTCGAACAGCGTCGCCGCGTCGGCTCCGAGGTCGAGGGTGCGGGCGGTGGGGTGGCCGTGGTCGGAGGAGGTGGCACCGGCGGCGATGAATGCGGCCCGGCGCGCACGCAGGGCGGCCAGATATCCGGCGTACGTCCCGGTGTCCTCTCCGGCGATCTCGCCGAGCCGGTCGACGTTCGTCGACCAGCCCTCGAAGTCCAGGTCGACCACGTTGTCCGGGCGGAAGGTGGTGACCACCCGCCCGCCCGGGCCGCCCCAGCCGTCGGCGGCGAGCTTGGCGTGCCGGCCCAGGTCGTCAAGGGGTGACTCGGTGGTGGCGAGCACCTCGATGTTGAACCGCTCGAACAGGGCCCGGGGCCGGAAGCCGGGCTCGGCGAGCCGGGCCGCGAGGGCGTCGTACACCTTGTCGGCGGTGCCCGGGGTGAGCCGGGTGTCGACGCCGAAGACCTCGGTGAAGGTCTGCTCCAGCCACAGCCGCGACGGGGTGCCGCGGAACAGGTGCCAGTGGTCGGCGAAACGACGCCAGATCCGTCGCCCGTCGGTCTCCACCGGGCTGCCGTCGTGACTGGGTACGCCCAGTTCGCCGGGGGAGACGCCCTGGCTGAGCAGCATCCGGGTCACGTAGTGGTCGGGGACGATGAGCAGCTGCGACGGGTCGGGGAACGGCTGGTCCTCGGCCAGCAGCGCCGGGTCCACGTGCCCGTGCGGGGAGATGATGGGCAACTGCGCCACCAGCGCGTACAGCTCCCGGGCCAGCGCGCGTTGGCCCGGCTCGGCGGGGAGGAGCAGGTCGGGTCTGGTCGAGGTGGGCACGGGGAGCGGCTCCTGTGGTCGAGTCAGTCGAGGGTGAGCAGGTCGGCGACCCGCACGGGGGTGCCGGTGTCGAAGGACCGGTTGGCGGCCAGGCCGGTGAGCAGGGCCAGGGCCCCGTCGCGGGCGCTGGCCGCGCGGTGCAGCGGATCGGGTACGCCGCCGAACAGCACCTGGGTCATCCGGGTGTCCGCCCCGCCGTGCCCGTGCCGGGTGTACCCCTCGACCTCGATGCGTTGTGGCGGTGACCAGAAGGGGCGCAGGGTCAGCGTGGCGGCGCCACCCTCGTCGGCGGCCTGGTCGCCGTGCAGCGCGGCACCCTTGAGCGCACCGGCGGCGGCCGGGCTGACGAACTCGCTCTCGGTGACCTCCAGTTCGAGCCGGCCCCGACTGCCGTTGACCATCACCCGGTATCCCTCCCAGGGCGCGTACGCGGTGAGGTGGTAGGTCATGGTCGCCCCGGTGGAGTAGGTGGCCAGCACCGCCATGTCGTCCTCGATGCTGACTCCGGGGGCGAAGACGTTGCGGTCCCGGTGGTAGCCGTCCTCGGCCTCGGCGTCGAGGTACAGCTCGCGCAGCCGGGGGTGCTCGGCCAGGCGCAACGCGAACGGGTCGTCGGCGGCGGCCGGCGAGGCGTGCGCCCGGTCGTAGTCCCGGGCGTAACCGTGACGCCGGCCGGCGGCACCGTAGAAGAACAGCCGGCCGGCGGCGTACACCTGCACGGGTGTGGCGTCCAACCACCAGTTGACCAGGTCGAAGTGGTGGCTGGCCTTGTGCACCATCAGGCCGCCGGAGCTGGCCTTGTCGCGGTGCCAGCGGCGGAAGTAGTCGGCGCCGTGGCGCACGTCGAGCAGCCACTCGAAGTGCACCGAACCGATCTCGCCGACCGCACCGTCGGCCAGCAGCCGACGCACCTGCTCGTGCAGCGGGTTGTAGCGGTAGTTGAAGGCCACCGTCACCCGCCGGCCGGTACGTCGTACCGCGTCGAGGATGCGCTGGCAGCGCGGTGCGTCGGTGGTCATCGGCTTCTCGGTGACCACGTCGCAGCCGGCCTCCAGCGCGGCCACCACGTACTCGTCGTGGGTGACGTCCACCGAGGTCACCAGCACCACGTCGACGTGCTCCTTGACCAGCATCGCGGCGAAGTCGTCCGCGTGGTACGTCGGCACGGGACGGTGGCCCAGCTCGCCGAGCCACCGGTTGTGGGCGTCCATCCGAGCCTGGTTGACGTCGGCGAAGGCGACCAGCTCGGCGGTGTCGGCGTGGTCGCGCACCAGCGCCCGGACGAACATCTCGGCGCGGGCGCCGGTGCCGACCACGGCGTGCCGGGAGCGTCTGCCAGGTTGCGGTGACACCTACCGATCCTCCTCGATCTCTCTGCAAACCTTTGCATTGAAGTAATCACGGTCGATCGGCTCGCGTCAACGAAGGCTCGAAAATCGGCGGTCCTTGCCCTGGTTTGGGGGCTTAACTGTGCATGGAGAGGGGCCTGCCGAAACACAGCTGTAACCATCCACCGTTGACACTGGAGCAACCGTTTGCATTAATTGGCGGCACCGTGACCGCCGACACATCGACGAAGGGGGCCTGGATGCCAGTCACCATCAGGGACGTCGCCCGGGCCTCCGGAGTGCACATCTCCACCGTCTCCCGCACCTTCTCGGCGCCCCACCTGGTCAATCCGGAGACCCGGGTACGAGTGCTCGCGTGTGCCGAGGATCTGGGCTACCGGCCCAACCGTGCCGCCCGCGCCCTCATCACCGGCCGTACCCACAACATCGGGCTGATCATCGCCGACATCGCCAACCCCTTCTTCCCGCCACTGATCAAGGCAGCGGAGAGCCAGGCCCGCCACCGCGACTACCACGTCTTCGTGGCCGACACCAACGAGGACGCCGCCGCCGAGGAGGAACTGGTCCACGCGTTGGCCAAGCAGGTCGACGGGGTGCTGCTGTGCAGCCCCCGGATGAGCAACAGCCTGATCGAGCAGCTCAGCCGGGAGGTGCCACTTGTGGTGGTGAACCGCCAACTGGCCGGGCTGCCGTGCGTGCTGATGGACGTCGGGCAGGGCGCCCGGTCGGCCATCGAGCACCTCGCCGGGCTGGGCCACCGGGAGATCGCGCTACTCGGCGGGCCACGCGGCTCGTGGACCAGCCGGGAGATCCGCCGGGCGGCCAGCGCCGCCGCCCGGGCCGCGGGAGCGGACCTGACGGTGCTCGGCCCCAACCCGCCCACCGAGACCGGCGGTTTCGCCCAGGCCGATCCGGTCCGCCGGGCCGGCGTCACCGCCGTCCTCGCCTACAACGACCTGATGGCGATCGGCCTCCTGGAGGGGCTCGACGCACTCGGGGTCCGGGTGCCGCAGGAGATCAGTGTCGTCGGCGTCGACGACATCTCCCTGAGCCGGCTCACCCGCCCCAAGCTGACGACGGTGGCCACGCCGACCGCGGCCGCCGGCCGGACGGCCGTCGACATGTTGCTGCAACAGGACACCGATGTTCCGCGTACCGCGCGGGGCGGCGGTGCCGGCGTGGCAGTCGGCGTCCGTCGCACCACCGCACAGGTAATGCTCCAGACCGAGTTGGTCATCCGCGACTCCACCGGGCCGGGCCCCTACGCCGGCCGGGAACGTCCCGGAACCGCTGCCGCTGGCCCGGGCCCGCATCGCCGTGCGGACCCGGGCAACCCGATCGTGGCCGCCGGTGACGTCGTCGCCTCCTAACGCCAAGGAGTTGAGCGCACATGCACCCCGCAACGCACCCCACCGTCAGCGCGCCAGACGGGCGCACCTACCGTACCCCCCTGCTACGCCGCCGGCTGCTGCGCGGCATGCTCGCCGCCGTCGTGGCCCTGCCGATGGTCGGCATGGCTGCGGCCTGCGGCGATGACGCCGGCTCCGACGGCAAGACCAAGGTCTCCATCTTCTGGTGGGGCGGCGACGCCCGGGCCCAGCTCACCGAGCAGGCGCTGGACCTCTACACGCAGAAGAACCCCGACGTGGTGTTCGAGAAGACCTGGCAGGCCAACCAGGGCTACTTCGACAAGCTGGCCACCCTCACCGCCGGTGGCAACCCGCCGGACATCTTCCAGATCGACGACAACTTCCTCGCCGAGTACGCGGCCCGCAACACCACCCTGGACCTCAAGCCGTACCAGGACTCGGGCAAGCTCGACACCACGAAGTTCCCGCCCAGCCTGCTCGGATACGGCGTGGTCGACGGCAAGCTCGCCGGCGTCGCCTCCGGCGAGAACACCCAGGGTCTGGTCTACAACAAGACGCTGCTGGAGAAGAACGGCCTGCCCGAGCCGACCACCGGGATGAGCTGGGAGGAGCACATCGCCTGGGCCGAGCAGGTCAGCAAGAAGACGGGCGTACCCGGCACCCAGGACCCCAGCGCCGACTACAAGGCGTTCTGGGTCTGGCTGCGCCAGCAGGGCAAGGACCTCTACTCCGGCACCGACCTGGGCTTCACCGCCGAGGACGTGACCAGGTGGTTCGAGCTGTGGAAGGGTGCCCGGGACCGGGGAGCCACCCCGACGCCGGACGTCATCCACGAGGGCAACGCCACCGACATCACCAAGCAGTTGGTGGTGACCGGCAAGGCCGGCACCAGCTGGGTCTGGGTCAACCAGATGCCCGAGCTGAAGAAGAACACCGCCGACGAGCTGGGTGTCATCGCGTACCCGGGTGACCCGAGCGCCCAGTGGGCCCGTGCCTCGATGTACTGGTCGGTCTTCCGGGGCAGCAAGAACGCCGACATCGCCGTCGACGTGATCAACTTCCTGGCGAACG
This sequence comes from Micromonospora sp. NPDC049891, assembly GCF_040660295.1. Taxonomy (NCBI): domain Bacteria; kingdom Bacillati; phylum Actinomycetota; class Actinomycetes; order Micromonosporales; family Micromonosporaceae; genus Micromonospora; species Micromonospora sp. NPDC049891. Next base: position 54,330 of record NZ_JBFAML010000032.1, read on the forward strand.
ACCCTGACGCGGTCAAGCTGCTCGGCACCGACCGCGGTCTGCCGTCCAACATGGACCTGCGTCGGGTGGTCAGCGACGACACCACCGACCCGGCGATGAAGCAGTCCATCGAGGTCGAGAACAAGCTGGCCGAGTCGTTCGGCGAGTCGCCGCAGGTGCCGATCAAGGGCCACAGCAAGGTACGCGCCGAGCTGACCAAGGCCGCCGAGAACGCCCAGTACGGCCGGGCCACCCCCGCCGACGCCGCCGCCCAGTTCGTCGAAGCGTGCAAGGCGGCAATCGCCTCCTGACCCGCCGCACCACCGGAGAGGAGCAGTTCGTGGCCCTGACCACGGCGCCCGACCCGACCCGACGCGGCACCGGATCCGTCCGGCCCGACGCCAACCGGCGCGGGACCGGACGGATCCGGCACGGAGAAGGTCTGGCCGGTTATGTCTTCCTGTCGCCCTGGCTCATCGGTCTGATGGGCATCACGGCGATACCCATGCTGTTGTCGCTCTACCTGAGCTTCACCAACTACGACATCCTCACCCCGTTCTCCGAGGTGGAGTGGGTGGGGCTGGCCAACTACGAGCGGATGTTCACAAGCGATCCCTCGTGGTGGCACTCGGTACGGGTGACCCTCAGCTTCGCCCTGATCGCCGTACCGCTGAAACTGGCCGCGGCACTCGGGGTCGCGCTGCTGCTCAACCGGGCCTGGCGCGGAGTCGGGCTGTTCCGTGGCCTGTTCTACCTGCCGTCACTGCTCGGCGGCAGCGTGGCCCTGGCCATCGTCTGGGTCAACATGTTCAACCGGGACGGCGCGTTCAACTCGTTCCTCGCCCTCTTCGGCATTCAGGGCAAGCCCTGGGTCAACGACCCGGACTGGGCGCTGGAGACGCTTATGGTGCTCGCCATCTGGCAGTTCGGCGCGCCGATGGTGATCTTCCTGGCCGGGCTCAAGCAGGTGCCGACCGAGCTGTACGAGGCCGCCTCGGTCGACGGGGCTGGCAAGTTCCGGCAGTTCGTGAACGTGACCCTGCCGATGCTCTCTCCGGTGATCTTCTTCAACCTGGTGCTGGAGACCATCAACGGCTTCCAGGGCTTCACCGCCGCGTTCGTGCTCAGCAACGGCACCGGCGGGCCGGTCGACTCGACCCTGATGTACACGCTCAACCTCTACATCACCGGCTTCACCGACCTGGAGATGGGCTACGCCTCCGCGATGGCCTGGGTGTTCCTGATCGCCATCGCGACCATCACGGTGATCTTCTTCAGCACCGGCCGGTTCTGGGTGCACTACTCCGACGGGGAGGACCGCTGATGTTGGCCGGTACCGTCGCCGCGCCCGTGGCGACCCGCCCGCAACGCCCCCGCAGCCGTTCCTGGCTCCGGTTGGTCGTGCTGCTGGCCATTGTCGCGGTCGTGCTCTACCCGCTGTTCTGGATGATCGGCACCTCCGTCAAGTCGCAGGAGGAGATCGTCAACAACATCGGCCTGCTGCCCCGGAACTTCACCCCGGGCAACTACACGGCCGGGTGGACCAACTTCGACGTCAGCTTCGCCCGCTTCTTCCTCAACAGCGCCATGGTCAGCCTGCTCACCGTGGTCGGCAACGCGGTGAGCTGCCTGCTGGCCGCGTACGCCTTCGCCCGGCTGAAGTTCCGGCTGCGCGGGCTGTGGTTCGCCGTCATGATCGGCACCCTGCTGCTGCCGGGGCACGTGCTGATCGTCCCGCAGTACATCCTCTTCCGCACCCTGGGTCTGGTCGGCGGGGAGTGGCCGTATCTGCCACTGCTGATCCCGCAGTTCCTGGCCACGGAGGCGTTCTTCGTCTTCCTGATGGTGCAGTTCATGCGCGGCATCCCCCGCGAGTTGGACGAGGCGGCGCGGATCGACGGCGCGAACGCGTTCGGCATCTTCCGGCACGTCATCCTGCCACTGAGCCGGCCCGCCCTGGTCACCACCGCGATCTTCTCGTTCATCTGGACCTGGAACGACTTCTTCCGGCAACTTGTCTTCCTGTCCAACCTGAGCGACTACACGGTCCCGGTGGCGCTGACCCTCTTCATCGACTCGACGAGCCAGAGTGCCGTCGGGCCGATGTTCGCCATGGCGGTGCTGTCCCTGCTGCCGGTCTTCCTGTTCTTCGTGGCCTTCCAGCGGATGCTCGTCGAGGGGATCAACACCAGTGGACTCAAGGGCTGACGCCCGCGCCGAGCGGCGCGGGTCGGGGCGGGACTGGCGCGACACCGTCAGCGACGCCGCCGACCTCGCGTTGCTTGGCATCCTGGCCGTGCTCGCCGCGGCACCGGTGCTGACCGCCGGTGCCGCGGTCGGCACCGCCAGCGCGGCCGTGCACGACTGGCTCACCACCGGCAGTTGGCCGCCCGCTCGGCGTACGCTGTCGCGCTTCGGTCGGGCGCTGCTGCCGGGGCTGCCGGTGGTCCTGATCGGGTCGGCCGCCGCCGGGTTGCTCGTCGCGGACCTGGCCGCGTTGGCCACCGGCCGCGTTCCGGGAGGTACGGTGGCGCTGGTTCTCACAATCGTCGTCGCGGCGGCCCTGCTCGGCTACGCCGCCGCGATCGTGGTCGAGGTGGGGCGTGCCGGCGGCACCGGGTGGCGGTCGGCGGTCACCCGGGCCGCCCGCGCCTGCCTCGACCACCCCGCGAACTGGGCCGCGCTCGCCGGCACCGCAGTCCTCGTGGTCGTGCTGGGTGTGCTTGTCACTCCGGTGGCGGTGCCGATCCTGGCCGGGTACGCGCTGGCCGCCGTGCACGCCGTCGCCCGACGCCGTCCGGTCGCCCGCGCGGAGCTGTCGTGACCGACCCGCAGCTCGTCGTCGACGGCACGCCCGTCGCCCGGTACGTGCTCGCTCCCGACCTCGACGTCCGGCACGGGCCCCGGCCGTACCTGCATCCGGTGCGTACCCTGGCCGGCACCCAGGTCACCGACGTGCTGCCCGCCGATCACGTGTGGCACCTGGGTGCGTCGCTGGCCGTGCAGGACGTGGCCGGCACCAACCTGTGGGGCGGGCGGACGTACGTGCGGGGCACCGGCTACACGTGGCGCGCCGACCACGGCCGGATCGTGCACACCGGATGGGAACACCTGGCGACGGACCGGCTCGACCACCGGCTGCACTGGTGTGACCCCGAGGGTCGGGTGCTGCTCACCGAGCGGCGGGTGCTCACCGCCTCGGCGGTGCCGGGTCAGCGGAGCGCGTGGCGGCTCGACCTGACCAGCACCCTCGCCGCGCCCACCGATCGCGACGTCACGTTGGGTAGCCCGGCCACGAACGGCCGCCCCGGCGGCGCGGGCTACGGCGGATTCTTCTGGCGCGCGGTGGCGGCCGAGCCGCCCGAGGTCTTCACCGCCCGGCTGGCCGGCGAGGAGCAGGTCAACGGGTGCGCGGAACCCTGGGTGGCGATGCGGGCACGGGCGCCGGAGGGTGGGGCGTACACCCTGGTCTTCAACGGCCTCGGCGACGGCGACCGGTGGTTCGTCCGGACCGCCATGTATCCGGGGGTCTGTGTGGCCTTCGCCTTCGAGCAGACCCGGACCATCCCGGCCGGTACCAGCCGGCGCGGGCACTACCGGGTGGTCGTCGTCGACGGCCAACTCGACCGGGACACCGCCGCCGCCCTCGCCCGCCACTGACCACCGCCTCAACGCGTCGGGCCCTGGCTCGGCCTCTGGGCGTGGCTCGGCCTCTGGGTCTGGCTCGGCCTCTGGGCCGGCTCGTGAGATGCGGCATGTCGGGGTCTCCGGCGCCAGGGATACCGCGAGATGCCGCATCTCGCAGCGCCGAGCGCGGGGTGCCGAGCGGCGGGGCGGGGGTCGGCGGGCGGCGGGGCGGGGTGACGCCGGGTGGCGGGGCGGCGGGGTGGCTAGGCGTCGGTGGGGTCGTAGGGGCGGCAGGAGGAGCGGACGACCAGTTCGGTGGGCAGCCGGATGTGGGTGTCGCGTTCGACGCCGGCGATCAGGTCGACGAGCAGGCGCAACGCCTCCGCGCCCATCCGCTGCAACGGCTGCATTATCGTGGTCAGCGGCGGGTTGACGAGCGCCGATTCCGGGATGTTGTCGAAGCCGATCACGGACAGGTCGTCGGGGACCGACAGGCCCATGCTCCGGGCGACGTCGATGGTGGAGATCGCGGAGAGGTCGTTTCCGGCGAAGACCGCGGTCGGGCGGTCGGGCAGCGAGAGCAGCTCAGCGGCGGTCTCGGCGGCGCTCTCGATCCGGAATCCGCCGACCCTGACCAGACGCTCGTCCACGGTCACGCCCGCGTCGGCCATGGCCTGCCGGAAGCCCGCCTCACGCAGGCGTGACGATTCGAGGTCGCGGCGGCCGCTGATGTGCCCGATGCGACGGTGGCCGAGTGACAACAGGTAGTTGGTCGCGAGGACGGCACCGGCGAAGTTGTCGGAGTCGACTGTCGGCAGCCCCGACGGGCCGGTGTGCGGGTCGACGGCCACGACGTGGAAGCCCTGCTTGGTCTCCACCACGGTCGGCGTGACGATCACGGCGCCGTCGATGAGCGTGCCCGACAACCGGGCCAGCGAGCGGCGTTCCCAACCGACTGCCGTACCGGCCCCGTCGCCACCGGAGTACGCCAGTAACTGGTAGCCGGTGCCGGCGACCTCCACCGAAGCGCCCTTGAGCAACTCGGTCGAGAACGGCTCGAACTCGGCGACCAGGATGCCCAGCACATTGGTGCGGTGACTGCGCAGGCTCTGCGCTCCCAGACTGGCTTCATAGCCGAGTTGGCGGATGACCTGCTGGACCCGTTCCACGGTCGCCTGTGCCACTCCGTAACGGCCGTTCACCACCTTGGATACGGTCGCCACGGAGACGCCGGCCGTGCGGGCCACGTCCGACATCTTCACACGCTGGGGAAACACCACGCCGATGATGATAGAGGGCCATCGGGCCGGTTACGGAGACGAGTCGAAAACGTTATCGACACCGATTGACACTGGGTTACCCGACTGAAAAACTCGCTCAGGCCGAGCACCCGACTGACTGGTCGAGGAGACATCGATGGCTATAAAGCGCCGTGCAACCACCTTTCTAGCGCTGTCCATGACAACCGCACTACTCGTCGCCGGCTGCGGCGGCGGCGGTGAGGACGAAGCACCCGCCGAGAGCGAGCTGTTCAAGAACCCGGTCACGCTGACCTGGTGGCACAACGCCTCCCAGGACGGTCCTGGTAAGACCTACTGGGAGAAGGTCGCCAAGGACTTCAACGCGCTGCACCCCACGGTCACTATCGAGATCGAGGGCATCGAGACCAACCAGCTCCAGCGCACCCGGCTCCCTGCCGCGCTGCTGAGCAACGACCCGCCGGACATCTTCCAGGCGTGGGGCGGCGGTGAGATCCGCGAGCAGGTCGAGGCCGACTACCTCAAGGACATCACCGAGCAGGTCAAGGACGAGGCTGCCAACATCGGCAGCGCGGTCGAGATCTGGCAGGTGGACGGCAAGCAGTACGGCCTGCCGTACCGGATGGGCATCGAGGGCATCTGGTACAACAAGGAGCTGTTCCAGCAGGCCGGCATCGCCGCGCCGCCGACCACGTTCGACGAGCTGAACGACGCGGTCACCAAGCTCAAGGCGATCAACGTCATTCCGATCGCCGTCGGTGCCGGTGACAAGTGGCCGGCCGCGCACTGGTGGTACAACTTCGCGCTGCGCGCCTGCTCGGTCGACACCCTGCGCAAGGCCAGCCTCGAGAACAACTTCGACGACCAGTGCTTCGTCAAGGCCGGCCAGGACCTGAAGGCCTTCATCGACACCAAGCCGTTCCAGCCGAACTTCATCGCCACGCCGGGTCAGAACGACCCGACCAGCGCCAACGGTCTGCTGGCCAACGGCAAGGCCGCGATGGAGCTGATGGGTGACTGGAACAAGGGCACCCTGGACACCGTGACCGAGGACCAGGAGGCGCTGAACAAGTTCATCGGCTGGTTCCCGGTTCCGGCCATCGCCGGTTCCGCCGGTGACCCGAAGGCGGCTCTCGGCGGTGGCGACGGTTTCGCCTGCGCCAAGAACGCCCCGGCCGAGTGCGTCGAGTTCCTCAAGTACATCGTGAGCCCCGAGGTGCAGAAGGGCTACGCCGAGACCGGCACCGGCCTGCCCGTCGCCAAGGGCGCCGAGGACGGCGTCAAGGACCCGGCCCTCAAGTCCATCCTGGAGGCCACTACCAGCGCCACCTACGTGCAGCTCTGGCTGGACACGGCCTTCGGCAGCACCGTCGGTAACGCGATGAACGACGCGATCGTCGCCATCTTCGCTGGCAACGGCACCCCCGAGAAGGTTGTCGAGGCCATGAAGGCGGCCGCGCGCAAGTGACGTCGACCAACCCGACCCTGGACCTCGCCGGCGGCGCATCCGCGCCGCCGGCGGGACCCCGGCCCGCCCGGCGCTCGTCAGCTCGGGCCGCCGAGACCCGACGCAAGTGGTACGAGATCATCGGGCTCACGACACCAGCCGTGATCGTCTACGTGATGTTCGTGCTGGTCCCGATGGGCTTCGCCTTCTACTACAGCCTGTTCCGTTGGCGCGGCGTCGGACCGCCCACCGACTACGTGGGCTTCGACAACTACGTCCTGGCGTTCCAGGACCCGATCTTCCTCGACGCGCTGCGCAACAACGCGATCATCGTGTTCGGGTCACTGTTGATCCAGGGGCCCATCGCCCTGGGCGTGGCGCTGCTGCTCAACCGCAACTTCCGCGGCCGGACGGTGTTCCGCCTGCTGGCCTTCGTGCCGTACGTGCTCGCCGAGGTCACCGTCGGCATCATGTGGAAGCTGCTGCTGTCCGACGCCGGCACGGTCAACGCGATGCTGGAGTCGATCGGGCTGGGCAGCCTGGTGCAGGCGTGGCTCGCCGACCTCGACGTCGTCATCTGGACGCTGCTGGCCGTCCTCACCTGGAAGTACGTCGGTTTCGCCATCATCCTTCTGCTCGCCGGCCTGTCGAACGTGCCGCAGGAGCTGAACGAGGCCGCCGCGATCGACGGCGCGAGCTGGTGGCAGATCCAGCGTCACGTGACGCTGCCGCTGCTGGGGCCCACGATCCGGATCTGGATGTTCCTGTCCATGATCGGTTCGTTGCAGGTCTTCGACGTGATCTGGGTGACCTCCGTGCCCGCGGTGCGGTCACTGGGTGCGTCGGCAACCATGGCGACGTACATGGTGGACAACGGGTTCTTCGCCCGCCTGTGGGGCTACGGCAACGCGGTGGCGGTCATCCTGTTCGCCATCTCGTTCGTCGCGGCGGTGCTGTTCCAGCGCTTCCTCCTGCGTCGTGACATCGAGGGCGCCATCACCAGAAGGGCAAACTGATCGTGGCCGCGAACGCCGTCCTTTCGCCAACCGCCAAGCGCCGCCCGGTGTCGTGGGGGAACCCGCTCACCTACGCGCTGGCGCTCGCGGTCGCAGCCGTGTCGATCACTCCGGTGGTCTACGTGATCATCGGCGGCTTCCGTACCACGCCGCAGATCGTCGCGGATCCGGCCGGACTGCCCGACCCATGGGTCTGGGACAACTACGCCCGGGTGTTGACCCAGAGTGACTTCTGGCGGCAGGTGTTCAACAGCGCCGTGGTGTCCCTGGGCACCACGATCGGCGTCGTGGTGCTGGGGGTCTGTGCCGCGTTCGTGCTGGCCCGCTACACCTTCCGGGGCCGCGAGGTGCTCTACACCTTCTTCACCCTCGGTCTGCTGTTCCCGGCCGGAGCGGCGATCCTGCCGCTCTACCTCATGCTGCGCGACCTCAACCTGATCAACTCGTACTACGCGGTGATCCTGCCGCAGGTCGCCTTCGCGTTGCCACTGACGATCGTGATCCTGCGACCGTTCCTCACCGCCATCCCCCGCGAGTTGGAGGACGCGGCCGCCATCGACGGCACCGGCCGGCTCGGCTTCCTCTGGCGCATTCTGCTGCCCCTGTCGCGGCCTGCGCTGGTCACCGTCGGTATTCTCGCCTTCGTCACGAGCTGGAACGCGTTCCTGCTGCCGCTGCTCGTGCTCGGTGACGCGAGCCTGCACACCCTGCCGCTGGGTGTACAGAACTTCTCCAGCCAGTACACCTCCGACACGGCGGGAATCCTCGCCTTCACCTCGCTGGCAATGCTGCCGGCGCTTATTTTCTTCACGTTCGCCGAGAAGCAGATCGTCGGTGGCCTCCAGGGCGCGGTCAAGGGCTGAGCGGCAGCGGCACGAACACAAAGGGGTAACACAGCATGACTGAGGTCCGCGAGGTCGTGGGCGGGCCGGCACCGGTGCCGGCCCAGACAGGATCGGGCCACCACCGGCCCGACCGGTACGGGTCCGATGGCGAGACGCGTGTCCGTGAACTGCTCGGTCAGATGACGATCGAGGAGAAGATCGCGCAGCTCGTCGGCTTCTGGGAGAAGGCGGAGGGCGAGGCCGTCGCGCCGTTGCAGGGCGAGTTCGGCGACATCGGCAGGCTCGAGGACTTCTCCCGGCACGGGCTCGGCCACCTCACCCGCGCCTACGGCACCCGACCCGTGGAGGCCGTATCGCGGGCGTCATGGCTGTGGAAGTTCCAGTCCGACCTGGTGACGGGCACCAGGCTCGGTATCCCGGCGATCGTGCACGAGGAGTGCCTGACCGGGCTCTCGGCATGGAAGGCGGCGACCTTCCCCACCCCGCTGGCGTGGGGAGCCGCCTTCGACCCCGACCTGGTCACCGAGATGGCTGCCGCGATCGGGGCGTCGATGCGGGCACTCGGCATCCACCAGGGACTCTCCCCGGTGCTCGACGTGATCCGTGACCCCCGCTGGGGGCGGGTCGACGAGTGCATCGCCGAGGACCCCTACCTGGTCGGCACCCTCGGCACGTCGTACGTACGTGGCCTTCAGTCGCAGGGCGTGCACGCCACGCTCAAGCACTTCGTCGGATACTCCGCCTCACGCGCCGGGCGCAACTTCGCGCCGGTGCACGCCGGTCCGCGCGAGCTGGCCGACGTGCTGCTCGTGCCGTTCGAGATGGCACTCCTCGACGGCGACGCGCGCTCCGTGATGCACTCCTACGCCGAGATCGACGGCGTGCCCGTGGCCGCCGACCCGACGCTGCTGACCGGGGTGCTGCGGGACAGGTGGGGCTTCGACGGCACGGTGGTGGCCGACTACTACGGGGTGGCGTTCCTGAACCTGCTGCACCAGGTCGCCGGTGACCACGCGGACGCGGCGGTGCAGGCGCTGACCGCGGGCGTCGACATCGAGCTGCCGACCGGGGACGCGTACCTGACCCTGGCGGAGTCGGTGCGTACCGGCCGGCTCGACGAGTCGGTGATCGACCAGGCGGTGCTGCGGGTGCTGCGGCAGAAGCTGGAACTCGGGCTGCTGGACGCCACCTTCACCGACGAGCCGGCCCAGGTGGTCGACCTCGACTCGCCCGAGCACCGGGCGATCGCCCGTCGCCTCGCCGAGAAGTCGATCGTCCTGGTCGCCAACCAGGACGCGTTGCCGCTGCCGGCGGGCCGCCGGATCGCGGTCATCGGGCCGAACGCCGACCGGCAGGGTGCGCTCTTCGGGTGCTACTCCTTCCTCAACCACGTGCTCGTGCAACATCCCGACGTGGAGACCGGCATCGAGGTGCCGACAGTCCTCGACGCGCTACGCGCCGAGTTCGGCACCGAACTGATCACCTCGGCGCACGGCTGCGAGGTGGACGACGACGACCGCTCCGGCTTCGACGAGGCGGTGGCCGCGGCCACCGCGGCGGATGTCGCCGTACTTGTCGTCGGCGACCACGCTGGCCTGTTCGGGCGTGGCACGGTCGGCGAGGGCTGCGACCGGGACGATCTGGAACTGCCCGGTGTGCAACGGGAACTTGTCGAGGCGGTGCTGGCGACCGGCCAGCCCGTCGTGCTGGTGCTGCTCACCGGCCGGCCGTACGCGATCGACTGGGCGTTGAGCCGCTGCGCGGCGGTGGTGCAGACGTTCTTCCCCGGTGAGGAGGGCGCCGGTGCGATCGCCGGGGTGCTCTCCGGGCGGGTCAATCCGTCGGGCCGGCTGCCGGTCAGCCTGCCCCGCTCGGCGGGGGCGCAGCCGTACTCGTACCTGCATCCGACGCTGGGTGACGGCAACGAGGTGACAAACCTGCTGGCGACGCCCGCGGCGCCGTTCGGCCACGGTCTGTCCTACTCGACGTTCGAGTACACCGACCTCGCGGTTCCGGCCACGGTGCCGACCGACGGGGCGTTGACGGTGAGCGTGCGCGTCACCAACACCGGCGCGGTGGCCGGCGACGACGTGGTTCAGCTCTACGGCCGGGACCTGGTGGCGTCGGTGACCCGACCGGTGGCGCAGCTCCTCGGGTACCAGCGGGTCCACCTGGCGCCGGGCCAGTCGGTCACGGTCACGCTGACGGTGCCCACCACCCGGCTGGCCTTCTCCGACCGTACGCTCACCCGCGTGGTGGAGCCCGGCGACGTCGACCTCTGGGTCGGCACGAGCGCGCGCCGCGACGTCGAGGCGTCGACCACGTTCGTCGGTGACGTCGTGCCGGTCACCAACGCCTCCGCCCGCTGGACGACCGCCGAGATCAGCTGACTCCGGGGTAGCCGGCCACCGCCGCGATGGGTGGCCGCCCGGGCGACCCAGGGCAGTTCCCGATGATCGGGAACTGCCCTGGTGCGTCTGCGCTTTGAGCGCGCGACTCAGCTGGCCCGTCGGCGGCGGCGCTTCGTCGGCTTCGCCCCGACCGTCGGTGCCGGTGCGGCCGGACGCCCCGGCTCGTCGTCGGTGCGGTTCGCGCCAGCCTGCGGCGTGCTGACGCGCTGCCCCCGGCCGGTCGTGCCGCTCGGGAGTGGCGGATACCTGCGCAGCATCCAGGTCTGCTGGCCGAGCGAGAAGAGGTTCGTTGTCACCCAGTAGATGATCACGCCGATCGGGAAGATCAGTCCGGAGACGAGCAGCGAGACGGGAATGCCGTAGAGCATCAGTCGCTGCACCATCCGTTGCTGCGGGTTCTCGGCCCAGCCGCTGCGCAGGATCAGTTGACGGCTGGACAGGTAGGTCGTGACGATCATCGTCACGATCAGTACGGCGGCCACGATCCGGACCGTGGCGCCGTCGGCTCCGAGCAGGGCCAGGTCCTGCCCGCTGGAGCCGAAGCTGCCCGCGATCGGGGCACCGAACAGGGTGGCCGACGAGGCGCTGTCGAACTGGGTGACCGACCACCCGTACAACGTCTTCAGGTGTTCCGGCATCGTCGGTTTGAGATGACGCAGCACGTGGAGCAGCCCGAGGAACACCGGGATCTGCACCAGCATCGGCAGGCAGCCCATCAGCGGGTTGGCCTTCTCCACCCGGTAGAGCTCGACGAGTTCCTTCTGCAGGGTCTCGCGGTCGTCGCGG